>SHYZ01000006.1 GCA_009692535.1 Myxococcales bacterium
GCGGCAGCGGCGGACGTGGCGGTGGCGATGACTACGGTCCGCCGCCCGACACCTTCAACGCGCCCGGCGGCGACGACCTCCCGTTCTAGGCTTGCGGCATCGGCTTCACGCCGGGGGAACGCTCTTCCGCGTCCCCCGGCCAACACCCTAGGTGCGGGCGACGACCCTTCGGGAAGTCGCAGCCCCCACCCCGGGGTGGTACTGATCGACTCGTGCGGCGAGGAATACGCATCGCCAGTGCTATCGGCGCGCTGACCATGCTCTGGGCAATCGCCCTGCATGCGCGACCGCCCCGCTGGCCACAGCCCGCCGGCGGCGCCTCGTCGAGCGGCTCGCCTGAGGTGCTCTTCACCTTCGACGACGGACCGCACGAGGACTTCACGCCTGCGCTCCTCGATCTGCTCGCGCAGCACAGCGTGCGCGGGGTCTTCTTCTGGTCAGGCTGGCGTGTCAGCGGCGTCGGCGAGAACACCGAGACTCGCCGAAAGATCGCGCTCCGTGCGCTCGCCGAGGGTCACCTCGTCGGGAACCACACCGTCAACCACGCCCATCTCTGCCAGGGGTCGGCAGCCAACGCCGAGCTCGAGGTCGATGAGAACGCACGCATCATGGCCGCACTTGCGCGCATGCCGGTCTCCTGGATGCGTGTGCCGTACGGCTCGCGCTGCCCCCGTGTGGAGGCAATGCTCGCGGCGCGCGGCCTCAAGCACCTCCATTGGGACCTCGACCCACGTGAATACCTGACCCATGACGTCGGGCGCGCAACGGCGTATCTCGTCAGCCGGATCCGCCGCCTCGAGAACGACGAGCGCGTGATCGTACTCATGCACGATACCTACGCCGTGAGCGTCGAGACGCTCTCGGCCGTGCTCGACTGGATCGTGGAAGAGAACTCGGAGCGCGAGCGCGACGCCTTGCCGCCGATTCGCATCATCGGGTACGAAGAGCTCGCTCGCGACCAACTCGCGCCGGGCGTGGCCGAGGTGGTCGACGCCGCGCCGCGCGACCTCGTCGACACGGTCATCGAACTAACCCGGCGCCTCGTTCGGCCGCTCCTGCCCCCGCTGCCGGGCGACCCGGCGTACGCACGCTTCGCCGCGGGCCGCTAGGCGACCACGACACGGCCCGGCAGGCGACCGCGCCGCACACGCACGCCGCCAGCTTTGACCACCCTCGGAGCGGGGTGTACGGTCCGGCTCCCGGAGGGGCCATGTTCCGCATTCGCGAGGCGTTCACGTCCGACCTCGACGGGCTCTTCGCCGTCGCGCGGCACCTCGACACGGTGAACCTGCCGGCCGACCGCGACCTCCTCGCGTCGCTCCTCGACCGCTCGCAGCGCTCCTTCTCAGGCGAGCTCGAGGAGCGGCAGCGTGAATTCCTGTTCGTGCTGGAGGACACCACTTCGGGCCGCGTCATCGGCAGCTCGATCGTCGTCGCGCAGCACGGCACACGCCCCGCGCCCCACGTCTTCTTCGACGTGCTCGAGGAGCAGCGCTACTCGTCGACGCTCGACCGCTACTTCGTGCACCGCTACCTGCGGATCGGCTACCACTTTGACGGGCCCACGGAGATTGGCGGCCTGATCCTGCTGCCTGAATATCGCGGCCGGCCCGAGGCGCTCGGCAAGCTGCTCTCGTACGTTCGCTTCCTCTACATCGCGATGCACCGCACCGGCTTTCGCGACGAGGTGCTCGCCGAGTTGCTGCCACCACTCGGCGAAGACGGCGCGAGCCTCCTTTGGGAGAGCCTCGGGCGACACTTTACCGGGCTCTCGTATCAGCAGGCGGATCGCCTCTCGAAGGACAACAAGGAGTTCATTCGCGGACTGTTCCCGGAAGGACCGATCTACGTCGCGCTGCTGCCGCCGGACGTCCAGGCGATGATCGGCGAGGTCGGCCCGAAGACGCGCGGGGTAAAGAAGATGCTGGAGCAGATCGGCTTCGAACACGCACAGCGGATCGATCCGTTCGACGGCGGGCCGCACTACGTCGCGCACACCGACGAGATCACGCTCGTGCGGGGCGCGCGCACGGGGCGAGTGACCGCTGCCGCGACCGACGCCGCGACCGGCACGGTGCCCCCCGAGGTGCGACTCGGCCTCGTGGCGAGCGAACACCCGGGGCGCACGCCGTGCTTCACCGCAGTGACGACGCAGTTCGGCGTGTCGTCCACCGGCGAGGTCGCGCTCGACGCAGCAACCCGTGCCGCGCTCGGCGTGGCGCCGGGCGATACCGTCCACCACGTCGCGACCTGAGCCCGCAGCGCAAGCGTGACGCTCGTGGTTCCGGGGTAGACTGCCGCCGATGAAATCGGTCTTCGTACTCAGCGACTCGACCGGCGAGACCGCCGAGAAGGTGGTCAACGCCGCGCTCCTGCAGTTCGGGGGCGCGGACTGCGACGTGCAGATCTTCTCGCGCGTCCGCCTTGAGAGCGAGGTCGAGAAAATCATCGAGCGCGCCGCGGGGCTGCACGCGCTGGTCGTCTTCACCGTCGTCGACTCCGCCGAGCGCGAGCTGCTCTGGGAGCTCTGCCAGCGGCTCGGCGTCGAAGCGGTGGACCTCATCGGCGGCCTCATGGCGAAGCTCTCCTCCTTCCTCGACGAGCAGCCACAAGGCGTGCCCGGCCTGACGCACGCGCTCTCCGAGGAGTACTTCCGGCGGATCGAGGCGGTGGAATTCACGGTGAAGAACGACGACGGCGCTGAGCCGCGCAACCTGCCACGCGCGGATCTCGTGCTCGTCGGGATCTCGCGCACCTCGAAGACGCCGCTCTCCACGTTCCTCGCCCAGAAGGGGCTGCGCGTGGCCAACGTGCCGATCGTCCTCGGCATCGCGCCACCCATCGAGCTCGAAGAGGTTCCGCCCGAGCGAATCTTCGGCCTCACGATCCAGCCCGAAGTGCTCGCCAAAATCCGACAGGCGCGCCTGGTGCATCTGGGCATGCCCCCCGACTCGAGCTACGGCGTGCGTGATCACATCCAGCGCGAGATCGCCTACGCGCAGGAGATTTTCCGCCAGCACCCGGGCTGGCCGGTGATCGACGTGACCGCCCGCGCGATCGAAGAGACCGCTGCGGACATCCTGCGGATTACGCGCCAGCGCGCCTTACGCGCCTGACGCGCCAGCGCGCGCTACGTCGCGACCGGTCGCGCTACGTCGCGACAGTCTGCTCGAGCGTGTAGCCGACCTTGCGCGCCCACTGCGAGCGCGGCCACCGCTCCACGATGCGGGCCCACTCGGCGCGCGCCATGTCGAAGTTCTTGGTCTGCCGGTAACGACTCACGCCCCACCAGAACGCCGCCTCGGGCGCACGCTCAGCGCCATCGGTGTCGACGACCTGCGCAAAGAGCGCGTGCGCCTCGTCGTAGCGCTTCGCACCCATCGCCACGATCGCGCGGCCGTACGCGGTCTCGGCGAGCAGGTCGGCCACCGGCAGGAAACCGATCTGGATGTTGGCCGCGCGCTCGTCGGTGTCGACCACCGCCATGCCAGGAAGCCAACGGACGCCGAGGCGCCGCGTCAGCTCAGGGTGCTTGCCGCTCTCGAGCTTCACCGCGACAAAGTGCTGTGCGAGCTCCTGCACGACATCGTCATGTGGATGCGTCACGGCATCCATGGCGTGACAGCCAAGTCAGGAGGGGCTGTAGAGGAAGAGATAGAGCGGGCGCGAAGTGGAGCGCGCTTCGGCGAGTGCCGTGTCCCAGTTGTCATGCCAGCGGATCATGCGGCGAGCATACGCTGGAAATCTTTCCCTCGCGGCGCGCGCACTTGTCAGCGCGCTCGTCAGCGTGCCGCGCGCGCGTACACGACGCTGCCACCGACAATCGTGAGGTCGACCTGGCGCTCGAGCAGCGAGCGATCAGGCGCAAGCGGTCCGTCGAAGACCGTGAGGTCAGCGACGAAGCCGAGCGCGATCCGCCCACGCTGTCTCTCGGCGAACGCAGCCCACGCCGGCTCGACGGTGTAGAGCGAGAGCGCCTGCTCGAGCGTGAGCCGCTCGTCGGGGAGCCAGCCGCCCGGCGGGTTCCCCTTCGCGTCCATCCGAGTCACCGCCGCGTACAGCCCGAGCAGCGGCGGCACGTCTTCGATGGGAAAATCAGAGCCGCCGATGACGTGCGCGCCCGACGCGAGGAGCGTGCGCCATGCATACGCTCCGACGAGCCGCGCGGGTCCGAGCCGCTCGTCAGCCCACGCCATGTCGGAGGTCGCGTGGGTCGGCTGCATCGCAGCCGCGACGCCGAGCGCGGCGAAGCGACCGAGGTCCTCGGGCGCAACCACCTGAGCATGCTCGATGCGAAAGCGCCGGTCGCCGCCGACTGCGCGCGCGAAGGCATCGAGCACCATGCGGTTCGCACGATCCCCGATCGCGTGCACGCCGAGCTGCCAGCCCGACGCCACCGCCGCGTCGACCGCGTGCGCCAGCTCCGCCTCGGTCGCGAGCACCAGCCCGACGTTGCCCGGGTCATCGGCATACGGCGCGAGCAGGGCGGCGCCACGCGAGCCGAGCGCACCGTCGGCGTAGAGCTTCACCGCGCGCAGCACGAAACGCGCGGTCCCGTCGGGATCGCGGTCGGGGACGCGGGCGGCCAGCGTGTCGAGCTGCCCCTCGCCCTGAAGGAAGGCGTAGACGCGCAGCGGCAGCCGCCCCTCGGCGACGAGCTTGCGATAGACGGCGACGGTGGCGTCGTCGATGCCCATCTCGTGTACGCCGGTCAGTCCAGCAGCGACGGCGCGCGTGGCGCCGGCGAGAATCTGTCGCGCCCGCGCCTCGGCGGAGTCGGGCGGCAGGCGAGCGAACACGAGGTCGGCGGCGTTGTCGATGAGCACCCCGGTCGGCTCGCCGCGCGCGTCGCGCACGATGCGTCCGCCTGCGGGATCGCTCGTACGCGAGTCGATCGCCGCGGCAGCGAGCGCGGCGCCGTTCACCCAGAGCGCGTGGCCGTCGATGCGCCGGATCGCCACGGGGTGCGCGGGCGCAGCGATGTCGAGGAGCCCGCGCGTGGGAAACTCGGCGGGCGTCCAGAGGTTCTGATCCCAGCCGCGGCCGAGCAGCCACTCGCCGGCTGGTCGCGTCTTGGCCGCGCGCGCCACCACGGCGGCGACGGCAGCGGCGCTGTCGAGACCGCGGAACGAGAGCTGCTCGAACTCACGACCGAGGCCGAAGAGGTGGCAGTGCCCGTCGACCAACCCCGGCGTGACGGTGCGCCCGGCGAGGTCGATGACGCGAGTGTCCGGCCCGACGAACGCGAGCGCATCGGCATCGCTACCGACGACCGCGACGCGACCGGCCACGACGGCGATCGCGGTCGCATCGGGCCGAGCCGGATCCATCGTGAGCACGCGTCCACCGTGGAGCACGAGCTCGGCGCGAGCGGGGGCGCGGTCGGTCATCGTGGTCTGGCCGCCACCGGCGCAGGCCGCGAGCAGTGCTGCGACGAAGACGACGAGCAGCGTCGTTGTGCGCACCGCTTCACAGCTCCGTCAGGCCGACCGCGAAGTAGATCCGGCGCTCGCCGGTCTGCGGAGCGTAGCCGACGTCGACGCCGAGCAGCGGCAGCACGATCGACTTTACATAGACGCGGATGCCGCCACCGATGCCGGCGCGGAGCTGCGTGAACGAGTCGTCGAGTTGCCCATCGAGGTAGGTGCGCTGCAGGTTCTCGTCGGCGAGCGAGAGGAAGGTCGTATAGGCAACGTCGGTGAACGCGAGGCCGCGCAGCGCGAGCGGGCCGACGGTGAAGATCGGCAGCGAGTACTCGACCGAGCCGGCGATCTTGAAGTCGCCGCGAAAGTGCCGGTTGCGGTAGCCGCGGAGGCCCGTGCCCCCCGAGGTCTGCTCCTGCTGGAACGGCAGGTGGTAGCCGACGTCGACGCCGCCCTTCCAGATGAGGTTGTGGCGCGAGAAGAACTTCCGCGCATGCTGCGCACGAACGCCGGCGAGCCAGTAGTCAAAGTCGGAGCCGAGGCCGGGCGCCCCGCGCTCGTAGGAGAGACGCAGCAGGTTTCCGGTGACCACGCCGTACCAGTTCGACCGGCGATCGAACGAGGCCTGCGCTTCCCAGCTCACGTCGGTACCGTCTTCGCCCGGCGCGAGCGCGCAGTCGACGCCGCCTGCGAACTTTTCGGCGCAGTGCGCGTCCTTGAACGACACCAGCGCGCCGCGCAGTCGCCCATCGAGTGAGAGCGAGCGACCGAGGCGAACGCCGAGCAGGAGCCCCGCGTTCAAGTAGTCCATCGTCGAGAGCCGCTCTGCGACCGGTTCGTCGAGAAACTCGTCGGGGAAGGTGTACTCGGTGACCTCTTCGCGCCGGAGGAAGACATCGCCGCGAAAGTAGAACCAGCGCGAACCGGCGATCGATGGATCAAGGTAGCCGGCGATAAAGAGCGAGTCCGACGTGGCGAGCTGGCCGTAGACGAGCAGCTTCTTGTTGCGACCGAAGAGGTTGTTCTCGCCGAAGCCGATGCCGACGCCGCGGTTGCCCGGCTGGTTGTAGAAGGTCGGCGCGATCACCCAGGAGTGCTTGTCGCGGGCGGTGATCACGAGCCTGACGCCGGGGCCGGGCTTGACCGGCGGCGCGGCGGCGACCGCCACATCCTTGAAGAGCCCGCTCGTCACGAGGTCAGCGCGCACACGGTCAGCGAGCGCGCGGGTAAAGGTATCGCCGGTCTCGACGTCAGCGAGGACGAGCACGGTCTCTTCGTCGGTCTTGGTGTTGCCGACGACCTCGATCGCGACGATTTTCGCGCCTTCGTTCGGATCGCGCACCGGCTCCTGCGCGCGCGCCGTCGCGGTGGCGAAAAGCGCGACGAGCCCGCACGCGGCGACGACAACACGCATCAGGCTCATGATCACGGCTCCAAATATGACGGCAAGAGGTCCTCGACCAGCACCGACAACACCGCTACTCCGCCGGGGCGCGCGACCGCGACCGGCACCTCGTCGCCGAGCACGTACTGTGAAAGCAGCCCGTACACCTCGCCGAGCGAGAGGCCCGCGAGCGCGCGGCCCCCAAAGCGCAGCACCGACTCGCCACGGAGCAGGCCCTCGGCGAACGCATCGGTGCCGCTATAGACCTCGTCGACGCGCCAGTCGCCCGCGCCGTCATCGACGACGGTGAAGCCGACGCTGACGAACTCGTCCACCGGGATGTGGTCGGTGCTCACGTAACGCGAGAAGCGGAGCAGCTCCGCGGGGTAGTCGATCGTCGTGAGGTCGTAACGCAGCAGACCGCCGCCGACGATCGCGCGCACCGGGAGCCCAACCTCGGCGGAGATCGCAGCGAAGAGTTCAGTGCCGGGGATCACCAGCACCGGTACATCGGACACCGGCGCCGCGTCGCCACCCTCGAGCCCGGCGCGATAGACCCGCGTCCAGTATCCGGCCACCGGCCCGTTCGCAGTCACCACGGTGATCTCCCCGAGACGCGGCCGCCGCGCGCTGTCACCGAGCTCATCGAGCAGTGACTCTTCGAGCACGAGCGAGGTCGCGCCGGTATCGATGACCGCCGCGATCGGCTCCATGCGCCCCTCGAGCCGGAGCCCGGCGATCACCCGTGTCGGCGGCACGTGCACGAGGTGGCCGGTCGGGATCTGCGAGCGCCCGCCGCCGAGCAGAAACACCGGCGCGGTCCGCTCCGGCTCCACCTCGTCCGACCCCGGTAGGAGCGCGGGGTCGAACGGATCGGCGAGCCACGCGCGCTCGCCGCGATAGTCGACAGAGAGCGCGAAGCCGATGAGGAGATCCCCACCGATGATGCCGTCGAGCGTGCCCGGCGGTGTGGCAAAGAGATCCCACGCAGCAACGTCGTACTCGGGGAAGCGAAGCCCGAACGCATCGAGCGAGACCGTGTTCGGCCCCGGCGTGAGGTCGGGGAAGGAGTCGACATCGAGGATCGTGATCGGCGCACCGGTGTCGACGAGGAAGCGGACCGGCGCGGCGCCGTCGATACTCCCCGCGACGGTCGGCGTCATCTCCATCAGTTCCACCGACACCGCCTGACCGGCGGTCCCCTCGTAGACGAGTCCGCCCTCGCCGTCACACGCCGACGAGATCGTCGCAGCGAGCGCACAGCTGACGAGCGATGCGCGCCGGGCCACGCGATCATTATAGGCCCGCGAGCCAGAACCGCGGCAGGACGTGTTATCTCCTGACCGCTTAGGAGGCATTCTCATGATGAAAGGCGCGCTCCCCTCGATTCTCGACGCCGTTGGTCACACGCCCATCGTGAAGCTGCAGAAGGTCGCGCGGCACGTGAAGTCCGAGATCTACGTCAAGTGCGAGTACCTGAACCCCGCCGGTTCAATGAAGGACCGCGTGGCGATCAACATCGTCGACGACGCCGAGCGGCGCGGGCTGCTCCGCCCCGGTGGCACGATCATTGAGGCGACCAGCGGCAACACCGGCATGGGGCTCGCGATGGTCGCCGCCGTGCGCGGCTACCAGTGCATCTTCGTGATGCCCGACAAGATGTCGCAGGAGAAGATCGCTTCGCTCCGTGGGTTCGGCGCGAAGGTGGTGATCTGCCCCACCGCCGTCGAGCCGGAGGACCCGCGTTCCTACTACTCGACCTCGCGCCGGATCGTCGAGGAGACCCCCGACGCCTTCTACGCGAACCAGTATCACAACCCCGCCAACCCCGAGGCGCACTACGCGTCGACGGCGCCCGAGGTCTGGGAGCAGACCGGCGGCGACTTCGATGTCTTCGCCGCGGGCATGGGCACCGGCGGCACGCTCTCCGGCTGCGCGCGCTACTTCAAGGAGCGAAAACCCGGCATCAAGATCCTCGGCGTCGACCCGATCGGCTCGCTCTACTACGAGTACGTGAAGACCGGGCGGCTCACCAAGCCGTTCTCCTATTACGTCGAGGGCATCGGCGAAGACTTCCTCCCGTCGACCATGAACCTCGCCGCGCTCGACGAGATCGTCCGTGTCGACGACAAGGAGTGCTTCCTCATGACGCGCCGCCTCACCCGCGAGGAGGGGCTCTTCGTCGGCGGCTCGTGTGGCGCGGCCGTCGCCGGGGCGATCAAGTACGCCGAGGCGACCGGCATGAACGAGAAGATCCTCATCCTCTTGCCCGACGGCGCCTCGAAGTACATGTCGAAGATCTTCAACGACGAGTGGATGCGGCAGAACGGCTTCCTCGACGCGCCCGATCCACTCGGCGTGGTCGCCGACCTGCTCGCGCGGCACCCCGGGCGCAAGCTCATCACCGCGCGGCGCGGCGATACCATCCGCAAGGTGATCGGCATGCTCAAGGAGCACGGCATCTCCCAGGTCCCGGTGCTCGACGGTGACCGCATGGTGGGGCTGCTCGCCGAGGTCGACCTCCTCAACACGCTGGTGAAGGCGGAGTCAAAGCTCGACGACACGATCGACTCGCTGGTCGAGAGCGACTACGCGACAGTGACGCCGTCGACGCGTGTGGTGCTGCTGCGCAATATCTTCAACGACGCAAAGTTGGTCGTCGTGCAGGAGGGGGACGCGGTCTCGGGGATCATCACGAAGATCGACCTCATCGAGTACCTCGCCGAGCGGAGAGTCGCGTGAGCGGCGGCGGCAACAAGGACGGCGAGCCGGGGTTCGGCACGCGGGCGATCCACGCCGGCCAGTCGCCCGATCCGACGACCGGCGCCGTCATGACGCCGATCTACTACACGTCGACCTACGTGCAGGACGGGCCCGGCGTGCACAAGGGGTTCGAGTACTCGCGCACGCACAACCTCACGCGCTTCGCGCTCGAGGCCAACATCGCCGCGCTCGAAGGCGGCGCGCATGGACTTGCGTTCGCGTCGGGCTGCGCGGCGACCGCCACCACGCTGCACCTCCTCGCTGCCGGCGATCATGTCGTGGCGGGGGACGACCTCTACGGCGGCACCTACCGGCTGTTCGAGCGCGTATTTCGGAAGATGGGGATCGACTTCACCTACGTCGACCCGATGCTCGGCCCCGACGCATTTCGCGCCGCGCTCCGCCCGACCACCAAGATGGTCTGGATCGAGACGCCGACCAACCCGATGCTCAAGCTCTGCGACATCGAAGGTGTCGCGAGCGCGGTAAAGGGCGCGCAGCAGGACGTGCTGGTCGTCGTCGACAACACGTTCATGACGCCCTACTTCCAGCGTCCGCTCGCGCTCGGTGCGGACCTCGTCGTCCACTCGACGACCAAGTACCTAAACGGGCACTCCGACGTCGTCGGCGGCATCGCGGTCATGAGCGACCCGGGGCTGCGCGAGCGGCTCGCGTTCCTGCAGAACTCGATCGGCGCGGTCCCCTCGCCGATGGATTCGTTCCTCGTGCTGCGCGGGACCAAGACGCTGCACGTGCGGATGCAGCGGCACGAAGAGAACGCGCGCGCCGTCGCGACTTGGCTCGAGCGGCACGCGGGCGTGGCGAAGGTGATCTACCCCGGGCTCGAGAGCCACCCGCAGCACGCGCTGGCCCGCCGGCAGATGACCGGCTTCGGCGGGATGATCTCGTTCGTGATCGAGGGCGACCTCGCGCGCGCGAGCCGCTTTTTGCGCGCCTGCCGCATCTTTGCCTGCGCCGAGTCGCTCGGCGGCGTTGAGTCGCTGATCGAGCATCCCGCGATCATGACGCATGCTTCAGTGCCGCCCGAGCTGCGGCGCCGTCTCGGCATCGACGACGGCCTGATCCGCATCAGCGTCGGGATCGAGGACCTCTCCGACCTGCTCGGCGACCTCGACCGAGCATTCGCCGCGTAGCCAGCGCAGCGCTACAGCACGGCCTGTACGATCACGAGCGCGCCGTCATACGCGGTGCCGCGCTCGACGTCCCGGTGCACAAATGCGAAGAGTCCGATCCGGCTCCGTCGATCACGTGCAGTCGACCAAGCGAAGCCGCCGCCCGCCGAGTACTCGCCCGACGCGCCCGCGCCGCCGTCCCACTCCGCACGCACAGCGAGCGCGAGTCGATCGGTCGGCGTGAACATGAGCTCGCTCCACGCGCCGAAGGCGGGGCGACCGCCGCCGCTCACGACCAGCCCCTCGGCGAGCGCCGCGAAGGCACGCCACTTGAACTGCAGCGAGAGCGCGGCGTCGGTCGTGGTCGCGCCCGCCTCATCGAGCCGCGCGAGCACGGAGAGACCGAGCGACGGCCGCAGCGTCGCAAACCACGGATCGGTCCGCGGCGTCGGCAGCGGTCCGCGCGCGCCGAGGACGCGCCCCGGTGGATTCGAACCCATCATCGGGGCGACCGGCGTCCACTCGATGTGCAGCACGCCAACCGCGGCGCCGTCGGCTACGCCCGGCGCGACTGGCGCGAGTCCCGGCGGTGCGGCGGCGAGACGATCTTCGTAGACGCCCGCGGCCCAGGCCAGTGCGCCGAGATCGCCGACGAGCATCAGCCCGGCACGGCGATCCGGCGCGACGCGATCGACCACGAACGGCACGCCGCCGAGCGCGAGGTCGCTCTCCTCGAACTGCCGCAGCTTGGTGAACGGAACGCGCAGCTGCCCGACGGCGACGGTGAACGCCCGCCCGGGCCGGTAGAGCGCGTACGCGTCGTCGACCAGCGCCGCCGCCGCACTCACCACGCTGCCGTCGGTCTCAGGCAGACGCGTCGCCTCGGCGAGATCGACGCGGAGCACGAACGTCCACGGGGCCGCGAGGTGCCACACCACGCCGGCACGACCTGCGAGCAGGAGCGGCGCGTCCGCTTCGAGGCCGACCCGCCGATCGGGAAATGTCGCGAGTCGCGCCGCGCCGGCGACGCCGAGGAGCCGGGCCTCGCCGACCAGCCCGTAGAGCGCGCCATCGTCGCTGCGCGAGAGGATTCCCTCCCCGAGTGGCGGCGGCGAGAAGATCGGATCCGCTGCAGCCGAGGGGACCGACGGCACCCCCAGCGCGCACGCAGCGAGCAGTCCCGACGCGAGCCAGCCGCGTCGTGTGCTCACGCTACGACGACGCCGGCCGCAGCGGTTGCGGCAACTCGGTGCACGCCGGCGTCTCAACGTCAGCGCGACGCTGCCCCTCGCGCAGGTCGCGCGCCAGCTCGCCCTCGGCGTCTGGCAGCGCGAAGGTGTCGAGCTCCCGCGTGATCACCTTGAGCAGGTCCGCCTTCTCTCGGTACGGCAGGAACGCGCTCTTGAACCCGGAGACGATGATCTCCTTGAGGTCGCAGAGCGAGAGCCCGTAGTGCTGGTGGCAGAGCAGCAGCTCCTTCGAGACCGTCGTGTTCGTGATCAGCCGATTGTCGGTGTTCACCGTCACGCGCAACCCGTAGTTGAAATAGAACGGCAGCGGGTGCGCCGCGAAGCTCTCGGCCGCGCGCGTCTGGATGTTCGACGACAGGCAGACCTCGAGCGGGATGCGGTGGTCGTTGACGTAGTTCAAAAGGTCGCCGTTTTCGCGCAGCCGCGTGCCGTGACCGATCCGGTGCGCGCCGCAGAAGTGGATCGCCTGCGCGATCGACTCCGGCCCATACGCCTCGCCGGCGTGCGCGGTGCAGTTCACGTTGTTGTCGAGGATCAGCTGGAACGCCGGCTTGTGATCCTTCGCCGGGTAGTTGTACTCGGCGCCGGCGAGATCGAACGCAACGACACCGCGGTTCTTGTACGCAACGCAGAGCTCGGCCATGCGGATCGAAGACTCGGCGCTGATCGACCGAATCCCGCACAGGATGAGCCCGTAGCGGATGCCGAGCCGACGCTTGGCGGTGCGCAGCCCGGCGAGCACAGCCTCGACGATGTTGGTCAGCTTGAGCCCCTGCCGCGTGTGCAGCATCGGCGAGTAACGCACCTCGATGTAGCGGCAGTTCTCACGATGCGCGTCCTCGGCCAGCTCGTACGCCGCGCGAAAGAGCGCCTCCTCGGTCTGCAGCACGGCCAGCGTCACGTCGAACGCCTTGAGGTACTCCTCGAGCGAGCGGCACTCCTCGCCTGGACTGAGGTGCGAAAACAGCCGTTCCTCGTCGTCGGCAGGCAGCTGCACCTGCTGCTGCTCCGCGAGCGAGAGGATCGTCTTCAGCCGCAGGCTGCCGTCGAGGTGGCAGTGGAGGTCCGTTTTGGGAAGCTGCTCGAGAAACTCGAGCGTAAGTGCGCTGGCCATGGGCCAGTGTAGCGCAGGTCATGCGTTGGCAGTCGGAGGCAGCGGGCGCTCGCTTGACTTGGCCTGCGTAGCGCGAAAGCATCGCGGCCATGCTCGGCATCGATCTTCACGGCAAGCGTGCGTTCGTCGCCGGGGTGGCGGACGACGGTGGTTTCGGCTTTGCGATCGCGAAGGCGCTCGCGCAGGCCGGCGCGTCGGTCTGCGTCGGGACCTGGCCGCCGGCGCTCGGGATCTTTCGCACGCTGCTCGAGCGCGGCAAGTTCGACGAGTCGCTCACGCTGCCCGACGGATCGCGCTTCGGGTTCGAGAAGATCTACGCGCTCGACGCCGAGTTCGACGAGGCCGGCGACGTCCCCGAGGAGCTGCGGCAGAGCAAGCGCTACCGCGACCTCGGCGACGTCAGCATCCAGGGCGTCGCGGCTCGGCTCGAAGCCGACTTCGGCTCGCCCTGCGTCGACATCGTCGTGCACTCGCTCGCGAACGGTCCCGAGGTGAAGCACCCGCTGCTCGAGACCAGTCGCAAGGGCTACCTCGCCGCGGTCGGCGTGTCGTCCTACAGCTACGCGTCGATGGTGCGCCGACTCGGACCGCTGGTCCGGCCCGGCGGCTCATTCGTCGCGCTGACCTACATGGCGTCGGAGCGCGTGGTGCCGGGCTACGGCGGCGGCATGTCGGCAGCGAAAGCCGCGCTCGAGAGCGACACGCGCACCCTCGCCTACGAAGCCGGCCGACGCTGGGGCCACCGTGTGAACGTGATCTCGGCGGGGCCGTTTGGCAGCCGCGCAGCGTCGGCGATCGGGTTCATCGGGCAGATGATCGAGTACTGCAAGGCGAACTCGGCGCTGCCGGAGGCGATCACCGCGGCCGAGGTCGGGCACACGGCGGCCTTCCTCTGCTCGCCGCTCGGTTCGGGGATCACCGGCGCGACGGTCTACGTGGACAAGGGCTACCACGCGATGGGCGTGGCCGTGGATCGCCCGACGCTGTAAGCGCCCGACGCGTCAGTGCCCGACGACGTCGTCGTGGGTGCTGGCGACAACGCTGAGGATCGCCGTCACGTCGGCCGCTTGCACGCCCGCGCCCTCGAGGCTCGCCTTGAGATGCCCGGCGACCTCGCCGAACGCGCCCGGCGTGATCGCGAGGCCCGCGTGCGCCGCACGCAGCGCGCGACCCGAGTATTTGTCGGGCCCGCCGAGCACCTTGCAGAGGAACTTCACCTGGTGGTCGATGAGGTGCGCCACGTCGACCGTGGCGAAGTAGGGCCGCAAGCTGTCCGACGCGAGGATCCGGTCGTAGAAGTCGTGCACCACCGCGCTCACCACAGCGAAACCACCGTACTTGTCGAAGAGCGTCTGGGCCATCTCAGTCACCTTCCTGCTACCTGTGGCGCCCCTCGCCGGCCGCGTCGCTATGCCCCCAAGATCGCCGTGCCGGCAAGGCAACTCAAGCACGAACTCGGTCCCCGCACCAAGCACCGACTCGATGCGCAGCGTGCCGCCGAGCCGCGCCACCTGCGTCTGCACCAAGTCCATCCCCACGCCGCGCCCGGAGAGTTCGGTCACCGCTTCCGCAGTGCTGAGCCCGCCTACTCGGAGTCTGGTGCGCTCTCGCCGAGTCCCGTGAGCTTGGTCGGCAAGAGGTGCTCGATGTCGAGCTTGCGCATACGGTAGTAGAGCGTCGAGCGGTTGACGCCAAGCGTCCGCGCCGCGCTCGCGATGTTGCCGCTGGCGCGCTCGACCGCCGCGACAATCTCGCGCCGCTCCTCGTCGAGCAGCCGCGCGCTGAGGGGCCGGCTGCCGGCGCCAGCACCGGAGGGAGCCGACGCGACCGGTACGCCGCCAGCCGCAGCAGCAGCGGACGCGGCAACAACCGACTCGGCCACGACCGCCAGCGGCGCGGTGCTGCCGCCACGCCGACCAAAGTCGAGATCAGTCGCCAGTACCTCGGCGCCGCGCGCGACGATGAGCGCGCGCTCGATGATGTTCTCGAGCTCACGCACGTTGCCCGGCCACGGATAGGTCGACAGCTGTGCCACTGCGGCCGGCGCAAATGATCGCGGCCCACGCCCCGCCTGGCGCGCGAACTTGGCGACGAAATGCTCGACGAGCCGCGCGATGTCGGTGAGGCGGTCGCGCAGCGGCGGCAGGTGGATCGGAAAGACGTTGAGCCGATAGTAGAGATCCTCTCGGAACTTTCCCTCGGTGATCATCCGCTCGAGGTCGCGGTTCGTGGCCGAGACCACGCGCACGTCGACCTTGAGCGTCTCGGTGCCGCCGACGCGCTCGAACTCGCGCTCCTGAAGGGTGCGCAGCAGCTTGATCTGCACCTCCATCGGTAGGTCACCCACCTCGTCGAGGAACAGCGTGCCGCCGTCGGCCAGCTCGAAGCGCCCCGCTCGTCGCGCCACCGCGCCGGTGAACGCGCCCTTCTCGTGGCCGAAGAGCTCGCTCTCCAGCACGCCCGGCGCGAGCGCGGCGCAATTGACCCGCACGAACGGTCCGGTCTCGCGGAGGCTGTTGATGTGGATCGCGTGGGCGACGAGCTCCTTGCCGGTGCCGGTCTCGCCGCGCAGCAGCACAGTCGACGTCGTCGGCGCGACCTGCTCGACGCGCTCGAGCACCTCGCGCAGCTGCGCCGAGTCCCCGATGATCGCGCCAAAGTTGAAGCGCCCGTGGAGCTCCTGGTTCAGGTAGCCCGCGTACTGGCGGAGCTGCTCCTCGAGCCGCCGGTTCTCGCGCTGAAGATGGAAGCGCTCGAGCGCCTGCTGCAGCACGCCGCGCACCTCCTTCGCGTCCCACGGCTTGGTGATGTAGCGGTAGATCTGCCCGAGGTTGATCGCCTCGATCAGCACCTCCACGTCGGTGTACGCGGTGAGGATGAGGCCGACGGCATCAGGGCGGAGCGGGCGCGCTGCACGCAGCAGCTCGAGCCCCGTCATCTTCGGCATGCGCTGGTCGGTGACGATCACCGCCACGTCGGTCTCGCGCAGGATCGCGAGCGCCTCGTCGCCGCTCGTGGCCGTGAGAATCTGAAAGACCTTTCGGAAGTTGAATCGAAACGCGTCGAGGTTGTCCGACTCGTCGTCGACGATGAGGATCGGGAAGCGCCGGAGGTCGAGCGTCATCTCGAACCGGATACCATGCGTCGGCGGTGGAGTACACTCGCGGCAGGGTGGCGCCGCTCGTCTTCGCGATTGCGTTCGCGGCGTATGCAATCGGCGCAGCACCGATCGCGAGCTGGCTCGACTCGTCGGAGATCGTCGCTGCGTCGGCCGCGCTCGGCATCGCGCACGCGCCGGGCCATCCCGTCGCGCTGCTCGTAGGGCGTGCCGCGGCGCTGCTGCCGTTCGGCGACGTCGCCTTCCGCGTGAACCTGGCGTCGGCAGCAGCGGCGGCAGGCGCAGCGATGATCGTCGCCTGCGTTGCGCGCAACGTCATGCGACGCGTGGCACCCGCGCTCCCCGCCGGCCTCCACGCGCTGCTCGGGGTGGGCGCAGGGCTCGGCTTCGCGCTCTGCCGCGCGGTGTGGGATCAGGCGACGCGCGCAGAGGTGTACGCGCTCGAGGCGCTGCTCACCGTCGGCGTGCTGGCATGCGCGCTGGCGTACGACGAGCGCGGCAACAGACGCCAACTCCTGCTCGGCGCGCTGCTCGTCGGGCTCGCGCTGGCGAACCATCACTTCGTCACCCTGCTCGTCGCGCTGCCGGTGGCGGCGGTGGTCTGCGCGCGCGGAATCGGACGGCGGACGATCGCCTGCGCCACGCTGCTCGTCGTCGTCGGGCTCGCTGCGTACCTCTACCTGCCGGTGCGCGCGCTCGCCGAGCCCGAGGCGAGCTGGGGCGATCCGCGCACCGCGGCACGCTTCGGTTGGACGATCTCGGCCCGCGCGTTCCAAAAGTCGCTCGACGCTCCAGCCGACGAGACCCTCGCCGCGGAGGCGGGCGAGGTCGCTTCCGCGCTGGCCGACGATGCGACGCCCGCGGTCGCAGCGATCGCGCTCGTCGGAGCGTGGCTGCTCGCACGCCGGCGTGAGACGCGATGGGTCGCAGCGCTGCTCGGTGGGATCATCCTCTGCGTCGCGGCCGGGCCGGCGCTGCTCGGCTTCGATGCGCAAAATCCCGACGCCCACGGCTATCTGCTCCCCGCGCTTGCGAGCCTCTTTGTCCTCGCTGCCGCCGGTGTGGCCGCGCTCGCCGCCGCTCCCGCCGCACTCGGCGCCCGCGCCACCGTTCAGCGCGCCGGTTTTGTCGCAGCCGCCGCCGCGATGCTCACGGCCGCCGTGGTCCTTCCCGTCACGCAGGCCTGTGCGGCCTCACGACGCGGCGAGTATGCCGCCGATCGTTGGGCGCACGAGCTGCTCGCGCCGCTGCCGCCCGGCGCACTGCTGGTGAGTACTTACTTCGAGACCACGTTTCAGCTCGCGGCGCTCCGCGTCGTCGAGCAGGCGCGGCCCGATATCGCGCTGGTCGACCGCGGCACGCTCGGGCACCCGGGCTTCGCGGAGGCGTCACAGCGTCGGCACCCGGAGCTCGCCACGCTGCTCGCGGGAGGAACGGGCGCACCGCTTCGGGTGGGGCGACCGCTGCCGATTATCGAGCTTGCGGCAGTTGCGGCGCGGCGGCCGATCTTCATCGAGCTCGAGCCCGACCTCGATACGACCGCCCTCACACACCTCGTACCGTCGACGGTGCTCGCGCGCTTTTCCGCAGCGCCCGCCGAGGTCGCGACGCGAGCGATGGCCGAGGCGCTCGAGCAGCAGGCGAGCCTCGCGCTCGAGCACGCACTGCTCACGAGCGAGTGCAGCGCCGAGGCCGCGGGCACGACGCGGATGGTCCTGTGGCACGCCTTCCTGCGAGCACGCAGCTACTGCACGCTCGGACGGCGCGCGGCCGCAAGCGCAGCACTCGCGCAGGCAGAACGGCTCGCGCCTGGCGACGCGACGCTCGCTGCACTCCGTAGCGACTGCGCCCTGTAGCGGCTGACTTATATGTGATGTCCATATGTTACGAGACACGTCAGCGAAAACTTGCGGACATTCTCCGACATCTGCTACTTTGTCCTACATGCAACGAAGACCGATGGCGGCGGCAACCCGAATCGCCCTCTTCGACCGCCGCATCGAGGTCCGGCTCGGGACCGCCGCGCTCGAACTGCTCTTCGACGGCGCCGACCTGCTCTCCGAAGGCGAGCGCCGCGATGAGTGTTATTTCGGGTCGACGATGATTACGCTCGACCTCGCGCGCGCGAGTGAGCAACTCGCCGAAGTGTGTGACGCAGTCACCGCGCAGGACGTCGCCGCGATCCTCCTGCGCGACGCACGCGCACGCGAGCGCGCCGAACAGCTGGCGCTCGCGGACGCCGAGGTGCGCGCGGGGGCACCGGTCGCCAAGGTCGCACTCGAGGTGCGCGTGCGCGCAGCGGGCACGCGCGTGCTGATCGATGTGGACCTCGAGGGCAAGCTCGTACGCACGGCGGTCGCACAGTGATGGACTACGCCGTTCGCGACGTCGCGCGCATCGTCGCGCTGCCCGAGGCGAAGCTCCGCTACTGGGCACAGACCGGGTTCGTCGGCCCGAGCGTGCGGCGCGGTGGGCGCGGGTTCTACACGTTTCGTGATCTCATCGCCGTGAAGGTCGCAAAGGAGCTCGCCGACAGCGGGCTCCCGCTCCAGCTGGTGCGCCGACAGCTCGACGCGCTCCGCCTTGCGCTTCCCGAGGTGTCGCATCCGCTCGCCGAGCTCCGCATCTGCTCCGACGGCAATCGGCTCGTCGTACTCGACGCGAGTGAGCGCGCGTTCGAGCCCGCATCAGGGCAGCTCGTGATGTCGTTCGCGGTCAAGGCGCTCGCCGACCACGCAGCGGAGGTCGTGCCGATCGACGGGTCGCCGCACGCGCAGCCGCAACCACACGCGCAGCCGCAACCACACGCGCAGCCGCAACCACGCGCGCAGCCGCAACCACACGCGCAGCAGCAACCACGCCGCAGCTCTCGCCCGCGCCCCGAGCACGCGCGCTCAGCACTCGCGCCGTTTCAAGCGGCCCTCCGCGCCGAGACCGACGGCGACCTCGCACTCGCCGAGCGACTGCTGCGCGATGCACTCGGGCGCGACGAGCGCTTCGCCGCCGCGTGGACCAACCTCGGGCGCCTGCTCGATCAGCGCGGCCGGAAGGACGAAGCCCGCGCCGCATGGGAGCGCGCACGGGCGCTCGACCCCGAGCAGCCCGAAGCTCGCTACAACCTCGGCAACCTCCACCTCGATGCTGGCGAGCTCGACCTCGCCGCGGGCGAGTACCGGCGCGCGCTCGTGCTCCGCCCCGACTTCGCCGACGCTGCGCATAACCTCGGTCTGGCCGAGACGCCGCGCGACGCGTGACCCAGGTCAGACCGCCGTGCGCGCCTCAGCACGCGCGGTCCGTCGCTCACGCCGTCCGCGCACGGTGAAGCGGTCGATCCAGACGTAGACCACCGGCACGACGATCAGCGTGAGACCGGTCGACGTGATCACGCCACCGATCACCGCGATCGACATCGGCGAGCGAAACTCGGAGCCCTCCCCTTGGCTGATCGCGGTCGGCAGCATGCCGAGCACCATCGCCGCCGACGTCATGAGGATCGGGCGCAGCCGCGTCGCGCCCGCCGCAAGCAGCGCATCGATCACGCCTGCGCCGTCACCGCGGAGCTGGTTCGCTCGATCGACCAGGAGGATCGCGTTCTTCGTCACCAGCCCCATGAGCAGGATGATGCCGATCATCGCCGGCATACCGATCGCGCCGCCCGTGAGAAAGAGCGCGGCGAGCGCGCCAACGATCGCCAGCGGCAACGAGAGCATGATCGTGAGCGGGTGCAGGAACGACTCAAACTGCGACGCGAGCACGAAGTAGATGAAGACAATCGACAGCGCGAGCGCGAGCCCGAGGTTGGCGAAGGTCTCGCGCATCCGCTCGGCCTCGCCGCCGAACGTGAACGTGTAGCCCGCGGGCCGGGGCACCGCTTTGAGCCGAGCCTGAATGTCAGTGACCACGTCGCCGAGTGATCGGCCGACGATGTTTGCGGTGATCGTGATCTGCCGCTCGCGATTGAGTCGCTCGATCGTCGCGGTCGTGGAGCCCTCCCCAACCTGCGTCACGTCGCGAAGGTAGGCGGTTCGCCCCATGCGAGACGGCACGGGGAGCGCGCCGAGCGCGTCGGCGGGGAGCCGGTTGCCGCCACCGAGCCGCACCCGCACGTCGATGTCCTCGCCCTCGTCGTGGAACTTGGCCACCCGCTCGCCTTCGATCGCGAGCCGTAGCGTGCCCGCGACCGACAACCAGCTCACCCCGAGATCGGCCGCCGCGACGCGATCGATCGACAGGTGGCGCTGGCTCTGCCCCGGGCGCCACGTCGAGGACGGATCCCTCACGCCCTGCGTGCCCCGCACCACCTCGAGCGCGCGCTCCGCGACCCGACCGAGCTCGGCATAGTCCGCGCCACGAACCGAGATCGTGATCGGCGCCTCCTCGACGCTGGAAGCGCCCGCAATACCTGCCTCGCGCATCTTGAAGGTCAACCCCGGGATGGCCGCGAGCTTCGGCCTAAGCGTCTCTTGGATTTGCGCCACCGAGCGATCCCGCGCGGTTTTCGGCGTGGTCTTCACGCGCAGGGCCGAAGAGTTCGCCTCCTCGTCGTCGCCGACGACCGCAACGAGCTCGATCACGTCGGGGTCGGCGCGGAGGATCGCCTCGACCTGCGCCGTCACGCGGTCGGTCTCGGCGAGGGACGCGCCGGCGGCGAGCTCGAGCCCCACCGAGAATTCCCCGCGGTCGCCGCGCGACTGGAATTCCTTCCCCATGAGCGACGGCAAAAACATGCTGCCCGCGAAGATGAGCAGTGCGCCGGCACCGACGGTCTTCCGGTGCGAGAGCGCCCACGCGAGGAGGCCTCGGTAGCCGACGTCGAGCGAGTCGTAGGCGCGCACGATGGCGCCGACGATCGGCCGGCGGAGCTGCGCCTCCTTGTGGCCCGGCGGGAGCTGCCTGGCAACGCGCGCCGAGAGCATCGGATCGAGCGTGAACGAGACGAGCAGCGACATGAGCACCGCGGCCGCGACCGTAATGCCGAACTCGCGGAAGAACTGCCCGACGAGCCCGCCGGTGAACGCGACCGGCCCGAAGACCGCGACGATCGTGAACGTCGTGGCCATGACCGCGAGGGCGATCTCGGCGGTGCCCAGGCGAGCGGCGGTCACGCGATCCTCGCCGAGCTCCATGCGGCGGTAGATGTTCTCGCGCACCACGACCGAGTCGTCGATGAGCAGACCGATCGACAGCGACAGCCCGGTCATCGTCATCATGTTCAGGCTGAAACCGAACAGCCACATAACGAAGAAGGTGGCGATGATCGATGTCGGCAGCGCGAGCGCGGAGATCAGCGTCGAGCGCCAGTCGAGCAGGAAGACGAAGATCACCAGCACCGCGAACAGGCCGCCCCAGAGGAGCGCCGCGCGCAGCTCGACGAGGTTGATGCGCACGAAGAGCGAGGAGTCGATGACCTTCTTCACCTCAACGCCGCCGCCGAGGCGCGCACGCAGCCCGACGAGCGCGGCCTCCACGCGGTCCACGACGGCGACGGTGTTCTCGCCGCCGCGCTTCTGCACGTCGACGGTGATGGCCGACACGCCGTTTACGCGGGTGAGCGTCCGAACCTCGCGCACGCCGTCGACGATGCGCGCGACGTCCTTCACGCGGAGCTGCGTGCCGTCGGGGCGCGCGGCAAGCACCACCTCGCCGACCTCGTCGGGACGGGCAAAGCGTGCGACCGCCTTGAGGCTGATCTCACGCGCGCCATCCTGGAGCCGCCCGGCCGGGAGGTCGTGGCTCTCGTCGCCGATCGCCTGCGCCACCCGCGCGAGCGGCAGCCCGAGTTGCTCGAGTCGCGCCAGATCGACGTCGACCTGGATCTCGCGCACCTCGCCGCCATGCACGATCACGCTGCCGACGCCGTCCACCTGCTCGAGCGCGGGGCGCAGCACGTCGTCCACGAGTCGCCTGGTCGCGCGTGCCCCCTTGGGGCTCGAGACGGCGTAGGTCACCACCGGGATCGCCGAGGGATCGAAGCGCTGAATCGTCGGGTCGAGCGTCTCTGGCGGGAGCGTGCCGCGGATCACCGCGATGCGATCGCGCACGTCGCTCGACGCCTGGCGGACATCCGCCTCGAGATCGAACTTCACGATCAGCACTGCGGCGCCGCTGCGCGAGTAGCTCCGCACCTCTTCGACGCCGTTGATCGACGAGACCGCCTCTTCGAGCGGACGCGTAACCTGCCGCTCGACCTCCTCGGGATCGGCGCCGGGATACGGCACCGTCACCGCCACGATCGGAAAGGAGATGTCGGGGAAGAGGTCGACCCCGAGGCGCGAGAGGCCAAGTCCACCGAGCACGAGGACGGCGAGCGTCGCCATCGTCGTGAAGACCGGGCGATCGATCGAGACGCTGGAGAGCTTCACTCCGGCCTCACGGGCGCCAGGTCGACCGCCGCGCCATCGGCGAGGCCGATCTGACCCGAGACGAGCACCTTCGCGCGCTCGTCGAGCCCGGAGAGCACCGGCACGTGGTCGCCGTCGCGAACGCCGAGTACGGGCCGCACGCGCACGGCCTTGCCGCCTTGGAAGACGAACAGCGCAGGGCCTTCGTCGTCGCGGACGAGCGCCGTCGCGGGGACGACGAGCGCGCCGATGACGCGCCCGACCTCGACCGAGACCCGCGCGAACATGTTCGAGAGCAGCGCGCCCCCCGCAGGATCGACGACGACCTTCACAGTCGCACGGCGCGTGACTGCGTCGAGGCTGGTCCCGCGTGTCGCGACGTGGCCGGGAAAGGATCGGCCCGGCAGATCGCTCACCGTCACGATCGCCGGCTGGTCGAGCGAGAGCCGCACGAGCTCCTCCGCCGGCACAGCGCCCTCGACCTCGAGCACGGAGGCGTCCTGGACCTGGAAGAGCGGCTGGCCCGGCGCGACGCGCGCACCGAGCCCGACGTGGCGGCGCGTGATGACCCCCGCAATCGGTGCCTCGATCCGGCTGCCGGCGAGCGCCTCAGTGGCAAGTCCCGTCGCTGCGCGCGCGACGCGGAGCTGGGCCTCGGCAGCCCGCACCGCCGCCTCAGCCTGTGCGAGGCCGGTCTCCGCCTGCTCGAGCTCGGCGGCGTTCACCATGCTCTGCTCGCGCAGTGAGCGCACGCGCACCCGGTGACGTGACGCCGCGTCACGTACGACTTTCGTTTGCTCGATCGCCGCTGCGGCCACGTCGATGTGGGCGCGCGCCTGCCCTGCGGCGAGCTCGAGTTCGCGGTGCTCGACGACCGCGAGCAACTCCCCTTTGCGGACGACGCTGCCGACATCGACCAGCACCCGCTCGAGCCGGCCGGGGACGCGTGCGGAAACATCAACCTCGTTGCGCGGCCGCACGGTGCCGGTGAAGACGACGCGCTCCACGACATCACGCCGCGTCGGCAAGGCGACCTCGACCACGGGCCGCTGCACCGCCGCCGGCCGTGCGACCGCCACCCGCGCGCGCCGCGCTGCGACGATACGAACGGCGAAGAGTGATACGCCCGCCGCGCCGAGGAGGATGAGAACGACGACTACGAGCTTCTTCATAGTGCATCACCTGCGTGAGCGGCCGCCGAGCCGCTGTTCCCCACGTGCTGCCCCATCGCACGCGCAAGCGCCGCGCGCGCCACCAACTCTTCATAGAGCGCCGCGAGAGCTTGCGCGCGCGCCTGCGTGAGCAGCGCCTCCGCGTCGACGACATCAAAGGTGGTCCCGGCACCGGCTTCGTGCCGTCCGCGCGCGACTCGGTAGTGTTCCTCGGCCTCCGCGCGCGCTGCGGCCGCGACGGTGCGCGTCTCTGCCGCAGCGACGACACCGGTGTGCGCGACCCGCACCTCAAGCCTGACGGCTTGCTCCAGCCGCGCGAGGCCGGCTTGCGCGAGCCCCACGCGCGCCTTCGCCTCACGCACCGCGTGGCGAACCGCGCCCCAGTCCCAGACCTCCCAGCTCGCGCTGAGGCCGGCAAAGTACGCCTGCTCCTCTGCGAAGGCCGAGCCGCCGCTCAGCTGCAGCGTCCCGACGAGTGCGACCTGGGGCACGAGGCGCGAGCGCGCAGCGTCGGCGCCAGCCCGTGCCTGCCCGATGCGCGCAGCCACCTCGACCAACTCGGCGCGCTGCCGCAGCGCTGCGACCTCAGCGTCGGCAAGCGATGGCGGCGGCATCGACGCGCTCGCCGCTGCGGGAACGAAGACCGGCTCTAGCGCGGCGCCCGGCTCAAGTCCGACGAGGAAGGCGAGCTGCGCCGCCGCGAGCTCGACGCCACCGCGCGCCTGCGCCAGCCGTTGTCGCGCCGATGAGAGCGCGACCGCGACCCGCAGCGAATCTCCGTGCCCGGCGAGCCCCTGGGCCTCGAGCGCGCGCATGCGCTCCACATGACCCGTGAGCTGCTCGACCGACGCGACCGCGACCGCTGCGAGTTCGGCGGCCTCGAGGCGGCGGTAGAACGCCTCCGTCACCTGGTAGACGAGGCCCTGCCGCGCGGCCTCGCGGTGTGCACGCGCGACGTCGACACCAAGGTCGGCGATCCGATACACCTCGTAGAGTCCCCAGAGTCCGGTGACCGGCTGCGCGACAGTGAGCGTCGCCGAGGTCGTGATCGAATCGCGAATCGTGAGCAGCGGCCCCGGCATCAGCGCGCCGGGCGGCGAGAGATCGGCGGTCAGCGCTTCCGACCATCGCGTGACCGTCCCGTCGACCCGAACACGCGGACCAAACCCCGCCCTCGCCCCGGCACGCGCCGCGCCCGCCACCGCAAGCTCGCCCTCGGCAGCGACGACGTCGTGCCCCTGCACGAGCGCGAGCGCGAGGCACTCGTCGAGCGTCACGCCGCGCGCAGGGTCGGCGTGAACCTGCGCTCGCGGCAGTGCCAGCGCGACGAGCGCGACGAGTCCCGCGCGAACGCCCGCGCTCATCGACGCCCCGAGCGCGACCCGACGGCGCCATGCAGGAACAGTTCGGCCACTTTCGGTCCGAGCTCGGCGAGCGCGGCCAGCGACGAGTCCCCGCGCAGCGCGCGCAGGTGGAACGCGTGGCCAGTGCCCCACAGGAACCACGCGAGGTCCTCGGCCGCGTGCGGCGAGACGCGCGCCCCCTTTGCCCCCCGCGCGTCCTCGAGCCACGCCGCCATGCGCGCCATGAACTCGCCGAAGCCCGTGTCCCACTTTCGTGCCGCGCGCGCCGGCAGCGAGTCGCGCCCGGTCTGCAGCGCGACGAATACCTGCATGATCGCCCGGTGGCGCAGAGTCAGGTCCTGCAGACGCGCCAGCAACGTCGTCACGCGGGCGGCGAAGTCTGCCTGCGGCGGCGAGCCGGTCTCAAAGCTCGCCATGAACGCGGCATGCGTGCGGTCGAGCAGCGCCTCGACGAGCCGCTCCTTGCTGCGAAAGTAGGCGTAGAGCGTCGGCGTGCTGCAGCGCGCCTCACGTGAGATCGCCGCCATCGTCGCGCCCCGGTAACCGACCCGCGCGAAGACCTCTGCCGAGGCGTCGACGATCGCCGCGCGCGTGCTCGCGGTCTGCTCCCGGGTCTGTCGTGGTCGGCCCATAACGGTCTTTGTTTGCTTGCACAGTCAATAAAACCAATCCTGAACGCCGTCAACCCCCGACGCGCCGCGTGCACGGGTCGTGGCCCACACACGCCGGCAGACGCGCCGACCGTCAGCTCAGGTGATGATCTCTTCGGGGAGCGCGCCGGCGAGGAACAGCGCCTCGAGCCGATCAACAACCTTCATCATCGCTGCGGTCTCGACGGGCGTCTGCTGTAGTTGGATGCCCATCCCCGGCACGTCCTCATCCGCAGTGAGGACGGTGTGCCGCACGATCCCACGCAGGCTGATCGGCTGCGCGTGCTCGGGCACCGCGAGCGCGAGATGAAGCACCGTCTCTTCGGGGAGCGGAAAATCGGTCACGATGAACAGCCCGTCCTCGTTGATGTCCCGCGTCGAAGTCTGCTGCGGCCCGCTCACGCCGCCGAAGACCACGGGCAGCCGCAACGGGAGCCGCCGGCGCTCACGCCGGTTGATCAGCCCGCCACGAACGTAGCCGTTGATGAAGTTCACCTTCTCCTTCTCACCGACGATCAGCCGCACGCCGCAGCCGGCCGGATCCCCCCCCTCACGCTGCGCCCGACAGAGCGTCACGTTGCCGCGAAGGATCAGCCGTGGCCCACCGGGCGCGACAGTGAGATCGACGCGCACCTCGGTGCCCACCTTCGGTGGGTTGTCGGTCGGCACGAAGATTCCGCCGCCACGCGCGTCGAACACCCGGAGCCACTGAGAGCCGTCCGTGAGCGGCAGCATGAGGCGAACCACGCCGACAGGGTAGCGAACGACCGCACGCGGGTAAAGCCGAGCACGCCCGCCGCAAGCTCGACGCGCGTTCCTTGCGTGCCCGCCGGTCGGCGTGGTACCGCGCCTCTGGTGCCTCCCGCCGCTTCGGGTCTGCCCCGACACGTCGCCATCATCATGGACGGCAACGGCCGCTGGGCCGAGGCACGCGGACTGCCGCGCATCGAGGGGCATCGCCGCGGCTCCGAGAGCGTGCGCGATGTGGTCAGGGCCGCGCGCGAGCTGGGCCTGCAGGCGCTCACGATCTACGCCTTCTCGTCGCAGAATTGGGCTCGCCCCGTCGACGAGGTGACCGCGCTGATGCAGCTCCTGTGCGACTTCGTGCGCGATGAGCGCGACGAGATCATGCAGAACGGTATCCGGCTGCGCACGATCGGACAGATCGAGCGCCTCCCCGCGTTCGTGCAGGCGCCCCTCGCCGCGCTCGTGGCCGACTCCGCCGCGCACACCGGCATGACCCTCTGCCTCGCCCTCTCGTACGGCGGCCGTGAGGCGATCGTCGAAGCCGCCCGTAGCGCGCTCGCCGACGGTGTGGCCCCGGCCCAGCTCGACGAGGCGACGTTCTCCGCGCGCCTCCCCACGCGCGACCTCCCGCCGCTCGACCTGCTCATCCGCACCAGCGGCGAGCAGCGGCTCTCGAACTTTCTCCTCTGGGAGAGCGCGTACGCCGAGCTCTATTTCACCGACACGCTCTGGCCCGACTTCCGTCGCGCGCATCTTGGGGCCGCACTCGATGCCTACCGCGGTCGCGAGCGCCGTTTCGGCCTCACCTCCGCGCAGCTCTCCGACATCACCGAGGACAACTAACTCATGGCCTTGGGAAATCTCGCCGCGCGCATAGCCACCGCAGTCGTGCTGGTCCCCGGAATCATCGCCGCGCTCTGGTGGCATCGACCCGAGGCGATCTGGGCCATCGCCTTCGCCGCGACGCTGGCGACGCTGGTCGAGTACTTCACCATCGCCCTCGTCGATCCGGTCGAGCGCCGCTTCGGCGTGCTCGCGGGTGGCGCGCTCGCCGCGCTCGTCTACTGGTGGCCGCCGGGACTCCACGTCGCGCTCCCTGCCTGCGTGATCGCGCCTGGCCTCTTCCTCCTCTTTCGTCACGGCGATCTCACGACCGTCTTCGATCGGCTCGGCCGCATGGCGTTCGGCCTCGTCTACGCAGGCCTCCTCCTCGGCACCATCGCGTTGCTCAAGCGGGACGGCAAGCCCGACGGTGGCGACTGGGTGCTGCTGGTGCTCCTGACCGCGTGGCTCGGCGACACGTTCGGCTATTTCGCGGGCCGCGCGTTCGGCAAAAAGAAGCTCTACCCATCGATCAGCCCCGGGAAAACCTGGGCCGGCGCAGTGGGCGGACTCGGCGGCGCGTTCCTGGCTGCGGTGCTCGCGAACACCTGGTTCTTCCCCGAGCTCGGCTGGGGCCACGGCGCGGTGGTCACGCTCGTCGGCGGCATGCTCGGACAGCTGGGCGATCTCGTCGAGAGCATGCTCAAGCGGAGCGCGGGCGTGAAGGACTCGGGCAACCTGCTGCCCGGGCACGGCGGCATGCTCGACCGCGTCGACGCGGTGCTCTTCATCGCGCCCTGGATGTACTGCTACCAGCAGTTCGCGATCTGCTGAGTCAGAGCCCGACGCGCGGGCAGAGCGTGCTCGGCAGCGGGTAGCGCGGATAGACACCGTAGAGCTCCACCGGCACCGTGTTCGCGTCGATGATGCGCCGGTAGACCTCAGCTCCCTCGCCGGCGCGGCGCGTGCGGTCGGCGCTCTCAAAGTCGACGTGGTAGAGCCCGAAGCGCGGGCAGTAGCCCGAGGCCCACTCGAAGTTGTCGATCAGCGACCAGTGGTAGTAGCCGCGAATATCGAGGCCGTCCTGGATCGCGCGCGCGAGCTCGTAGAGGTGCTCGAGCAGGAAGCGCGGACGGAGCGTGTCGTCCCCGTCGGCGAGTCCGTTCTCGGTGATCACGATCGGCAGCCCGTAGACCGCGGCCTCGTCGAGCACCTCGCGAAAGCCCGGCGCATAGATCGGCCAGCCGAAGTCGGTCGACGGCAGGTCGACCCCTTGCTGGTGCAGGTCGTTGCCGAACGGGAGGCCGATGAGCGGGTAGTTGTTCTCGCCGATGTACGCGCCGAGGAGCAGCCGGTAGTAGTTCACGCCGACGTAATCGAGACGGCCGGCGAGCATCGGATCGACCTGCTCGCCAGCGTCGTCGGTGTCCATGTCGAAGTTCCGGTCGAGCGCACCGTAGACGACGGCATCGAGGAAGATGCGGTTGAGCAGGTAGCGCAGCATCTCAGTCGCGCGTTCCGACTCCTCGTCGCCCGGAGTCGCGGGGCGAAACGCCGACATGTGCTGTGCGATCGACACCAGCGCCGGCGCACCATCGGCGTCGGCATCGACGGAATCGCCGGCATGGAGTGCGTCGTAGGCGCGCGCGTGCGCCTCGATCATGTTCATCACGACGAGAATGCCGCGATCGATGTCGAGGCCCGCGCCCGGCGGGAACGCCCCCGACAGGTAGCCGCCCGCGACGTAGGCGAGCGGTTCGTTGATGGTGATCCACCAGTCGACCTCGGCGCCAAACTCGCGCGCGCAGAAGTCGGCCCAGACCGCGAACGCGTCGATGATCGCGGGATCCTCCCAGCCGGCCTTCGCGGTTTTTGGCTCGAGGTCGTGCAGCCAGATCGGCGTCACGAAGTGGTGCAGCGTCACCATCGGCTCGAGCCCGTGGGCGCGCGCGGCGGCGAGAATGTCGTGGTAGCGGCGAACCGCGTCGAGATCGGGCGACGCGGGGAACGACGCCGCGGTCGGGAAGATGCGTGACCAGTCGATGCCGAGCCGGAGCGCGCCGGTGTGGAGCGCCGCGGCGTTGGCGAGATCGTCCTCGTAGCGGTTCCAGAAGTCGGGGCCGTCGTCGGCGTGCTCACCCGAGCAGACCTCGCAGCGGGCCTCCCACTGGTGCCAGTCGCTCGCGTGGAGACCGCCCTCGACCTGGTACGGCGCGATCGCCGTGCCCCAGAGGAAGCCGGCGGGAAACTCACCGACCGGAGGCGGGATCGTCGCGTCGGGGAACCCAGCGTCGGCGCGGGCTGCGTCGGGTAGCGCACCGTGGTCGCCGCATGCGCCGAGCGCCGTCGTGAGGGCGAGCGCTACCGTCGCAACGAGCGTTGCGGGCGACTTCATCATCGAGCGAAGGTATCATCGCGCGCGATCCGAGAGCGAGAAGTGAGCCCGCCCCGCCCGACGAGCCGCGCCAAGCGGCCACCACCAACACCGTCGCTCGTCGAGTGGAAGGAGGGCGTGCATCTCGTCGGTACGCACCTCGTGTGCGACGCGCTGCGGACGCGTGAGGCGTGCTTCGTCTCGCACGCCGGCATGCCGCGCGTGCGCCGCCACCGGCAGACGATCGCGACCGGGCTCACGCTCGCCCTCCTCGCCGCACGCGATGAAGGCGCGGCCCGCGGCGGGCTCGCCGTCACCTACGGCCGCCCGTTCGTGCTCGGCGCGATGCGGCTCGAGCTCTTTCCGTCGGGACACTGTGTCGGCGGCGCTGGGCTGGTCGCGACCATCGGTGATGCGCGGGTGGTCTACGCCGGCACTGCCGGGGCGGGCGGCGTCGGTGCGAGCCTGCTCGCCAAGCCGGGCGAGACCCGCGCAGGCGACGCGCTGGTGATCGACTGCGCGCTCGCGCACCCGCGGTTCCGCTTCCCCGCCGCCGACGATGTGCAGCGCGAGCTCATCGACTGGATCGCCGCCACGCTCGGCGCCGGCATGACGCCGATCCTCCTGTGCGACCCGCTCGCCCGCGGCCTCGATCTCGTGAAGCTCCTCGGCGCACGCTGCTTGCTCCGGCTCGCGCGCCCGCTCCACGACCTCGCACGCCACGCGAAGGCGAACGGCGTCGACCTCCCATCGGCCCATCGGCTCGACGGTGCGCCGAGCGCAACCGACGTCGTGGTCTGGCCGCTCGCTGCGCGCGATGCCAAGGCGATCACGCGCGTCCGCCGTGCCCGCTTCGCGCTGGTCGACGCGCTCGCGCTCGATCCTGTCGCGACCGGGGCACTGCGCGTCGACGCCGCGTTCCCCTGGAGCAGCCGTGCCGGGTGGGACGACCTGCTCGCGTGGGTGCGCGCGTCGGGGGCGCGCTCGGTCTACGCCCTCGACAGCTCAGGCGACGAGCTCGCCCGCGCGCTCGCGCCCGACGGCGTCACCGTGCGTCCGCTCGGCCCGCCAAGGCAGCTCGGGCTCTTTCCCGCGTAGCCGCGCTACTCGGCGAAGCGCGCGGTCGCGCTGCCCCATCCGGCGAACGCAACGTCATCGATGAAGGCGAGCTCGTCGGGGGACGCACCATGCACCGCGAGCGCGAGATGCGCGGACGAAGCCGGGACCTCGTCGTACATCGGGTCGACCGCGAGCCAGCGGTGCGGCAGCTTCACCAGCACCCATCGGTGCCGGCGCAGCGCACCGTCGTCGAGCAAGTAGCCGGTCACGAGGCGCGTGTCGTAACCGTCGTCCGCCAACTCGGCGGCGAGCAGCACCGCGTGCGCCGTGCAGTCGCCCGCGCGTGCAGCGAGCGCCTCCTCCGGCGTGAACGCGGAGAGCGAGAGGTCATCGCGCAGGAAGTCGGAGACGCGGCGAGTGCGGGCACGCACCTTCGCGAGGCTCGGCTGCGGCGTCGTGGCCTCGACAAAGACCTCCCACGCGCCCTCCGGACCGATGACGACCGACTGCTCGGCGAGCTCGGGCACGACCGGCGGCGCTGCAGCCACACCCTCGAGCGTGAGCCGCAAGCCCGAGCCGGGCGACGCCGCGCCTTCCACCGGCAGCGCCGCAGAATCGACGATCTCGGGCGGCTCGAAGGTCGCGGCGAGCAACACCTCGTCCACCCGCTGCGACTGCAGCGCGGCACCAAGGCCCGCCGCCACCACGAAGCCACGCTCGTCGAGTTGCACCTCGCCACGCAGTCGACCGACGGCGGTGGCGAGGTCGGCACGCGCGCTCGCCCCGTCGGCCGCGATGGTCACCGTGACGTGCGCGAGCGACAGCGCGGCGCCTTCCACCAGCACCGGGCCACCAAACGCGCGACCGGGAGCTGCGTGCCCCGCCGCGACGAGCAGCGGCACCAGCGTCGACGGCACCGCTGCTCCATCGACCAGCCGCTCCGGCGCCGTGCCGTGCAGGACACGCCAAGTGCCGTCCTGCTCGCGCGTCGCCTCGGTCCGCGTGCGGCTCACGCCGCCCTCGCGCAGCACTTCGATCCGCTGCGGCGTCACCCACTCGTCGAGGTCGACGGCGATCGTCGTGCGAAGTGTCGCCAACTGGCCGGCGCGGCGCACGACGACCCGCTCGGTGCGCTCGAACCGATGGCCACCCTGCTCGGAGGCGGCAAACCACTCGCGCGCCTCACCGATGCGTGCGCCGTTCCACGTCAGCAGATACGCCGCGCGGTAGCCGTCGAGCGCGTCACCGACGAGACCACGGCGCGCCGCCGGGTCGTCCTCGTCGAGCGGAGGCGCAAGGGCAGGCGCACCGGTCGGGGCGTGCGTAGCGCACCCCGCCAGCAGGACCGCTGCGGCCAACCGGATCCCGATCATGATGGCCGAGGGTAGGTCCGCCGGAAGCGCGGTCGCAACTTCCGGGCAAGGTTCCGGGCAAGGTTCCGGGCAAGGTTCCGGGCAAGGTTCCGGGCAAGGTTCGCGCAAGGTCCGACCAGGGCGACGTCGGTAACGCGCGTGCTACGGTCCGCGCACATGGCCCGCCCTCGCGACGCCCGCGCCGCCCGCGACACCAAGCACGCTGTCGCCGCACGCCGACCGCCTTCAGCCGGCGCGCGCCTGCCTGCCGCCGCGCGCCGCCAGCAAGAACTCGCCACCGTGCTCGCGGCGCTGCCGGCAGCTGAAGTCGCGCGCGTCGAGCGGGAGATCACGCTCGCCTCTGCAGCACGCGACGTCACCTACCTGAATGAGCCGGGCAAGGCCGTGGTGATCCGACTGCTCCCGGTGCCGGTCGTGCTCGCGCGCGCCGACCTCGTCTACCTGCGCCGCGTGCTCGGCGTGCTCACCGGTGCGTTCCGCAAGGTGACCGCCGCGCGCGACCTCGACGCCGAGGTGCAGGAGCTCCTGCCGCTCACCGCCGCCGAGGAGGAGTGGCTCCGTTTCGCGCCGCGCAACGCCGGGCCGGTCTGCGCCCGATGGGACATGAACATCGATCCGGCCGCAGGTGCGCGTGCGGCGACGCTCTTCGAGATGAACGGCTGCGCCGTTGGCGGACTGCACTACGCCCACTCCTCGTCGGAGATCGTGCTCGACACGGCGGTCGCGCGAGTCGGCGGTCGCTCCGTCACGCTCCCCGATGGCATGGGCGCGCTCTGGCACTCACTCGCGCTGCGACACGCCGGCGCGCGCGGCCGGTGCGGCGTCGCGTGGCTCGAGGATCGCACGTGGGAGACCGGCATCACCGAGGGGCCGTCGGTGATGGCCTCGCTCGGCGGCGAGGCAGCGGGCGCGCTGGTGGCCGATCCGCGCGAGCTCGAAGTACATGGCGACAAGATCCGCTGCCGCGGCGTCACGCTCGACGTCCTCTACCGCAGCATCGAACTCGCCGACCTCGTCGAGATCGAGGCGACCGAAGGCCGGCCGCTCGTCGCGATGCGCGAAGCGGTGCGGCGTGGGCTCGTGCTCTCACCGCTCGAAGGCGACCTCGACCACAAGAGCCTGCTCGAGCTCTTCTCGTCCTCACGCTTCGCGCGCCTCTTCACCGCCGCCGAGCGCGCCGTGATGCGACGCCATGTGCCCTGGACGCGCCTCCTTGGCGCCCGTCGCACCGAGGGCCCCGACGGACGCGAGGTCGACCTGCCGGCGTATGCGGTGCGGCATCGCAGCAAGCTGGTGTTCAAGCCGAACCGCTCCTGCGGCGGCGACGGGATCCTGATCGGCCGCGACACCAAGCCGATCACGTGGGAGCGGGCGATCGCGCGCGCCGTTTTAGGCCGCGAGCCTGCCGTCGTGCAGTCGCTGGTCGCGAGCGCGAGCGTCCTCTCGCCGACGGTGAAGCGCGGCAAGGTCGTGGTCGAGCGGCACTACACGACGTTCGGGTTCTTCCCGACCGACGACGGCATCGGCGTGCTCGGCCGCGCCGCGCCGTTCCCGGTGGTGAACGTCTCGCGCGGCGGCGGCCTGCTCGCCGTGCTGGCGCTCTGATGCCGCGGCGCGTCCTGCCGACGCTCAGCCTCGTCGCGCTCTGTGTCGTCGTCGCTGCGTGCGGCGGTCGTCCCACGTCGGGCGGCACGACACCGGTCGCACCCGTCTGCCCCGCCGCGCCTGCCTGCACCGCCTGCCCCGCGCTCGATGGCAGCGCAGATGCGATGAACGGCGTCTGGATCGACCAGGAGACGAATGCCGCGATCGTCATCGGCGCGACCGGCGGCAAGGTCTACGTCGTCTTCGCGATGGACGACGATGGCGAGCTGTGGCCCGCAGCGCTCCTCGGCTACGACGGACGCACGCTCCACTTCAGCTACTTCGTGCCCTCGACCGGCTACCTGCTCGAGAACTGGGTCGAGCTCGTCGATCCCAACACCATGACCGGTCGCCACACCGGCTCGCACGTCGCGACCGACGACAAATACCTGCGCTGGAGACCGGCGCCAGCAACGCCAGCGACCGACGAGGGTTAACCCGGCATCGCGCGGTCGGGGCGGAAGCGCGCGAGGTCGATCGCGGGCTCCTCGCCGAGCGCGAGCTGCGCGATCGCAGGCGTGAGCGCGGACGCGAACTTGAAGCCGTGGCCCGAGAAGCCGGTCGCGACGATGACGTTGGCAGCCGCCGGCGCCCGCCCGATCAGGAAGTGCTCGTCGGGTGTCATGTCGTAGCAGCAGACGTGCGGCTCGGAGAGCGGCAGCCCGGCGAGCGCGGGGAAGCGTTGCGCCACGTAGGCGCGATGGACGTCGAGCGTGTCGCGTGTGGCATCGCGCGCCGACGCATCGCCGGGATCGATCGTGGGCCCCGGGAGATGCGCCGCGATCTTGAGCGCCGGCTCGTCACGCCACGCCGGCACGCCGTAGCAACCGCTCGCAAGCTCGGCAAACACCGGCAACGCGGGCGCGGCGTAGTGCGGTGACGGTGCGGGCGCGTAGCAGATCACCTGCCGGGTCACGCGCGGCGGCACGATGCCGAGCGCGGGGCAGAGGCGCAGCGCGAACGCGCCCGGGGCGAGCACGACGGCCTCGCACGGGAGCGACGTGCCGTCTTCGAGCCGCACGCCGGTCGCGCGTCCGCCGGAGAACTCCACGGCGACCACCGCTTGGCCGAAGCAAAGCGCTGCGCCCGCCGCGCGCGCAGCCTCGACGAGCGCGACCGTCGCGGTCCGCGCCGCGAGAAAACCGCCGACCGCGTGGAACGAGGCGAAGCGCACGCCGACGCTACTGATCGCCGGGAAACGGCGCGACACGTCGTTCGGCTCGATCCGTTCCGGTCGAAAGCCAAGCCCGACGACGGTCTCGAACGACTGCTGCGCCCAGCCAACCGGCCCCTCTGCTTGGTCATCCGTCTCGAGCGCGAGCACGCCGACCTCGTGGTAGAGGGCCACGCCGAGTCGCGCCTCGAGCGCGCGCCACGCTTCGCGCGCGGCGGCGGCGAGCCGGGTGTAGTAGACGTCGGCGCCGTACTCGACGCGCAGCACGCGCGAGTGTCCCGATGACGCGGCCCACTCGTGCCCCGGGGCGCGCGCGTCGATCAACGTCACGCTCGCACCAGCGTCGGCGAGCTCGAGCGCAGTGCCCGCGCCGTAGACGCCCGCGCCGACCACGACCACCCGCGGACGCCCCGACACAGTGCGCATCCTACGCTAGACGCCGCGACCGCCGCGGTGGTTGCGCCAGACGAGGGCCGCACAAAAGAGCGTGGCCATCGCGGCGCTGCCGAAGAGCAACGCGAAGATCGGCCCGAGCTCGCCCCCCTTCGCGTCGTACAGGCGCGCGATGACCAGCTCCTGCACGATCGGCCCGAGGCTGCCGATGCCCGACACGATGCCGGCGACCATCGCGGCGCGTCGACCACCGATGTCGATCACGCCCGCCCCGGTGAGGATCGCATCGGGTCCATAGAGCGTGGCGCCGACGAGGCCGAGCAGCAGCGCAAAAATCCCGACGCTGGCGCCGCCGACTGCCATGAGCAGCGCGGTGGCGATCGTCATGCCGACCACCATGATCAGCGCGATGCCGCTGCGACGACTGCCAAAGTATCGATCCGAGAGCCAGCCGGTCGCGAGCACGCCGAGCATGCCCATCGCGTCGAACAGCGTCGCGTAGAGGTTGGCGCGCGCGCCGCTCAGGTGAAAGTTCTCCTGAAGGAAGTAGGCCGACCAGGACCAGATCGCGTAGCGGATGAACTTGATGAAGAAGTAGCAGCCGCCGATCAGCAGCACGTTGACCCACGCGCCGCGCGACAGCCCGAGCAGCCACTCAGGCGGCGACGGTTCCGACGCTGCGGCCAGATCGTGCGCCGTCTCGGGATCGGCGATCGGCAGCAGGCCGACGTCCTCGGGCCGATTGCGCTGGTTGAACAGGTACTGCACCCAGACCACCGCCAGCACGCTCGCGCCGACGAAGAAGCACAAGCGCCATGGCTCAGGCGCGCCAGCGTCGCGCAGTGCGAGCACCCAGCCCATCACCCAGCCGGAGGTCAGCGCACCGACGACGAAGTTGGTCGACCAGAGCCCCATCACGCGACCGCGCTCCTGCTTGTGGAACCAGCCGGCCATCGTCCCGACGTTGCCGGACCACCCGGTCGCCTGCGCGAGCCCGTTGACCACAACGAGGCCGAGCATCACCTCGACGGTGGGAATCAGCCCCATCGCGAGCGTCACCGCGACCGACAGCGCCATGCCGACGAGCACGTTCCTCCGCGGACCGAAGCGCGTCGCCATGCCCGACGCGAGGAACTGCCCGATGGCGTACGCAATGAGGTACGCCGCCCAGATGTTGCCGAGCGTCGTCGCGTCCCAGCCAGCCTCGGTCCCGATGGCCGACTTCGCGGCAGAGAACGGTTTCCGGCAGAAGTAGAAGCCGACGTACGAGAGCCAGGTGGCGGTGAACACGCGGATGCGCCACCTGCGCTGCTCGATGGAGATCGGAGTCGCCACGTCGCGCATGTTACAAGGCCCCTAGAGGCCACCGTGCGCGAGATCTACCTCGACAACGCCGCGACGACGTTCCCCAAGCCGGAGGAGGTCTACCGCGCCATCGACCGCTGGATGCGCACGCAGGGGGGCTCACCGGGGCGCGGGCTCTACCGTCGCGCCGTCGACGCTGAGGAGATGGTCTCCGACACGCGCGAGCGGCTCGCCGCGCTGCTCGGCGCCGGCGATCCGACGCGCATCGTGCTGACGCAAAACTCGACCGAGGCCCTCAACATGGCGCTCAAGGGCTACCTCCGTCCCGGCGACCATGTGGTGTCGACGGTGCTCGAGCACAACGCCGTGGTGCGGCCGCTCTGGGCGCTCGAGAAGCGCGGCGTGCGCGTCACCACCGTCGAGTCATCGGCCGAAGGGGAGCTCTCCGCCGATGACGTCGTGCGCGCGCTCCGCCCCGAGACACGGCTCGTGGTCTGCGTACACGGCAACAATGTGCTCGGCAGCATCACGCCGATCGGTGAGATCACGCGCGTCGCGCACGAGCACGGTGTCGCGGTGCTCTGCGACGGCTCGCAGACCGCCGGCACGCTCCCGCTCAACGTGCGCGAGCTCGGCATCGACCTGTTCGCGTTCACCGGCCACAAGGGCCTGCTCGGTCCGACCGGGACCGGCGGGCTCGTCGTCGGGCCGCGCATCGAGCTCGAGCCGCTCAAAGAGGGCGGCACCGGGTCGCTCTCGGAGAGCCCCGAGCCGCCGGACTGGCTGCCCGATCGGCTCGAGCCGGGCACGCCGAACACCTTCGGCATCGCGGGACTGCGCGCCGGCGTGATCTGGCTCGCCGAGCGCGGCATCGAGTGGGTGCGCGCGCACGAGGCCGCACTCTCGCAGCGCCTGCTCGAGCGGCTGCTCGAGATCCGTGGCGTGACCGTCTACTCGCCGCGCACCGCCGACCGGCGACTCGGTGTCGTGTCGCTCAACTTCGACCACCTCTCGCCGACCGACGCGTGCGGCATCCTCACGAACAAGTTCGGCATCGACGTGCGCTGTGGGCTGCACTGCTCGCCGCTCACGCACCGCCGCATCGGCACCGAGGGGACCGGCACGCTGCGCATGTCGGTCGGCGTGTTCACCACCGAGGCCGACGTGGACGCCGCCGCCGACGCGGTGCAGAAGATCTCCAACCTGCTCTACCGTCGGAGCGTCGCGTGAACACCCGCCGCTTCATCTCGGCCGGCTGGCCCTACCTCTACGACGTGCCGGCGCTCCACAATTGCGTGCCGATGCTCTTCGCCGACGTGATCGCGCGCTTTTCGCGGCTGCGCGGCGACCACGTCCTCTTCCTCTGCGGCGGCGACGAGCACGGCGCGCGCGTGGAGTACGTCGCAGAGGGCGTCGGGCGCACGCCACGCGAGGTGGTCGACGCCGCGCACGCCGCCACGATGCCGCTGCTCTCCGCGCTCTCGCTCTCGTTCGACGAGTTCGGCCGCACGTCCGACCCCGAGCATGGCCGCTTCGTCACCGACTTCGTCGCACGCCTGCGCGCCCGCGACGCGCTCGTCACGCGCGAGCTCGACGTCGCGTGGTGCGATCGCTGCGCCCGCGTGCTGCCCGATCGCTTCGTCGAAGGAACCTGTCCTGGCTGCGGCGGCCGCGCCTACGGCAACCAGTGCCAGGACAAACTCATGTGCGGCAAGCTGCTCCGCCCGGGCGAGCTCGCGTCGCCCCGCTGCGGCGTCTGCGGCGATCCCGCCGGCTCGCGCCGCCTCGCGCACCTCACGCTGTCGCTTCGCCGCTTCGCCTCGCTCGACGGCCTCTGCTCGTCGCAGCCGTTCGCCGACGAGGTCGGCGCGATCGCACGCCGCGTGCTCGACGAGAACGACGAGATCGCGATCACGCGCGACTTTTCGTGGGGCGTGCCGATCGAGTTGCCCGACGGCCGTCACGCCGCCGTCGACGGCTGGGTCGACTCGCTGCTCGCCAAGCTCTCCTTCGCGGTGCGGCGCGGCGAAGAGCAGATGTTCACCGACCCCGCAGCCGAGCGGCTCTTCTTCCTCGGACGCGACGGTGTCCCCTACTACTCCGTCGTGCTCCCCGCGCTCCTCGCCGCCGCCGATCGCGGCTACTCGCTCGCGCGCTGGCACGTCCAGCCGAACCAGGTCTTCACCGACGAGGGCGGCGTCTGCTCGCGCTCGACCGGCACCGGCGTCTGGCTCGCCGAGGCGCTCGCCACGCTCCCCGGTGAGTACTGGCGCTTCTACGTGCTCTACGCCTACGCCGCGCGCGCCGAGGCAAAGGACGTCTCGTTTCGCTGGGAGCGCTTCGCCGAGACGACGAACGGCGTGCTCGTAAGCCCAGTCGAGGACGCGGTCGACCGAATCGCCGGCGCCCTCTTGGCCGGCGTGCCGGCCGACTGGCGCGACGATGCCGGAGCGCGCGAGCTCGTCGGCGCGGCCACAGCGACGGCACGCGCCGCCCGCCATCTTCTCGGCGAGCGCCGTCTGGGACGCGCGTTCCTCGCGCTGCTCGACGAGTGGCCGAGGCTCGCCGCCGCCGCTGCGATCTCGCCCGCCTCCGCCGCCGGTGCGCGCGAGGCAGCGCGCCTGCTGCTGCCGCTCCTCGGCTGCTACCTGCCCGAGACCGCCGCTCGCGCATGGACCCGGCTCGCGCTGCGCGGCTCACCGAAGGACGTGCTCACCTTCGTCGAGGGCTCGCACGTCGATGCCGGAGCACCCGCGCCGCGCGGCGAGTCGATCTTCCCCGACGGCCCGATCCGCGCCCGCGATGCGCAGCGCGCCTATCAACACCGCGTCGAGACCCGCCGCCGTGCGCGCACGCTGGAAGAAGAGTTGGTCGCCGCTCGTGCCGACAAGCTCTGCGGCTGCCCGAGCGAACCGGGAGAAATGTAGCCATGCACAAGCTCGTCGCAGCCATCGCGCTACTCCTCTCACTCGTCGCTGCATCGTCCCGTGCCGACGCGCGTGACGTGCCGGTCGCCACCGCCGCCGAGCTCACCGCCGCGATCGCCGCCGCTGCACCCGGCGACGTGATCACGCTCGCCGATGGTGTCTACGCGCTGTCCGGCGCCAACTGCAACACCCGCGGCACCGACGCCGCGCCGATCGTCGTGCGCGCGGCCACCCCGCTCGGCGCGCGCGTCGACTTCGACGGCCTCGAGGGCTTCCACGTCCGCGGTGCCCACTGGCACTTCGAAGGGCTCGACGTGCGCGGCGTCTGCGTCGACGACTCCGCCTGCGAGCACGCCTTCCACGTCGTCGGCGCCGCCGTCGGCTTTGTGCTGCGCGGCTCGCGTGTGCGCGACTTCAACGCGCAGCTCAAGGTGAACGCCGCACCGATCGACGGGGTCTGGACCGCGCCACACGGTGGCCTCGTCGAGGGGAACGAGGTCGCCGACACGCGCCCGCGCGTCACCGGCAACCCGGTCACCAAGCTCAACATCAACAACGGCGACAACTGGATCGTGCGCGCGAACCTGCTCCACGATTTCCACAAGGACGGCGGCGACGGCGTCAGCTACGGCGCCTTCATGAAGGGCGGCTCGATGGGCGGACTCTTCGAGCGCAACCTCGTCAGCTGCACGCGCGATGTGGCAACCGGCGGCACACGGCTCGGCCTCTCCTTCGGCGGCGGCGGCACCGGCGCGCAGTTCTGCGCCCCCGCGTACGACGCCACCGTCCCCTGCAACGTCGAGCACACCGCCGGCTGGATCCGAAACAACATCGTCGTGAACTGCTCCGACGTCGGGGTCTACTTGAACCGCAGCGCCGACACGCGCGTGATCTTCAATACGCTCATCGCCACGACCGGGATCGACTTTCGCTTCGACACCACCAGCGGCGAAGCGATCGGCAACGTGCTCGGGGGAAACATCCGTGACCGCAACGGCGCCGTGTCGGTGCGCGGCGAAAACCTCACCAGCGTAAGCGATGCGACGTTCACCTCGTGGTACGCCGCGCCCCTCGCCGGCGACCTTCGCGTCACGGGCGACGTCAGCATGCTCCTCGGCGTGGGGAGCCCGCGCTTCGACGTCGTCGATGACTACTGCGCGCGCGAGCGACCGTTCACGCCGACCACGATCGGCGCACTCGAACACTCACTCGGCGACTGCGACACGACCCGCCCGCCTGTGGTCGGCGGCGGCGGCATGACCCCCGACGCCGGCGTGCCATCCGTCGATGCCGGCGCGCCAGTCGCCGACGGTGGACTCGCACTCGATAGCGGCACAGCGCCAGACGGCGGCCCGATGCCCGACGGTGGCAGCGATGCAGGTGCTACCGGCGGCGAGGACTCCGGCTGCGCCTGCCGCGTCGGAGCGCGCCCCCACGGATCGCCCATCGCGCTGGCGCTCGTCACGCTGCTGCTGGTCGCCGGCCTCCGTGGCGGCACCACGATGTGGCGCGCAGGTCGCCATGCTCGCGCGCGCACGCGGTAACGAGCCGTTCCCGACCGCGCCGCTGGCGTGACGCCCCCCAGCTTCGGACTATTCGTCGCGCAGTACCGCGAGCAGACGATGTCTGTGTGTCAGGCGCTTGTCGGTGCGCGAGCCAGCTTCGGACTATTCGTCGCGCAGTACCGCGAGCAGACGCGTGCCATAGCGCTCGATCCGCATCGGTCCCATGCCGTGTACCGCCGCGAGCCCATCGAGGTCGCTCGGCCTTGCACTCGCGAGCGCATCAAGCGTGCGGTTCGCGAACACGACGTACGCCGGCATCCCCTCGGCGCGCGCGACCTCCGAGCGGAACGCGCGCAGCCGCTCGACGATCGCAGGATCCGCTGGCCCCTCGGCGCAGTCGTCGCCCGCTTGGCCCGCCGCGCCCGCGTTCCCAGCCGCTCGGCCCCCACTCGCGTCGGTTCCCCGCGCCGTACGGCCCCCACTCGCCGCCGCGCCGCGCGCCTTCCCCCGCTTTGCCCGCGCACCCGCCCCCGGCGCCGACGTCAGCGCCAGCTCCAGCGGCCGCTGCCCCGCCCCCGCCACCCCTGCCGCCGCCCTATCCCCCGCCGCCCCCTCACTCACCATCGCCTGCCGCCCCGCGCGCGTAATCGCCAGCGTCGGATACTCCCCCGGCGCCTGCTCGATGAGCCCCGCACCCTCGAGCGCGCGCAGGAGATCGAGCGCCCACCGCACCCCTTCGCGTCGCAGCACGCCGCGCTCGGGACACTCGGCCATCCGCGCATCGTCGTCGACACCCGCGAGCACCCCCGCGAGCCGCGTGCGCCCGAACCGCCCGCGCAGCCGCTCGACCAACGCCAGCGCCGCGAGCGCCCCCGCACGCTCCTCGTCGCTGAGCGCACGCCGCCCCGCGCCAAGACAAACATCGCAAGCACTGCACCCCGCAATCGCGCGCGCGTCCTCGTCGCCGAAGTAGTCGAGGATGTAGCGCCGCCGGCACGACGACGCATACGCATACGCCACCATCGCGCGCAGCTTGGTTCGCTCGACCTCCGCCCGCGCACCGAGCACCGCCGCATCGATCGGCGCCGGCGGCGGCCCATCATCGCCGGGACGCACCGCCTCGATCACGCCCTCCACCTCGCGCAGATGTCCCGCGCGCAACAGAAATCGCACCGCCGTGCCCACCTGCGCATCACCCGGCTCGCCAGGAAGCTGCCGTCGCGCCGCCGCCGGATTCACCCCATGGTGCGGATCATCGCGAAGCAGCCGCCATATCGCGCGCAGCAACTCCACCCGCGGCGTGCTCGCCTCGATGAGAAACTCCTGCAGCTTCACGTCGCCATGTTGAAAGAGCAGCACGCAGTCCGCCGGCGCCCCGTCGCGCCCCGCACGCCCCGCCTCCTGGTAGTACGCCTCACAGCTGCGCGGCAGATCCGCGTGCACCACCAGCCGCACATCGGCCTTGTCGACGCCCATCCCAAACGCATTCGTCGCCACCAACACGTCGAGCTCGCCCGCCATGAACTGCTCCTGCGTGCGCGTCCGCTCCTCGTCGCCGAGTCCCGCGTGGTACGCGCCCGCACGCACCTTCGCCGACCCGAGCCGCGCCGCGTAGAGCTCCACGTTCTTTCGCGTCGCCGCGTAGACGATCGCCGCCCCCGGTGCGCGCCGCACGAGCGCCACCAGCCGCGTCGACTTGTCCGCCACGCCCCCCGCGCGCTCCACCGTAAAGCGCAGGTTCGGCCGATCGAACCCACGCACAAACACCGCCGGGTCCTCCATGCCGAGCTGCTTGACGATGTCGCGCTGCACCTCCGGCGTCGCCGTCGCCGTGAGCGCCACCAGCCTCGGCGGCTTGATCCGCGCCGCCACCTCACCAATGCGCATGTAGTCGGGACGAAAATCATGCCCCCACTCCGAAATACAGTGCGCCTCATCGATCGCCAGCAGCGATAGCCGATCCCCGAGCCGCGCCAGCGCCTCCGTAAAGCGCGAGCTCTTGAATCGCTCAGGCGCGACATACGCAAGCCGCAGCCGCCCCTCCGCGAGATCGCCAAGCGCACTCTCGAGCGCCGCCGGCGCAAGCGCACTCGACACCGCCGCCGCCGAAATCCCGCGCGCCGAAAGCGCGTCCACCTGATCCTTCATGAGCGCGATGAGCGGCGAAACCACCAGCGCCGTCCCGCCGAGCGCGACCGCAGGCAACTGGTAGCAGAGCGACTTCCCCGCACCCGTCGGCATCACCGCCAACGTCGGACGCCCCGAGAGCACCGCCTCGATCACCCGCCGCTGCCCCGGCCGAAACGCCGACAGGCCAAAGCCATCAAGAAGCGCGCGGTCGAGATCGAGCGTCACGGGCGGGGAGGCTAGCGCATCGGTGTGACGCGAGCGCATGACGCGAGCGCATGACGCGAGCGCATCGCTTGACGCCGTCGGAGCGAGCGGATAAAACGCCCGAGCCTTCGCCCGGGTAGCTCAGCTGGTAGAGCAGGGGACTGAAAATCCCCGTGTCGGTGGTTCGACTCCGCCCTCGGGCAC
>SHYZ01000159.1 GCA_009692535.1 Myxococcales bacterium
CCACCGCCACGATCCTCTGGCTCACCGACGACCTTCTTGGCTTCGATGAAGAGCTTGTCGATCGCTGGCGACCGGTACGCCTTCGGCACCTCGATCTCGCCGTCGATCTCAATCGCCGACACGAACGCGAGCCGCGCCGAGTCATCGTCCTCGAGTCCGCCCGCGTACACGATCCCGAGGTGGATGTGCGTCATCGCGGCAACCCGGTGCTCGCCGAGGCGCGACGCCTTCACCTCACCGAGCGCCTTCGTGAGCTGCTTCTTCGCGCTCTCGAACTCGAGCAGGTCGTAGTCCTCCATCGCCGAGCGGTTCATCTGCTCGACGCGCGACACCGCCTTCGAATCAGCAGCCAGTGCCACACCCGACGCCAGCGCGAGCATCGCCACCACCGCCACCGGGACCTTCGACATCGACGCCATGGACATCTCCAGCTTCACTTTCCGCTTCACTTTCTAGCCCGCCAGCTCGAGACCGAGCGCGATCCTCAGGGCGTAGGTGCGTCGTCGCCGACGATGAAAAACTCCACGCGGCGGTTCTGGTCACGCCCCGCCTGGGTACGGTTGTCGGCCAGTGGACGCTCTTCGCCGTAGCCGATCGGCGACATCCGAGCGGCGGCGACGCGCTTGCCTGCAAGATACTTTTTCACCGACTCGGCGCGCGACTGGCTCAGGTTCTTGTTGTAGGCGTCGTTCCCCTGGCTGTCGGTGTGCCCCTCGATCCGCACGCGAATCTTGGGGTTGTCCGCCAGCGCCTGTGAGACCTCGTCGAGCAGCGGGAAGCTGACCGGCTTGATGCTCGCCTTGTTGTAGTCGAAGAAGATCGTCTGCTTCAGCTCGATCTTCTCGGTCGTAACCACGATGAGGGTGTACTTGCGCGGACAGCCGTCCTCGGTTTCGGCCGGCTCGTTCGGACACTTGTCGAGCGGGTCGGGGTAGTCGACGACCTTGTCGCCGTCGTTGTCGGCGTCGGGGCAGCCGTCGTCGTCCTCGAACGCGTCGATGTCCTCCGCGTCGTCGGGGCAGCGATCGATCGCGTCGGCGAGGCCGTCTTTGTCGTTGTCGCTGTCGGGACAGCCGTCCTTGTCTTCGAAGCCGTCACGGTCCTCCGCGACGAGCGGGCAGCCGTCGTCACCGTCGAGGACGCCGTCATTGTCGTTGTCGGGGTCGGGGCAGCCGTCCTCGTCCTCGAAGCCGTCCTTGTCCTCGGGCTCACCCGGGCAACCATCGGCATCGTCGAAGATCCCGTCGCCATCGGTGTCCTGGCGCTCGACGACCAGCTCGACCGGCTTCACCTCGGCGATACTGATCGTGGGATTGCAGCGATCCTTGGGCGACTTCCGCACCGCGTCGTGCGCGTTCTCATCGACGATCGCGAGTTCCTGCCGCGCGCGAAAGTAGTCGCCGTCGGAGAGTTCTTGCTCGGCGAACGCCAGGTGCGACTCAGCGAGCGCGAGCTCACGCGGCGCACACTTGTACGCGCCGTGCGACCGTGCCGTCTCCAGCACATCGTGCAGCGCCGACGCCCGCCCCTCTAGCTCCGCGCCAGCGCAGCCGACGAACGCGAACCCGACGAGCGCGAGCCCTACCGACGCAGCGCGCCGGATCACTCGCGGTCCCCGTCGCGGTCGCGGTCGGCGTCACGGTCACGGTCACGCTCGCTATCGCCGTCACGGTCGGTGTCACGGTCACGGTCGCGGTCGCGGTCGCCGCCGTCGCCCGAGTCCTCCGACGAAGTCTCGGTCCCCTCGAGCGCGAGTGCGCGCGCCTTCACCGCCATCTGCTCGGCCTTGCGGCCAAATCGAATCGCCGTCTGGTAGCGCGCGTAGCCCGCCTCTTCGCGCGCCTTGTGAAGAAACTCCTCCGCCATCGTCATCTCGTAGGGCGCGTGCCGCACACCACCAGCCGACCGCGCCGCCGCCAACGCGCTCGATGCATCAATCGTCACCTGCCCGACGTACTGCACAGGTCCGCAGGCGCTGGCACTGGCGAACAACAGCACGGCGCCAAAGACGCAGCCGAGTGCGCGACAGCGTGGGGCGACGGGGTTGCGTTGCATGACTGCTCTCTCGGCGATCACTCGCCGGCAGAGTGTGCGAACGCTAGCACCGCGGTTAACGTGAATCAAGGATCACGGGCAGTTCCGGTGCCTCCAGGCGGCTTCACCTCGGTCGGCACCTGCTCGACAAACTCGGGCGGAACCGGGATCTCACGGTCGAGATCGATCTCGCCGGCCACGAACACCTTTTGTGACGAGGCGTAGCCGTGCTGCGGCGCCATCTGCGCCGAGTCGGTGGTCTCGGAGGAACGCGCCGGCAGTGGCCGGTCGCCCGGCACCAACAGGGACGGCTGGGTGTCGACCATCGGCAGTTCTCCCATCACCGACTCGGCCACCACGGCCGTGACGCCCTGATGCACCGGCGGCGCGACCGACAGCTCGGTCGGCACGCGCGGAAATCCTCCCGTCGACGTCAGCGATGGGTTCGTGTCCCCGTCGGAGGCAGCGCTAGCCATTGCAAGCGCATCGATCGCAGGCATCGACGAGCTACCCGTGCCTGGGCTCGGCACGCGCAGCGGTGGGGCCGCGCCGCCGATCGGATTCCAGTGCCGCCGGGGCACGAGCCGCGCATATGCCTCGAGGAGCAGGCGCCGAGTACGGCTGGCGGCGAAGCGCGCACGCACCCGCTCCTGCCCGCACCGGGCGAGCCGGTCGCGTAGCTCGGCGTCCACGAGCAGCCGCTCGAGCTTCTGCGCGAGGTCGAGCGGATCGCCCGGCGTAAAGAGGAGCGCGTCGACACCGTCCTCGACCACGCCCTCGAGCGAGCTCTGGCGCGGCGCCACGACAGCGCGACCGCACGCGAGGTACTCGAGAATCTTCGTCGGAAACGATGCGGTCGGACGCTCGGCGAGATCGGCCGCGAGCGGCGCGACACAGACCGTGCCGGTGGTGATCACGCGCGGCAGGTCGTCGTGATCGATGGCGCCGAGGATCTCGATGTCGGCCGCGAGGTCGAGCTGCGCAATCGCAGCCGCGAGCGGCACGCGGAAGTCGTCGTCCACCGGACCGACGAGGCAGAGCCGTGCTTCCCGCCGCGAGCGCAGCTCACGAAATGCGCGCAGCAGCACGCGAACGCCGCGCCCCGACGCGATCGTGCCGGCGTAGAGGATCCGTGGCGGACCGCTCGAGTCCTCAACTGCCTCGGCATCGAAGCGGTCGATGTCGACCCCCGGCGGCACCACGACGAAGCGCTCGCCGTCGCCGCTGCCGACGACGTGGCGCCGCCCCGCGTCGGTCGGGAGAATCACGAGGTCGGCCGCCTCGAAGCACGCCTGCTCGTCCCGCTCGAGCTCGCGCGCCAGCATTTCGTCGGCGGGGCGCGGATCGCCCATGGCCGACCGCCCCACGTCGAACACGGTTCGAAACGAGAGCCGACGACGGCGCTCGAGCACGACCACGCCGCTCCACGCATCGCGAAAGTGCACGACGTCGTACTCCGCGCCATCGAGCTGGCGGCGGAGCGCGCGCCGGAACGCCTCAACCTGATCGCGCAGCGCCGGACCGGGCACCGGCACGCGCAGCATCCGCGTCTTGAGGAAACGTTCGACGTAGCCGAGCTCACCCACGCGCACCGTGAGGACGTCGACGGTAAACCGGCTCGCAAGCGCGCGCAGCGTGTGAACGAGTTGGATGCCGTGCCGGTCAGGACCGGGCACGACGCTGAAGCTAACGACTAGAAGGCGCGCCAACGTGGCTCCCGCGTTTGTTTGGTTGACCCACCGAGAGTGTTGGCATATTAACGTGCCTCCTGGCGGCGGTAAACGGCCAGCTCTTCACGGAGGGCACGTTGAAAGACCTCATCGCCTACCTGATCGAGAACATGTTCATCGACATTCAAGGGGACCTCTCCATCGAGACCCTGCGCGGGTACCTCAAGAACGACGACAGCCGCGAGGCCAAGGCGCTTCTGAGCCGCGTGGTCGAGGACAAGGGCGTCTCTGAAATGATGGTAACGCTCACCGAGTGTCTCCAAGACTACCTTCGGACCGGCATCAACGACGTCGTGGTCCGCGAGCAGCTCCGCACGTACTCGGAGTCGTAGCCGAGTCGTAGTCCGGCGGACCGAGCGGTCCTCGTGGTCCAACTTCCACGGCACACTTTGCGTACCGGCGTTCCTAACGGACGCCGGTGTTTTTGTGCGCCGACGCCGCAGTGGCACGACCGACGGCAAACGGGGTGAGGTCGAACTCTGGCGTGCGGCCAAGCACGAGATCGCGCACCAACTCGGCGGTGATCGCGGACAGCAGGATGCCGTTCCGAAAGTGTCCCGTCGCGACGAACAGTCCGGCGAGCGCGGCCGGGCCGATGAGCGGCAGCGCGTCGAGCGTCGCGGGGCGAAAGTTGGCCCAGCTGGCGGTGACTGGAGCGGCGGCGAGCCCCGGCACCAGCTCCAGCGCCACCTCGAGCACGTGCGCCATGCCGCCGGCGGTGACGACCTTGTCCCAGCCCGCCTCCTCCATCGTTGAGCCGCAGAGCACCCGGCCGTCGGCGCGGCCCACGACGTAGCCGCCGCGCGGGGAGACGATCGTGCCGCACACTGCGGGCGGGCGCGTCTCGAGCTCGACGATCTGTCCGCGCAGCGGTCGGACCGCATGCGGCGCGAGGCCGGCGCCATCGACCAGTGACGACCAGCTCCCCGCGGCGACGACCACGCTCGGCGCCAGGTACCGCTCGCCGCCCGCAAGCACGCCGGCCACGCGCTCGCCCTCGTCGAGCACGCGCGTCACCCAAGCGCCGGTCACGAACGTGACCCCTGCGCGCGCCGCGGCGAGTGACAGCGCGCGCGCGTAGGCCCGCGGCTCGAGCTGCGCGTCGTCGGGGAACGAGAGCGCACCGTGGATGCGTGGGCCGAGTCCCGGCTCGAGCACGCGCGCCTCGTCGGCCGAGAGCGTGACGACCCGCTGACCGGCCGCGCGCTGCCACGCGAAGCGCGCCTCGAGCGCGACGAGCCCCGCATCGTCAACGCACGCAGCGAGCACGCCCGTGCGTCGGTAGGCCACGTCGATGCCGACGAGTTCACGCAGCTCGGCAGCGAACGCCGGGAAGCGCGCCCGCGAGGCGAGGCCGAGCTCGAAGAGCGGCCCAGGTTCGCGCGCCTCCTCCTGGGCAGCGAGGATCCCTGCGGCCGCGCTCGAGGCCTCGGCGCCCGGGAGCGCCTTCTCGAGCACGAGCACGCTCGCCCCCGCCTGCGCGAGCCGAAGCGCGAGCGCGCAGCCCATCACGCCCCCGCCGATGACGATGCAGTCCGAGGCGCGCACGGCCACGATCAGCCGACGACGCGGTTGCGCCCGGCGCGCTTGGCCGCGTAGAGGTTCTCGTCGGCCCGCCGGATGAGCTCGACCGGCGTAACCTGCCCGGGCGGCTCGTAGCATGCCACGCCGACGCTGATCGTCACCGCGATCGCCGCGCCATCATGCGTGAACGACTCGCGCGCGACGATCAGCCGCAGCGCATCGGCAAAGAGCACCGCACCCGCGTGGGAGGTCTGCGGCAGGATGACCGCAAACTCCTCGCCGCCGTAGCGCGCCATGAGGTCGTCCTTGCGGACCCGCGGTCGCATACGACGGCAGATCTCGCGCAGCACCTCGTCGCCGCCGAGATGGCCGTAGGTGTCGTTCACCTTCTTGAAGTGATCGAGATCGAAGAGCACGACCGAGAGCGCCTGCCCGTGTCGCTCGGCGCGCGCAATCTCGCGGTCGAGGTGGTCGACGAAGAAGCGCTTGTTGTAGACACCGGTGAGCGCGTCCACCGTCGAGAGCCGGTAGATCTCCTCGTGGTACGCGGCCTCGAGGTTCTCGCCGGAGAGGAACTTTAGGACCGCGTCACCAAAGCGCAGTTGATCGCCGTCGGTGAGCCGCCGCGGCTTCTCGAGGCGGACGTCGTTGACGAAGCTGCCGTTGGTCGACCCCATGTCCTCGACGTACCAACCGTCGGCGAGCCGCAGCACACGCGCATGACGCCGCGAGACCGACTCGGTGTCGATCGCGATGTCCATGTCGGGGAGACGCCCGACCCACAGCTCGTCGGCCTCGAGCGGCGTGCGGCGACCGAGGTCGTTCCCTGCCGGGTGGATGAGCACCAGCACAGCGCTCGCAGACACCGCCTGCTGCGCCGGCTCGGTGGTGGACCGCTGCATCACCACCGTACCCTGTTCTTTGTGCTCCGCCATGCGCTGAGACCGGATGCTACCTTGCCCGCGATGCTACTACGGCACTCGGCGAGGCGGATCGCGTGGCGCATCGTGGCCGCGTTGTCGGTCACGGTCGGCGTCATGCTCAGCGTCGCGTGTGACGGGGCCGCGCCGCCGCGGCCGCGCGTCGACGTCACCGCAGGCGCACTCGCACCACCGCCCGCAGTCGACGCCCCCGCCACCCGCGTGACCGATCCGAGAACCGGCGACCACGTCGTGACCCGACAGCGCGCCTCGATGGGCACCCGCGTGGTGCTGACAGCGTGGGGCGAGGACGACGCGCGGATCGCACGTGCCTTCGACGACGCCTTCGCCGAGTTCGAGCGCATCGATCGCCTGATGACCACCTGGACCGACGCCAGCGAGGTCTCGCGCATCAACGCCGCTGCAGGGAGCGGCCTGGGCGTGCGCGTGTCGAGCGAGCTCCTCGACGTGCTCGACAAAGCGCTGTGGGCCGCGAAGATTTCCGGCGGCGCGTTCGACGCGACCGTCGGCGCCTTCGCCGGAGTGTGGAAGTTCGACGAGGACCGCGACGGCACGATCCCGCCGCCCGCGCTGGTCGAAGAGCGGCGCCGGCTGGTCGGATTCGCCGACCTCATCGTCGACCGCGCGCGCGGCGAGGCGCGGCTCGTGCGCCCGGGGCAGCGCATCACGCTCGGCGGCATCGCCAAGGGGCACGCGGTCGACCGCGCCACCGCGATCCTGCGGTCGGCCGGCCTCGTCGATTTCCTCGTGCAAGCAGGCGGCGATCTCTACGTCGCCGGGCAGCGCGGCGCACGACCGTGGCGGATCGGCATCCGCGATCCGCGCGGCGCACCGGACGACTACTTCGCGCTCGCCGACATCACCGATCGGAGCTTCTCGACCTCGGGCGACTACGAGCGCTTCGTGATTGTCGACGGTCGCCGCTACCACCACATCCTCGATCCGGCCACCGGCTACCCAGCGATGCGCACGCGCTCGGTCACGGTGCTCGCGAAAGACGCGCTCACCGCCGACGCGCTCTCGAAGGGGCTGTTCGTGCTCGGCCCCGAGCGGGGACTCGCGCTCGTCGAGTCGGTGCCCGACGCCGACGCGGTCTTCGTCGGCGCCGACGGCAAGGTCACGGTCTCACGCGGCCTCACCGGCCGGTTGACCCTGCTCCACCCGCCCCGCGACTGACGCCAGCGCCCCGCGCGAGACAGCGCAGCGGTCACCGCCCGTCGCGGGCGTAGAGCGTGTACGTCGGTCCCGCGACGACCACGCGTTGTCCCGGACGGAGCCGGACCTTCCGCTGTGCGCTCACGATCGCGTACCAGCGCGGGCGCTGGTCGAGCCGACCCATCAACCCGGAGGCCGGCCAGCTCACGACGGTGCCCGGCACGCGGAGGAGATCGAGCTTTACGAGCTGCGCGTGGTGCGCGGGGTCGGTCACGACCATGGTCGTGCGCCGGTCGGAATACCAGCGCGGCAGGAGATAGAACTCGTCGACCACGAAGAGCTCGTCGCCGGGGGCGGACTGCGTGCGCACCAGGCTCGCAAGGTCGGCGAGCTCGCGCATGCGCGGATCAAGGTGGAGTCCGGCGATCCGCTCGGGCAGATGGAGCAGCGCGGCCGCCGCGACGAGCGCGACCGCGAGCACCCGCGCCACGCTGCGACGACGCGCCTCGAGCGCACCTACCGGCAGCGCCATGAGCAGCGCGAGCGCGGGATAGGCCGGCAGCGCGTAGTAGTCGATTCGTGACGACACGATGGAGAACGCGCCAAGCACCGCGAGCGGCCACGCGATGAGCAGCGCGAGCTCGACGCGCGGCGACTCACGCTCGCGCCAGTGTGCGCGCAGCCGCCACACGATGACGCCGAGTCCGGCGAGCGCGAACAGGATCGGCAGCGACTCCTTGTGCCAGAGCACCTCGAGGTAGTACGCGGGCGAGGTCGCCGGCAGCAGCGCCGAGGTGGCGCGTCGGAGCACGTTCTCGCCGATGTAGCCGCCGACGAACGCGTCGCCGTACCGAGCGAGCATGACGCCATGCCACGGTGCCCAGACCAGGAGCGCCGCGCCCGCGCCGAGCAGCAGTCGACGCAGCGACGGCATGGCCCCGCGACCGCCGACGACGAGGGTCACCGCCGGCGCGATCAGCGGCATCAGCCCAACCACCTGCTTGGTCATCAGCGCGGCCCCGAGCGCGGCCCCGGCGAGGACGACTCGGCCGCGCAGCCAGAGCACCATCGAGAGCAGGATGAAAAAGACCAGCGTGGTATCGGAGGTGGTCGAGCGCGCGTAGAGAAAGACCAGCCCCGCCGTCGGATAGAGCGCGGCAGCGACGCCAGCGGCGAGCGGCGTGGTGACGCGCAGCCCGAGACGGAAGACCAGGGCCGCCGTGCCCGCCGCAGCGAGGATCGCCGGCAGGCGGAGCGCGAGCAGCCCCTCGCCGAAACACTCAGTGGAGAGGTAGACGAGCCACGGGTAGAGCGGCGGGCGCTGGTGGAGCACGACGCCGTCGAGGCGGAGCGCGAGCAGGTCGCCGCTCCGCCGCATCTCGCGGACGAACTGCGCGTAGACCGCGTCGTCGCCGTTGAAGAGCGTCCCCGCCCCCGCGCGCCACGTGAGCAGCAGCGCGGCTGCGATGAAGATCACACCGGTCGCGAGCCACGCGCCGCCGCGGCACTCCGGCTTCGTCGTCGGCACGGCGCGACTATAGCCCGCCTCCCTGCTGCCGCCGCGTCGAGCCGCGCTGGTGCCCGGGTAAGAGGGTTGTTAGCGCACCGACGCTCTCATA
>SHYZ01000007.1 GCA_009692535.1 Myxococcales bacterium
TGGTGCCCTCCTCCTCGCTCGCCACGCGTGTCACGATCAGGCCCGCTGCGGTCGAGATGATGAGCGCGGGGATCTGCGACACCAGCCCGTCGCCGATCGTGAGCAGCGAGTAGACCTCGAGTGCTTCGCCGAGGCTGAGGCCGCGCTGCACCACGCCGACGATCAGCCCGCCCACGATGGTGATGACGACGATGACGATGCCGGCGATGGCGTCGCCCTTGACGAACTTCATCGCGCCGTCCATCGAACCGAAGAGCTGTGACTCGCGCTGCAGCGCGCTGCGACGACGACGCGCCTCCTCCTGATCAAGGTGGCCGGCGCGCAGGTCCGCGTCGATTGCCAACTGCCGGCCCGGCATCGCGTCGAGCGTGAAGCGCGCGGCGACCTCGGCGACCCGCTCCGACCCCTTCGAGATCACGATGTACTGAATCAGCGTGAGCACGAGGAAGATGATCGCGCCGACGACGAAGTTGCCGCGCACCACGAACTCGCCGAACGAGCGGATGATGTCGCCAGCGTCGGCCTGCAGCAGGATGAGTCGCGTCGAGCTCACGTTGAGCGCGAGCCGGAACAGCGTCGTGAGGAGGAGGAGCGTGGGGAAGGTCGTGATGCGGAGCGCGTCGGGGACGTAGATCGCCACCATCAACAGCACGACCGCGATCGTGAGGTTGAGCGCGATGAGCAGATCGATGAGCAGTGTCGGGAGCGGGACGATCATCATCCCGACGATGGCGACGATGAGCCCGGCGAGCAGCAGGTCCGAGTGCTCTCGGATCAGGCCCTCGACATCCCCCCGCCGAAGCTTCGCCCCGAAGCCGCCCACGAAGCGATTCTACCGCGAAGGAGCAGGTGCAGGCGCTACACGAGGCCGTGCGTCGCGATCCAGTCCAGGTAGTAGTCGTCCTCGCGGCGCTCTTCGAGCTCGCCGCGCTCACACGCGGCCTTGAGCTCCTTGATGAGGTCGCCGAGCTGCTTCGTTTGCGGGACGCCAAAGCGCGCCATGATCGCGAGGCCGAGGCCGGTGGGAAGTGGCGGCTGCTTCGCGTCGAGCGCACGCAGATCCTCGATGCGCACCGAGAGGTCGTGGATCTGCTGCACGAGCGCCTGTCGCCGCCCGGGCCGCTTCGACGTGATGTCGGCGCGTGAGAGGTCGAGCAGGTCGGGTAGGTACTCGTCGAGCTCGCGCGTGAAGCGTCGCACTGCGCTGTCGGTCCACGAGGGTTGGTACTGCCCGGGGCGGAGGTGATGGAGGATCAGGAAGCGGATCTTCTTCGAGGCGGGCCGCTCGAAGCCGAACCGCTGGGCAACCGGCCCGAACATGCGCGCGCCGACCTCGGCGTGGCCGTGGAATGTCACGGCACCGTCGGGGAGGAACTTGCGCGTCGGGACCTTGCCGATGTCGTGCAGCAGCGCGCCCCAGCGCACCTCGGGTCGCGGCACCGACTGCTGCACGACCTGCTTGGTGTGTTCCCACACGTCCTTGTGCTTGCGCCCTGCCTCTTGCGAGAAGTCCACGGTCGCGTGGAGCTCGGGAAGGAAGCGCGCCATCCAGCCGACGTCGTGGAGCCACTGCAGCGCGAGCGGTACGTCGCGCCCGACAAGCGCTAGCGTGAGCTCGGCGGTGAATGCCGACGCGGGCGCCGCGCCCCACGCTGCGTTGGCGTTGCGCAGCGCGGTGGTGACCTCCGGCGGAGGAGGCTCGCCGCTGGTGGCGATCTCGGTCGCACAGCGCGCGACGACGAGCGGATCGCGGGTCAGATCGCTCGCCCCGCCACCGTCGGGGGCGCACGAGAGGATTCGCTCGTACAGGCTCATCGACCGGCCGCGTACCCTACCGTGCGTTCTGCTGCCTGTCGACCGAAGAGCCGCACTTTACGCCGTACCTTGCGTGGCATCCGGCAGTCCCCTAGGGTGCAAAGCGTGCAAGCGCAGCCGCTCGGCGTGTTCGACTCGGGCGTCGGCGGGCTGACGGTGGTCCGCGCGATTCGTCGCGCGCTGCCGGCAGAGAGCCTCGAGTACCTCGGCGACACCGCGCGGCTTCCGTACGGCTCGAAGAGTCCCGAGACGGTGGCCCGCTACTCGCTGGCGTGCGCGCGGTTCCTGCTCGGCCGCGGCGTGAAGCTGCTCGTCGTCGCGTGCAATACCGCGTCGGCGCATGCGCTCGGGCCGCTGCGTGCCGCGTTTTCGGTGCCGGTGATCGGCGCGGTCGAGCCCGGCGCGAAGAGTGCGCTCGCGGCCACGCGCTCCGGTCGGGTCGGCGTGCTCGGCACGCTCGGCACGATCCGCTCGGGCGCATACGAGGCCGCACTCGCCGCGCTCGATGCGGGCGTGCGCGTGAGCGTCCATGCCTGCCCGCTGCTCGTCCCGTTGGCCGAGGAGGGGTGGACCGACGACGAGATCACGCGGGCGATCGCGCGTCGCTACCTTGGTGAGCTCGCGGCGAAGGATCCGGCGATCGACACGATCGTACTCGGCTGCACGCACTACCCGATCCTCGCGCCGGTGCTCGAGCGCGTGGCGGCAGAGGTCTTCGGTCGCGAGCTGCGGCTGGTCGACTCGGCGACGGCGATGGCGGCGGAGGTCGCCGCGGTGCTGGCGGCGACGGGCGGTGCAACGCAGGCAGGCGGCACCGGTCGGCTCGCGTGCCATGTCACCGACGCTTCACGCATCGACGAGCTCGCACCGCGGTTCCTCGGCGAGCCACTGGCGGCGCACGATCTCGTCGAGCTGGCGCTCTAGCGCGGCGAACCGCGCAGCACTCGGCCGCGCTACGCTTGCTTCTTCGACTCGGTGACGGCCTTGCGGCGGAGCGCCTCGATCAACGTCTCCGGCTTGCGGAGGCGCATCTCGATCTTCTCCTCGTCGATCGGGTAGTTCGTCCCGAACGCGAGCCCGTCGTCGTAGAGCTGCTCAACCGCCTCGTCGTCATCGAGGTAGAGCGCGAGCTTTTTCTGCTTGTAGGTGAGGCGTCCGAGCGCGTCGAGCTTGTTGGCGACCAACCAGGCGTAGTCGTCGCCCAGCAGGTTGCGGCAGATCGCGAGATCCGCGTCGAGCCCGTCGAAGTACTCGGCGAAGCGCGTCTGAAAGTCGGCCGCGCCCTCGCCGCCGAGGGTCACGATGCGCGCGAGCGCGTCATGCAGGAGGATCGCGTCGTCGGCGAACGCCGAGAACTCGCCTTCACCGGCAGCATCGGGCGTGAGTGCACAAATAATCGCGGCCGCCGCGATCTCGCGCGCAGCGCGGTCGAGGTTCGGATCATCCTTCGCCTCAAAGAGGATGCGAAGATCGTGTGGGAGCGAGACCAGCCACCTCGAGGCGAGCTCGAGGAAGCGACGGCCGTCCTCCCTGCTGTCCAGACCGGTTGCCATGGGACGTCGAGGGGGTGGGGTGGGGGAAGTCGTTGGTAACAGGTTTGTCGTCGGGATTCAAGGCGCGGTCTTGCTGCGCGGTCTTGCTGGCGAGTGTGGCTTTGGTTGGACGGCGTCGCAACGGTGTGGCTGCGGTGATCGGTTTCCGGTGCGCTGCCACTTCGGTATGAGCTGGGTGTTAGACTGCGCTCGCGTGGCGTCGCCCCGTTCCCCGGTCCTCGGCTTCAACCATGAGTTCCGGCATCGCGGTCGGCCGTTCCATGTGCAGACCGAGGACTCAGGTGTCGAGCTCGCGCGCGTGGTCACCCAGCTCTTTAGCTCGGGCACGGTGGTCGCGACGCGACGGATGCTGTACGACGCGCACGCCGAGGCGAGCGTGGTGCGTGGGCTGATGCAGGCGCAGCACAAGGCGGTGCTGCGAGAGCTCAAGGATGGCGTGCACGACGAGCGGATTCGTCTCCTCTGGGGCGAGGCGCCGATCGCTGCGCCCGCGATTGAGGCCGCCGTCTCGCCCGCGCCGATCGCTGCGCCCGCGATTGAGGCCGCCGTCTCGCCCGCGCCGATCGCTGCGCCCGCGATTGAGGCCGCCGTCTCGCCACCGCCGGTGTTCGCAAGGCCGCCGCGCCGCACCGGTCCGTGGCCCGTGGCCGCGCCGGCGGCGCGAGTCCCTGCGAAGCCGGTGGTCCCCGACGCGCCGCGGCCATCCCCGGTGAGTTCGTCGCTGCCGCCGGTCGCACGGCCGGCGCGGCCACGGAGCGATACGAGTGGGGGCGTGGTGCGCACCTCTATGAGCACGGGGGAGTCCACCACGGCGAAATCGCTACTGCCGGGCTCTGCGCCGAACGCCGCGCCCCACGCGGTCGGCGCCGCCGAATCGCCTCCGTTTCCCGTCGAGCAGGCCTCGTCGTCGCCCGAGGCACGCAGCCTCGACGCTGTGATCCTCGCCTACCTCGCCGGCAAGTCGTCCACGCCGTGACGCGCTAGGCGTCGGCGATCCGCCAGTCGGGCCCGGCGGACGTATCCATGATTTCGATCCCCTGCGCGCGCAGGGCATCGCGCAGCTCGTCGGCGCGAGCAAACTCGCGTGCGCGCCGCGCCGCTTCGCGCTCGGTGAGTCGCTCGGCCACGTCGGCTTCGACGATTCCGCGCGCGGCGGCCAGCCGGGCGCGCCGTGCATGCAGGAACTCGCGCGGCGGACGGCCGAGCAGCCCAAGCGCACCGACCGCCGTCTCGCGTAGGTCATGGGCGAGACGCGCGAGCGAGCGGCGGCGGACATCCTTCGGCACGCCGGCGGGGTCGTCGAGCAGCTTGTTCGCCGCGCGCGCCGCTTCGCCAAGCTCGGCCACCGCGACGGCGGTGTTGAAGTCGTCGTCCATCGCGGCGCGCACCGCCGGGTCGAGTCTATCGGCGCCGGCGGTGACCGGTCCCGGCGAGACCTCGCGTTTCTCGCCGAGGAAGGCGTCGAGCCGCGCGAGGGTTCCATAGAAGTACTCGAGGCGACGATCCGCCTCGTCGAGGCCGGGGAAAACTGCGCGTCCGTCCTGCTCGAAAACCTCAAAGCTGATCGGCGAGCGGTAGTGCGTTCCGAGCAGAAAGAAGCGGAGCGTCTCGCCGTCGAAGCGCTCGAGGAGATCGCGGATCAGGAACACGTTGCCGATCGACTTCGACATCTTCTCGTCGTTGAAGTTGACGAAGCCGTTGTGCATCCAGTGGCGCGCGAAGGTGCCCTCGCCGAGCGCGCCCACCGACTGAGCGATCTCGTTCTCGTGGTGCGGGAAGGCGAGATCCTTGCCGCCAACGTGGAGGTCGAAAGTCTCACCGAGGTGTGCGAGTGCCATCGCCGAGCACTCGATGTGCCAACCGGGGCGGCCCGGTCCCCACGGTGAAGACCACGACGGCTCGCCCGGCTTGGCCGCCTTCCAGAGCGCGAAGTCGAGCGGGTTCTGCTTCAACTCGCCCAGTTCGACACGCGCGCCGGCGCGGAGATCGTCGATCGACTGCCCCGAGAGGCGGCCGTAAGCGGCGAAGCTGTCGACCGAGTAGTAGACGTCGCCCGACGCTGCGTACGCGACACCGCGCGCGACGAGTCGCTCGATCAGGGCGACGATTTCGGGAATGTGTCCGGTGACGCGCGGCTCCACGTCGGGCGGGCGCACGCCGAGCGCGGCCATGGCGCTGTTGTACTCGTCGGCGTAGCGCGACGCGAAGGCCCCGACCTCCTCGCCGCACTCGCGTGCGCGGACGATGATCTTGTCGTCAATGTCGGTGACGTTGCGGACGAAGCGGACCTCGAAGCCGGACCAGGTGAGGTAGCGCCGCACGATGTCGAAGGCGATCGCGGAGCGGCCGTGCCCGACGTGCGGCGAGTTCTGCACCGTCGGGCCGCAGAGGTACATGCCGACCTTGCCGGGCTCGCTCGGGACGAAGTCGACCTTGCGTCGAGTGAAGGAGTCGAGGAGGCGCAGCATGTCAGCTCTCGAGCGGAGGGACCGCGTGGAGGTGGCGGCGGAGCAGCTCCTCGTCGTCGCGCTGGCGACGCGCAGAGTGGACGGCGGCCCACACCATGAGCACGCAGACGAGGCCAAGCAGGCCGGCGAGAATCGGCGTGTACCAGTACGCGTCCGGTCGCTCGCCGTCGAGCAGCACCTGCGCGTCGTCGGGAACGTCACGCCGCACGCGCACCTCGAGGCGATGCACATCGGCCACGGGCACCGCAGCGCCGATGCCGAGACGCAGAGCGCCGGCCGCGCGATCGACGACGAGGTCGCGCCACACGCCTGTTGCTCGTGAGACGCGCGCCTCGGCGTTGGCGGCGAAGAGGCGCGCCTGCACGAGCGCGTCGCGGGCCGCGCTCTCGGCGACCGGGACCTCGAAGCTCCAGCTGAGGGGGCTCTCGCCGACCACACCGCTCGGTGCGAGCCCGGCGGCCGCGAGCAGCACCTGCGCTACATCGGCGCTGCCGACGAGGTCGGTCCGATACACCTTCACGAGCGAACGGCCCACGGCGACCACGTCGACCGCGACCGGCGCGTCCGCGGGAACGGTGAGCGCATCGCCAGCGACATCGACGGTGGGTGGGCCGTCGAGCAGTCGGCGCGCGTCGAGGTAGCGTGGCCCGGGCGGCTGCGATTTGATGTAGCGACGGAGGTCTGCGCTCCACGGAAGCGCGTCTAGCGGACGGATGCGTCCCGTGTGCGTGCGGTCGTAGGTCGGTGGCTCGGCGACCGCGATGTCGCTCACACGCAGCCAGAGCTTGCCGCTGGTGCCGAGCGCGGGGACGATGCGGTAGCCGATCGCCTGCCGGCCGCGCAGCCAACCTGGCGTTTGACGATCGGGCTCGACGGCGAGCGTGACCCAGCGGTTGTCGGGCAGGGTCTCGCCGCGCGCCAGGCGTGCGGCGACGTCGCCGAGCGCCTCGGGGGAAGTTCCGCGGAGCGAGAAGGCAACGTCGTGGCGCAGCCCGACGACCAGATAGAGGCAGAGCAGGACGACCGAGCCCGCGAGCAGTGGACCGACACCGAACCGGCGCCGCCGGATCGAAATCAGCTCGGGGTCGAGGTCCTCCTTGGACCCCGGCACGGTGCGGAGTTCAGTCATGGTTTCTCGTCGGGCGAACGCGGCGAATCCTAGCACGCGGTATGCTGCCGGACCGTGGCAACCGAGCGGCGAAAGCCGGGCAGCAGACCGCCGGAGCCGGCGACCGAAACGACGGCGCAGCCCGGTGAGCGCGATCAACCGCTCACCGTGGACGCGCTCGTGCGGGTCTGTGCGCTGCTGCTCGAGGAGCAGGTCGGCGCGGTCTGGGTCGAGGGGGAGGTGTCGAACCTTCGCATCCCGGCGTCGGGGCACATCTACTTCGCACTCAAGGACGAGGCGGCGCAGCTGCCGGCGGTCATGTGGCGTTCGGCGGCGGCGCGGCTGAAGTTCAAGCTCACCGACGGTGCGCGGGTGCTCGTGCGCGGGCGGCCGGGGATCTACCCCGAGCAGGGCAAGTTCCAGCTTTATGTCGATGCGCTCGAGCCGGCCGGGCTCGGCGCACAGGCGCTCGCGCTTGCGCAGCTTCGGCAGCGGCTCGCCGACGAGGGGTTGTTCGCCGAGGCGCGCAAGCGGGCGCTGCCGACGCTGCCGCGGCGGATCGGCGTGGTCACGTCGCCCACCGGAGCCGCGGTGCGCGACGTGATTCGCACGATTGAGCGGCGCTACCCGGTGCCGATCCTGATCTCGCCCTGTCGCGTACAGGGCGTCGAGGCGCCGGCGGAGATCGTGCGCGCGCTCGAGCGGATCGCGCGGGTGAGCGATGTCGATGTCGTGATCGTCGGGCGCGGCGGCGGGTCGGCGGAGGATCTCTCGGCGTTCGACGACGAGCGCGTGGTGCGTGCGATCGCCGCCTGCCGCGTGCCGGTGATCAGCGCGGTCGGACACGAGGTCGACGTGACGCTGTCCGATCTCGTCGCCGACGTTCGTGCGGCGACTCCGACGGCGGCGGCGGAACTCGCGGTGCCGGAGCGGCAGGTGCTTCGACGCGAGCTCGCGAAGGCAACGTCGCGGCTCGCGTTGGTGATGCGCATGGTGATGGAGCGGAGTCGGGCCACGCTCGTCCGCGTGGAGGCGAAGCTCGTGAGTCCCAGCCAGCGGGTCGCGCGCGGGCGGCAGCGACTCGATGAGCTCGGGTTCCGCCTCGAGGCCACGGCGCGCGCGGGGCTGTCGGTTCGTCGGCGCACGTTCGAGCGTCTTGCCGGGCGGCTCGACGCGCTCTCCCCGCTGCGGGTGCTCGAGCGCGGGTACGCGATTGCGCGGACCGAGGCGGGCGCGATCGTCACACGAGCGAGCGACGTCGCCACGGGCGAGCGGCTCGCGCTCCGGCTCGCCGAGGGGGAGCTCGACGTGCGTGTGGAGCAGTCGCGTGCGTCCGAGTGAGCCGCGCCGAGGTGCCTCGACTCGCGGGCGTGCTCGGCTGGCCCGTGGCGCACTCGCGCTCGCCGGCGTTGCACGGTGCCGCGTACCGCGCGCTGGGCTTGTCGGCGATCTACCTGCCGTTTGCAGTAGCGCCCGCTGACCTCGCGGCGGCGGTGCGCGGACTCGCTGTGCTCGGTGCGCTCGGCGTGAACGTCACCGTCCCGCACAAGGGCGCCGCGCTCGCGCTCTGTGATGAGGTCGACGAGGTGGCGCGGGCCGTCGGCGCGGTGAACACGATCGTTTATTCGCCGGAGGGGCGCGCACGCGGTTTCAACACCGACGTGGCCGGGTTCACCGACGCGCTCGACGGACGCGCTCCGGGCCCGGCGGTGGTGCTCGGTGCTGGCGGTGCGGCGCGAGCGGTGGTGCTCGCACTCACGGCGCGCGGCGATCAGGTCACGGTGGTGGCGCGCGATCCAGCGGCGGCGGCCCGCGCAGCGGCGGTGGCCGGCGCGGCGACGGCGCAGTGGACGGAGGCGGAGCTCAGGCAGGTGTGTGCCGGGGCGCGACTGGTCGTCGACGCGACCTCGGCGGGCCTCGAACCGGGACGTCGCCTCGCGCCCTCACCACCGCTCGAGCGGCTCGCGTCGGGCGCGGTCGTCATCTCGCTCATCTACCACCACGAGACCGCGCTTCTCGCCGAGGCGCGCGCGCTTGGCGTCGCGACGATGGATGGCGGACCGATGCTCGTGCACCAGGCGGCTCGTGCGTTCACGCTGATGACCGGCTGCGCCGCGCCGCTCGACGTGATGCTCGCCGCGTATGCGGCGACCGCGTCGGCGACTTAGTCGCTCACACGCTTTCGGCGCGCCCGAAAATGACGACGCCCCGCGCCAACTCGGCTCGGGGCGTCGCAGGAAAGGCCGTCGGCCTACAGGTCGTAGGAGCGGACGGTCTTGCGACCGTTCTCGCCAGCGCGCTTGATCGCGGCCGCAAGCAGGTCGTGGACCTGGTTCGACACGGCCTCGATGAGCTCGCCCGAGCTCTGGAACCCCGCCGACTTCACAACGTCCTTGAGCTTGGTCCCGACCACGAGGACTTCGCGCGCGACCTTCTTGCTATCGTTCTTCTTTGCCATGATTCGATCCTCTCGAAGTTGTACGTCTCGAGCAACGCAGCGTCGCTCGGCCGGCGGATGATACTTGTGGCCGATCCCGAGGCAAGCGTTTTTAGGCCAAAAACAGCCGAAACGACGCGATCTACGTTTCTGGCGAGGACGGGCTCCGACGGAGGAACGTGGGGATGTCCCATTCTTCGTCGGCCTCCACGTCGGCCAGTGCCTCCCTGAGTGAGGGGAGCAGGCGTGATGCAGAGGAGCGGCGCGACGGCGCGCGTACGGCCAACTCCGGGCGCGTGGCGTCGAAGCCCGTCGGACCGGAGCCAGACGCGAGCACAGCGGGGACCGCGGCAGCGTCGGCGACAGTCTGGAGGTGACGTGCGCCGCTGTCGTCGCGCACAACCGCGATGACGGGCGCCCCGCTCAGCGAGATCGCGGGATACTCTGTGGACGGTCGACCGCTGGCGCGCACGGCGGGGATCGGCACCTGGTACTCGGGCGCGCGGCGACGGGTGCGGCTGGTGGTCGAGAGGCTGACGGCGGCGATTGGCGCGGAGGGTGCGGAGGGTGCGACGGCGATTTGCGTCGGGGCCAGCTCGTGCGGCTGGACCAACCGCGTCGTCGGGGCCGAGTTCTCGCAGAGCACGACCGACGGGATCTCCTCGAGCAGCGCGATGTCGATCGGCTCCTCGTCGTCGATCGGCACCTCGGGGAGCGAGAGGGAGAGCGAAAGCGAAGCCGACTCGAGGGCACCTGTAGGCGCGGGCTCGAGCGCGAAGTCGTGCTCGAGTTCAGGCGCAGTGTCGACCGCGAAGTCCGGCGCAGCGTCGACCGCGAAGTCCGTCGCGAAGTCCGTCGCGAAGTCCGGCGCGAGCGCGGGCGCGGTCTCGAGCGCGGCTGCGAGCGTGACGGTGGGCACCGGTTCGAGTACGGACTCAGGCGCGGAAGCGAGCGCGCAGTCGGGCGCAGTCGCCGTCGCGGCAAAGATCGCGGACTCGGGGGCGGCGGCGAGCTCCGGCGTCGCGTCGAACGGCAGCGCGGCCTGGGAGTCAGAGGTCGCCGCTGCGGCCACGCCCGGCGTGCGGCGCGGATGGATGATGCGGTCCCGTGGCTCCTGTGCCCGTGCGGCAGCGAGATCGAAGCCGGTCGCGATCACGGTGATCCGGATCTCGCCCTGGAGGTTGGGGTCGATCACCGAGCCGAAGATGATGTTCGCGTCCTCGTGCGCGGCCTGATGCACCAAGCTCGACGCCTCGTGCACTTCGTGCAGCGTGAGGTCCGCGCCGCCGGTGATGTTGATCAGCACGCCGGTCGCGCCGACGATCGAGACGTCCTCGAGCAGCGGCGATGAGATCGCCTGCTGCGCCGCGATGAGTGCGCGGTCCGGTCCGGTCGCGCGGCCGGTGCCCATGAGGGCGCGCCCGCGATCCTTCATGATCGTACGCACGTCAGCGAAGTCGACGTTGACGAGGCCCGGCACGTTGACAAGGTCGCTGATGCCTTGCACGGCGTGCAGCAGGACTTCGTCCGCGCGACGGAAGGCGTCGAGCATCGTCGTGGCCTTGCCAGAGAGTTGGAGCAGTCGCTCGTTCGGGATCACGAGCAGCGTGTCGACCTCGGCGGCGAGGGCCTTGATGCCCTCTTCGGCGTGGCGCATGCGGCGTCGCCCTTCGAACATGAATGGACGCGTCACGACGCCAACGGTGAGCGCGCCGCACTCGCGGGCGATCTGCGCGACGATCGGCGCGGCACCGGTGCCGGTGCCACCGCCCATCCCCGCGGTCACGAAGACCATGTCGGCGCCGGATAGCAGCTCTCGAATGCGATCAATCGACTCGGAGGCGGCGCTACGGCCCACCTGAGGATCGGCCCCTGCGCCGAGTCCACGCGTTGAGCGCTCGCCGAGCTGGAGCTTGATTGCCGCGAGGTTGGCTTCGAGCGCTTGGCCGTCGGTGTTCGCCGCGACGAACTCCACGCCGTCGAGGCTCGCGCCGATCATGGTATTGAGCGCGTTACCTCCGCCGCCGCCTGCGCCAACCACCACGATTCGGGCCTGTCGGCCGTCGTCGAATTCGAGCAGTGCCATCGGGTACGCCCTCCTCGAACACTTATCGAGGGCGCGCCCGTCCGGGGCAACTTTTTGGTGCAGTCCTGCGTACCTGCCGCTCGCCGCGCTGCTGGTGTCTCGAGCGCGGTCACGCGTGTGTGACCACGCCGCGCGGAGCAGCGCCTAGAACGCCTCGGCGACCCAGCTGCGAAAGCGGCGCCAGACGCCAGAGTCGAGATCGGCGCCGCGCGCGAGCCGTTTGTGCCGCGCACCGTAGAGCACGAGGCCGACGCCCGTCGCATAGGCGGGCGACTTCACGACGTCGGCGAGGCCGCCGATGCCACGCGCCATGCCGCGCCGTGCCGGGAGGCCGAGCACCTCTTCGGCGATCTCGGGCATGCCCTCGAGCAGCGTGGTGCCGCCGGTCAGGACGACGCCCGAGGCGAGCGAGTCCTCGTAGCCGGCGCGCGCGAGTTCGCGTCGCACATGCTCGAAGATCTCCTCGATCCGTGGCGTGATGATGTCGCAGAGGATCTGGCGTGGGACCAGCCGCGGCGGTCGGCCGCCGACGGAGGGAACCTCGATCTGATCGTGTGGATCGATCATCGCGTCGAGTGTGCAGCCGAAGCGTTGCTTGATCCGCTCCGCGTGCTCGAGCGGCGTCTTGAGTCCGTAGGCGACGTCGTTCGTGACGTGGTTGCCGCCGAGCGGCAGCACGCTCGAGTGCACGATCGCGCCGTCGACGAAGACCGCGATGTCGGTCGTGCCGCCGCCGATGTCGATCAGCGCGACGCCGAGCTCCTTCTCGTCCTCGTGCAGCACGGCCATCGCGGAGGCGAGCGGCTCGAGCACGACGGCGGCGACCTGAAGGCCGCGACGGTTGCAGCACTTCACCACGTTCTGCGCCGAGGTCACCGAGGCGGTGACGATGTGGACCTTGGCCTCGAGGCGCACGCCCGACATGCCGAGCGGATCGCGGATGCTGTCCTGCTCATCGACGATGAACTGCTGCGGGATGACGTGGATGATCTGGCGGTCCATCGGGATCGCGACCGCCTTGGCGTTCTCGGTCACACGCGTGACGTCCCCGTCGCGGACCTCGCGATCCTTCACCGCGACGGTGCCGTGTGAGTTGAACCCCTTGATGTGGCCGCCCGCGATGCCGGCGTAGACGGAGATGATCTCGCAGCCGGCCATGTGCTCGGCTTCGAGGATCGCCTTCTCGATCGACTGCACGGTCGCGTCGATGTTGACGACCACGCCCTTGGCGAGGCCTCGCGACGGCGCGGTGCCGATGCCTATGATGTCGATGCCCGTGTCGGTGATCTCCCCGACGATGGCCGCGATTTTCGTGGTCCCGATGTCGAGACCGACGATCAGCTCGTTGCGTTTTCCGTTGCTCATGCAGGTAGGTCCTCGTGATCGGGTCAGCGGGCGTCGGCGAGCGCGATCGTCACGCGATCAGGCCGAGCGACTCCGTCCAGGTGAATGGTTCTCGTTGCGGCGCGTTCCTCGACGGAGAGGGCGGCCCAGACGGTATCGAAGCGTGCGAGCGTGGCATCGGTGCCGCCGGAGTCGACGAGGCCGAGACGCAGCGCGGTGCCGCCTGCGCGTGTGTAGAGCGTCGCACCCTGCCAGGCGTCGAGGTGAAGCTCGCCAATCACCGGGCGATCCGGTCGGGCGGCGACACGGCGCATGAGCGAGAGCGCGCTGCGCAGGCGCTCGGCGCAGCCGGACTGCCGGGCAGCGCAATCGCCGCGTGCGAGGCCGGTGATCACCGGCAGGTGCGAGTCGGCGGCGTTGAACGACGCGCGGACAAAGAGCTGGCCGGTTGCGTCGGCGAGGTACGCCTCGCCGAGGAGCACAATCGCCGCGGGCTCGCGCTCGGTCACCTTGACGACGAGGGTGTTGGGGAGGTTGCGAGAGACCTGCGCGTCGGCGATTCCCGGGTGCGCCAGGATCGCGCGCTCGACCGCGCGGGTGGAGAGTGTGAAGAGATTGGTGCCGGGCGCGACGCCGGCGCGGCGAACAATCTCGTCGCGGGTCACGCGCGCGTGACCTTCGACCACGAGCTCGGCCACGCGAAATCGCGGCGCGGTGTGCAGCCAGCGCCATCCGTGCCACGCAGCTCCGGTGCCGCCGAGCAGCACCAGCGTTGCCAGCGTCGGTAGTGCGGCGCGACGCGCGAAATGCTGCATGGCGCGTCGTGCGTGACGCAGTGCGATCCGCAGCCGGAACGTGCGGCGCTGTCTCAGCTTGCGATTACTTCGCAGCGGCGTGGTGTGCGTTCGCATGAAAGGAGGAGGCGCGGCCCCCCCTCTCATCTACTCGCGTAGTGCGGCAGTGCGCAAAATTCTGTCCACGAGATTCGCGTAGTCGAGGCCGGCGTGCGCGGCGATTTTCGGCAGCAGCGACGTCGCGGTCATGCCGGGCAGCGTGTTGACCTCGAGCACGAAGACGCCGCCTGAGGGGTCGATGCGGCAGTCGACGCGCGCGTGGCCGGCGCAGCCGAGCAGCCGGTAGGCCGCGAGGGAGGCTGCGCGCGCGGCAGTATCGAGCGCGGAATCGAGCGGTGCGGGCACGAGGTACTCGGTGTCCTTGCGGACGTACTTCGCCTCGTAGTCGTAGAACCCGCTCTTCGGTCGGATCTCGACCGTGCCGAGCACCTCGTCATCGAGCAGGCCGACCTGCACTTCGCGTCCCGGGATGAAGCGCTCGACCAAGGTTACGCCATGGTAACCGTCGGCGAGTGTGACCGCAGCGTCGAGATCCTCCTCGCGCTCCACGATCGTGACGCCGACGGAGGAGCCCTCGCGCGACGGCTTCACCACGACGGGCCAGCCGGTGCGGCGCGCGACGTCGTGCGCCGAGTCGCCCGGCGCGAGCGCGGTCCACTCCGGCGTGGGCACGCCGCCGCGATCGAAGATCCGCTTGGTCGCGACCTTGTCCATCGCGATCGCGCTCGCGAGCACGCCCGAGCCGGTGTAGGGGATGCGCATGCACTCGAGCAGGCCCTGCACGCAGCCGTCCTCGCCGTAGGTGCCGTGGAGCGCGTTCCAGACCGCGTCGACTCGCTCGGCGCGGAGCATCGTGGCCAGCTCCTGACCGTCGCCCCACTCGATCGCGACGGCGTTGTGGCCGTGCTCGAGCAACCCGCGCAGCACGCCGCGCCCGCTCGAGAGCGAGACCTCGCGCTCCGCCGAGAGACCGCCCATCACCACGCCGATTCGTTTGCCAAGAAAGGTGTTCATGCGCCTCCGTCAGCTCTCTCCGAGGAGTTTTACTTCCAGTTCCAGCTCGAGCGCGTGCCGCTCGCGAACTGCCGTGCGCACGAGGTCGACCAGCGCGAGCAGGTCGGCCGCGGTCGCGCCGCCGGCGTTCACGATCCAATTCGCATGCTTCTCCGAAACCTCGGCGCCACCGATGCGGCGCCCCTTGAGGCCGGCCTCCTCGATCAGCCGCCCGGCGAAGAGCCCGGGTGGATTCTTGAAGATCGAGCCGGCGTTCGGCAGCCCCTTTGGCTCGCGCTCGCGGCGACGATCGCGCAGTGCGCGCACGTCGGCCTCGATCTCGACGCGCGGGCGCGGGCGGAGCGTGAGTCGCCCCCAGACGACGATCTCGTTGGCGGGGAGCGCCGAGCAGCGGTAGCCGAAGTCGCATTCTTTGGCCGTGCGCCGCACGAGCTCGCCGTCAGCGAGCCGCACTGAGGCGACCTCGGTGGTTGTGTCTTTGAACTCCCCGAGCGTCGTGCCGGCGTTCATGATCAGCCCGCCGCCGACGGAGCCGGGCACGCCGCCGAGGAACTCGACGCCACCGAGCTCCCACTGCGTCGCGACGAGGAGCAGCTTGCCGGTCGAGACCCCGGCCTCGACGCGGAGCGTCTGCTCGCCCTCGCGTTCGAGGCCGCGGAGTGCGCGCGTCGAGACGACGAGGCCGCGTACGCCGCCGTCGAGCACGAGCAGGTTCGAGCCGCCGCCGACGGCCGAAACGGGGAGGCCACGCTCGGCCGCGAGCCGCACGCCCGCCTGGAGCGCGCGCACGGTGGCCGGTTCGAACCACGCGTCGGCGGGGCCGCCAATGCGCAGCGTCGTGTGCCGCGCCATCGGCTCGTCGAACCGAAGCGCGTCGCCGAGTGCGGCCTCGAGTGTGGCGCGATCCTCGGGACCGAGTCGCGATGGTGAAAGCGACGGTGGCTGCGGCGCCGTCACTGCCACAGGCGCCGTCACGAGCCGCGCGCGACGCCTGCGGTCGCACGGTTCATCGCTGCGACGTGGCTCGGCGGTGCGACGCCCTTTGCGCCCGGCACGCCGGTGCGCGAGGCTTCCTCGCCGCCGCCGAGCTCGGTGAGCAGCTCGCCGCAGGTGAGCTGGATGTCGCCCGCGCCGAGCACGATCACGAGGTCACCGTCTTGCGCGTCGTCGGCGAGCGCGGCGGCGAGGTCGGCGCGGTGCGGCACATGCACGGCACCGGGGTGGCCGTGCGCGTGGAGGGCCTGCACGAGTGAGGCGGAGTCGGCGCCGGGGATCGGCTTCTCGCCGGCGGCGAAGACATCGCACAGGAGCACGCGATCCGCGTCGTCGAACGAGCCGACGAAGTCGGTGAAGTGATCGCGCGTGCGCGAGTATCGGTGCGGTTGGAACGCGGCGACGATGCGTCGGCCGGGGAATCCGGCGCGTGCGCCGCTGAGCGTGGCGCGGACCTCGGCCGGGTGGTGGCCGAAATCGTCGACGACGGTGACGCCGCGTGCCTGGCCGCGGACCGTGAACCGTCGCTGCACGCCCTGAAAAACGGCGAACGCGTCGCGCACGGCGTCGAACGGCACGCCGATGAAGTCGGCGACCGCGAGCGACGCCAGCGCGTTGGCGATGTTGTGTCGACCGGGCATCGCGAGCGTGAGGCGGCCGAGTTCCTCGGCGCGGCGCCAGGCGACGAAGGAGGTGTGAAAGCCGTCGAAGCGAATGTCGCGCGCGCGATAGTCGGCCCGCGCCGACTCGCCGTAGGTGACGAAGCGCTTTTGCACCTGCGGCAGGATCGCTGCGACGTGCGGGTGGTCGACGCAGAGCACCGCCAGCCCGTAGAACGGCACGCGGTTCACGAAGTCGACGAACGCATGCTTCACGTTCTCGTGCGTGCCGTAGTGATCGAGGTGCTCGGCGTCGATGTTGGTGACGACCGCGACGGTCGGGGTGAGCTTGAGGAACGAGCCGTCCGACTCGTCGGCCTCAGCGACGAGCACTTCGCCTTGGCCGAGACGCGCGTTGGCCAGCCCGAGCGAGTTCACGCGACCGCCGATGATCGCGGTTGGATCGAGCCCGGCGTGGAGCAGCACCGACGCGATCATGGTCGTCGTCGTGGTCTTGCCGTGCGAGCCGGCGACCGCGACGGAGTACTTCATGCGCATCAACTCGCCGAGCATCTCGGCACGCTGGATCACCGGAATACCGCGTGCGCGCGCTGCCTCGATCTCGGGGTTGTACGAGCGGATCGCCGACGACACCACGACCACGTCGGCCTCGCCGACATGCTCGGCGCGGTGCTCGTAGTGCACTGTGCAGCCGACGCTGGCGAGGTGCCGCGTGATGGCCGTTTCGCGCAGGTCGGTGCCGGAGACCGCGTAGCCGTGGTTGGCGAGGATCTCGGCGATCCCGCACATGCCCATGCCGCCGATGCCGACAAAGTGGATCCGGGTAGCTTGTTTCTTGAACATAGGTCCCGTCACTCGGTACGGGCGGTCGCCGTCTGCTCCAGCCACTCGACGATCGCGCCTGCGGCGTCGGGGTGACCGAGATTCTTCATAGCAGATCGCATACGCGCGAGGCGATCCGGATCTTCCACCAGCGCGCGGATCGCGGCGGCGAGGCGTGGCCCGTCAAGCGCGTCCTGCGCGAGTACGAGCGCGGCACCGGCTTCACCGAACTCACGCGCGTTTTCGGCTTGGTGATCGTCGGCAGCGTGCGGGTACGGGACGAGGATCGCCGGTCGGCCGACGGCGGCGAGCTCGGCCACCGTTGCGGCGCCGGCGCGCGCGATCACGAGATCGGCTCGGGCGTACTCGCTGGCCATGTCGTCGAGGAACGGCATCACGCGCACGCGGGCTTCGAGCCCGGCTGCGCGGTAGCGGGCGAGCATCGGCTCGTGGTCGTCGCGTCCGGTCTGGTGCGTGAGCGTGAAGTCGAGGCCGGCGCGCGCGAGCTCGTCGGCCGCGTCGGCCATGATCGCGTTCACCGCCTTGGCGCCGAGTGAACCGCCGAAGCAGAAGAGCTGCGGCACGGCACCCGGCGGCCGCTCGGCACTGGCGACGAGCCGGTCGCGTAGCGCTGCGCGAATCGGCGTGCCGGTCAACGTGGTGCGTGCGGGACGGAAGTAGCGGCGTGTGAGCTCGAACGCGAGGAAGACGCGCCGCGCGAACTTGCCGGCGATGCGGTTGGTGAGCCCGGGGATCGAGTTCTGCTCGAGGATCGCTGTCGGTGTGCCGCCGAGCCACGCCGCGAAGAGCGTCGGTCCGCTCGCATAGCCGCCGACACCGAGCACGACGTCGGGGCGGTGGCGCCGCAGCGCACGGCGCGCCTGGAGAATCGCGCGCGGGAGCCTCAGCACCCCGCGCACAGCGCCGAGCAGGCCCACGGTCTTGATGCCCGATACCTCGATCAGCTCGAGCGGCCAGCCGAGCTCGGGACAGATGCGCGCCTCGATGCCGCGTGCGGTGCCGATGAAGAGCACGAACGCGTCGGGGTCGCGTGCGCGCAGCTCCTCAGCGACGGCGATGCCGGGAAAGAGGTGCCCGCCGGTGCCGCCGCCGGCGATGACCACGCGCATGCGGCGAGAGTGCATGGAAGCGGACGAGGGGGCAATTTGGCGCCGTTGCTCGTGTCGTTGCTCGAGCCGTTGCTCGTGTCGTTGCTCGAGCCGTTGCTCGTGTCGTTGCTCGGGCGGCCGGGACGCGGCAGAGTCGCGGAGATGACGGCCGGAGCGCTGCACCCAGCGGAGGTGCTCTTCGCGGGCGAGGGTCGGCTCCCCATGCTCGCCGCGTGCGAGCATTTCGCGGGGTCGGAGCGGCTCATCGGCAAGGCGCTCGACTTTGGCCCGATGGACGCCAAGGTCGAGCTCGTGGCGGCCGCGCTCGCGCAGGGCGTCGTCCCGGCGCACAACGTCACGCTCGACCTGCGTGATCCCGAGGCGGCGCGCGCCGACGCTCACCGCGCGCGCAGCGAGCTCGGCTTCCTGCGCATGTGGTCGCTCCCCCCGACGCAGCTCCGTCCCATCGTTACGGCGATGGCGCCCGAGCCGGGCGAGGTCTATCGCGCAGCGGCGGTGCTGCTCGCCGCGCAGCACGCCGGGTGGGGGCCGATCCGGCACGAGGGCCAGCTCCACGATCGCGCGACCTACCGCTACCACTTTGCGCTGCTCGAGCGCGCGCGCCGCTCGGGGCAAGCGCTCCCCCCGGCGGCCGAGGAGGCCTTCTTCACGCCATGACACCGCTCGCTGCTCGCCTGTTCGCGCTCGCCGCACTACTCGCGTTCCTCGCCGTCGCCGCCGGCGCGTTCGGTGCGCACGCGCTCGCCAAGCGTCTCTCCCCCGAGCTGCGCGCAGTCTTCGAGACCGCCGCGCGCTACCAGATGTTTCACGCGCTCGGCCTGTTCGCCGTCGCGTGGCTCGCGCAGTGCGGCGCGCCGCGTGCGGGCCTCGCCGCTACGCTCATGGTGGCGGGCACGGTGATCTTCTCTGGCAGCCTCTACCTGCTCGCGCTCACCAACGCGCGCTGGCTCGGCGCGATCACCCCGCTCGGTGGGGTCTGCCTGCTCGCGGCGTGGCTCGTCGTGGCGTGGAGTGCGTGGCGTCTCAGCTGTTAGGGGCGGGCACTATTCACTGGCGACCGTCGCCACTATGGTGGGCGCCTGATGCGTCAAAGAACAGATTGTCGGCTCGGTGTGGTGGCTCCGCTCCTCGTGGCCTGCGCGGGGGCTGCGTGCAGTCCCGCGATCACCGCCGAGCCGGATGCGCTCCCTTGGGCTGCACCCGACGCTGAGGTCCTGCCGGTCGACGCGCAGCAGTTCGTCGACGCGCAGCCGGTTCCGGACGCCGGGCCGCCGGTGGTGTTCGCGGTCGTCTACGCCCACTCGCGCGACACGCTCTACCGCGTGAATCCCGACACGCTCGCGGTCACGGTGATCGGTCCGTTCAACTCCGGCGGCGCGTCGCTCGGCGACTTCATCACCGACATCGCGGTCGACCGCGACGGCAGCATGATCGCGATCTCGTACACGCAGGTCTATCGAGTGGATCCGATGACGGTGGAGACGACGAGCATCGCGAGCCTCGACCGCGGGTTCAACGGGCTCTCCTTCGTGCCCGCGAGCGCGATCGATCCGACGGGGGAGGAGATCCTCATCGCGACAGCGGAGGAGGGCATGCTCTACCAGATCGACAAGCTGACCGGCGCGGCGACGGATATCGGCGCATACGGCGGCGGCCTCGGCTCGAGCGGCGACGTGGTGTCGGTGGCGATGTTCGGCACCGTGGCGACCGTGACGCGCCCCGGCTTCGCGAACGACTGGCTCGCGCGCATCGACGTCACGACCGGCGCGGCGACGCCGATCGGCGACACCGGCGTGACCAACATTTTCGGCCTCGGCTACTGGAAGGGGCGCGTCTACGGTTTCACCTCGGGGCAACAGTTCGTGTTGATCGATCCCGCCACCGGCGTTGCGACCGTGGTGCCCGCCGGCGGTGCGCTGCCGTCATGGTGGGGCGCAGGCGTGACGACGATCGCGCCGATCATCGAGTAGCGCGGCGTCGCGGGGCGTCGCATTGGGCTCGCCCGCCACCGTCGAACTTCAGGATCAGGCCCGGGGGCTGCTCACGTTCAGGATTCGCCAGCGGCGGCGAGCCAAGTGAGTACGCGCCGGACGATTTCGTCGGGCGCCTCGACGTGGAGAAAGTGGCCGACGCCGGGGAGCACCTCGCTCGCGAATGGGCCGGAGCACCAGCGCTGCTGTTCGGCGGCGAGCTCGGGACCGATGCAGCCGTCGTCGGCGCCGTGGAGGTGGAGGAGCGGCGTGGCGACTGGGCGTGCGGAGCGCGCGCGGGCGAGCGCGTCGGCGGGTGGCCACGCGAGCGCGCGGTACATCGCGAGTGGCGCGGGGAGGCTCGCGGCGAGTGTGCGTTTGACGTCGACGAGCAGCTCGGGCGGCGGCGCAAGACCGGGCGACCATGCGCGCCAGAGTCGGTCGACGGCGGCGAAGTCGTTGCGGGCGAGCAGGCGCTCAGCGACGCCGCGGAGCTGGAAGAGCAGCATGTAGCGGCTGCGGAGGAGTTGGCGCGGGTGGCGACCGAGGCCGGCGAAGAACGCGCGGGGGTGTGGCACCGCGAGGGTCACGGCGCGGCGAATGCGTGAAGGGGCGCGCGCACAGGCAGCGTAGGTCGCGACTGCGCCCCAGTCGTGGCCGACGAGCGCGATTGGGCGATCGGGGGAGAGCCTTGCGGCGAGCGCGAGCAGATCGTCGCCGAGTTGGTCGGCGTGAAACGGCCCGGTGAGCGGAGAAGGGGCGTAGCCACGCAGGTAGGGCGCGACGGCGCGGTAACCGGCGGCGGCGAGCGCAGCGACGAGCGGTGCGAAGGAGTGCGGCGTGTCGGGGAAGCCGTGGACGCAGAGCACGAGCTCGCCGTGCGTCGGGCCCGCGTCGAGTGCGATCGCAAGCCCTGGCTCGACGCGCGCGTGGCTCACGTCGCTACGACCGCGCGTGGACGCGGTGGCCGTGGTGGCGGTTCCTTGCGCGCTCGTTCTGGATGCGTCGTCTCGGCGCGGGCGCGGGCGCGGGCCTGCCGGTCGAGACGTTGAGCAGCACACCGACGCAGAAAAGCGACAGCACGAGCGACGAGCCGCCGTAGCTCATGAAGGGGAGCGTGAGGCCCTTGGCGGGTAGCGCGCCGAGTACGACGCCGGTGTTGACCAGTGCCTGCAGCGCGAAGATCGAGGTGAGGCCGAACGCGAGGTAGGTGCCGAAGCGGTCGCGCGCGCCGAGCGCGGCTCGCGTGCCGCGCCAGAGCACGACGGCAAAGAGCGCGAGCACCAGCGCGAAGCCGAGGAAGCCGAGCTCCTCGCCGACGTTGGCCATGATGAAGTCGGTGTGCGCCTCGGGCATGTAGAAGAGCTTCTGCTTGCCGTCGCCGAGCCCGAGGCCCGCGAGGCCGCCCGAGCCGATCGAGATCAGCGACTCGGTGATCTGGTAGCCGACGCCCTGCCGGAATTGCCACGGGTCGACGTAGGCGATCATGCGGCGCAGTCGCCACGGCGTACCGACGATGGCGAAGTAGATGACCGGCGAGGCGGCCATCACGGCGAGCAGGATGTAGGAGATCCGCGTGCCGGCGACAAAGAGCAGGATCAGCGTGGTGGCCCCGAGGATGAGCGCCGAGCCGAGATCGGGCTGGCCGAGGAGCAGCGCCATCATCGCGCCGCAGACCGCGAGGTGTGGCAGGAATCCGACGGTGAAGCTCTTGACCTTGGCCTCGCGCTGCGCGAGCGAGTGCGCGAGGTAGGCGACGAGCGCGATCTTGGCGAACTCGACCGGCTGGAACGAGAGCGGGCCGAGGTGAAACCAGCGCTTGGCACCGCCGACGCGAGTGCCGGAGACGAGCACGCCGGCGAGGAGTGTGATGGCGCCGAGCAGGAGCGGGAACGACCAGCGCGCGAGTCGGCCGTGATCCAGCGTCGCGCCGAACCAGAGCGCAGCGAAGCCGAGCAGACAGTAGATGAGGTGGCGCTGGAGGAAGAAGGTCGGCGAGCCGGTGGCCTTCTCCGCGTAGACCGCGCTCGCTGAGTAGATCTCGATCGTGCCGATCGCGAGCAGACCGAGCACGGCGGCGAGCAGCACGAGGTCGGGGCCCTGGGGGCGGGCGCGCCACGTCGTGGCGACGCGGAACACGCCTTCAGGCGGGGCCGAGGGCTCGGTCGACGCATCGTGCGCGATCGGCTCGGGGATCATGCGAGGTCGAGCCTCCGTGCGCCGATCGCAAAGACCGCTTCGCGAAAGACGCGGCCGCGGTGCTCGAAGTTCTGGAACATGTCGTAGCTCGAGCAGGCGGGCGAGAGCACGACGGCATCGCCGGCGCGGGCGTGGGCGTGGGCGATGCGGACCGCGTCGAAGAGATCGGCGGCGTGTGTGACGGGGAACGTGACGGCGGCGCGGGCGAGCGCGGCTGCGATGATTGGGGTCGCCTCGCCGATCAGCACGACGGCGCGAGCGCAGCGCACGAGCGCGGCGACCATCGGGGCGTAGTCGCCGCCCTTGTCCTTGCCGCCGGCGATCAGCACGACGGGGCGCGGGAAGCCGTCGAGCGCGGCGGCGACGGCGCCGACGTTGGTGCCCTTGGAGTCGTCGTAGAAGCGGATGTCGTCGAGCTCGCCGACGAGCTCCATGCGATGCGGCAGTGGACGAAAGCTCTGCGCGGCCAAGCGGAGCGCGGTGGGCGGCACGCCTGCGAGTCGGGCGGCGAGGAAGGCAGACATCGCGTTCTCGAGGTTGTGCGTGCCGACGATGCGGAGCAGGCCGGTGGCGTAGCGTTCCTCGCCGTGCTCCATGCGAAGGACGATCTCGTCGCGCGCGGGCGAGAGGCATGCGCCCGCGGCGAGGTCGCGCGCCGAGGAGAATTCCCAGACGTTGGCGCGGCTCGCACGAGCGCCGGCGACGACCCGAGCGTCCTCGGCGTTCGCGATGGCGTGATCGCCCGGCTGTTGCCAGGAGAAAACGCGGTTCTTGATCGACGCATAGACGTCCATGGTGCCGTAGCGATCGAGGTGATCCTCGGTGATGTTGAGACCGACGGCCACTTTCGGGCGAAAGCTCGTGCAGGTCTCGAGCTGGAAGCCGGCGATTTCGGCGACGATGAAGCCGCCGGGACGATCGGCCGGGCCGCCGACCGCCTCGATGAGTGGGTTGCCGAGGTTGCCGCCGCAAAAGGTCGGCGTGCCGGTGGCCGCGCAGATCTCGCCGAGCAGCGACGTGGTGGTGCTCTTGCCGTTGGTGCCGGTGATCGCGAGCAGCAGGGCGTCCTCGTGGAGGCAGCGGAAGGCGAGCTCGACTTCGGCGATGACCTCGACGCCGGCGCGTCGCGCAAGCGTGAGCTCGGGCAGCTCGGGGACGCCGGGCGAGACCACGATGACGTCGGCGGCGGTGAACGAGTCGGGCTGGTGGCCGCCGAGCTCGAGGGTGGCGCAGCCATCGAGGAGCGCGAGCGCGGGCGCGAGTTGTTCGGCGGGCGCGCGGTCGGTGACGGTGACGTGCGCGCCGCGCGCGGCGAGGAAGCGTGCCGCGGCGACGCCGGAGCGCGCGAGCCCGAGGACCAGCACCTTGCGTCCTGCGAGCTTCATCGGCTAGCGGACCTTGAGCGTGCCGAGCGCGAGCAGCGCGAGCAGCACGCTGATGATCCAGAAGCGGACGATGATCTTTGGTTCCTGCCAGCCCTTGAGCTCGAAGTGGTGGTGGATCGGCGCCATGCGAAAGACGCGCTTCTTTCTGAGCTTGTAGCTGCCGACCTGGATCATCACGGAGAGCGCCTCGACGACGAAGAGGCCGCCCACGATGAGCAGGGTCAGCTCGTTCTTGGTCGCGACGGCGAGCATCCCGATGCCGCCGCCGAGTGAGAGCGACCCGACGTCGCCCATGAAGACCGACGCTGGGTAGGTGTTGTACCAAAGGAAACCGAGGCCGGCGCCGACCATGGCGGCGCAGTAGATGGAGAGCTCGGCGGCACCGTTCACATGCGCGATGCGCAGGTACTCGGCGACGGTGCGGCCATCGCCGGAGAGGCTGATGACGGTCTGCGTGCCGGCGAGATAGGCGAAGACGAGGAAGGTGCCAGCGTTGATCACGACCGGGCCGATCGCGAGCCCGTCGAGGCCATCGGTAAGGTTCACGGCGTTTGAGCAGCCGACGACGACGACGCTCGCGAACGCGATGTAGAGCCAGAGCGGCAACTCGACCTGCACGCGCTGGAAGTCGGTGAACGGGATCATCAAGCGGGTGCGGATGTCGGGGTCGAACGTGCCGGAGGTGAAGAGGTAGGTGATCGCGGCGCCGGCGATCGCGAATTGCCAGAGCAGCTTCAGCTTGCCGGAGAGACCCTTGGTGTTCTTCTTCGAGACCTTGAGGTAGTCGTCGGCGAAGCCGACCAAGCCGAAGCCGACGGTGACGGCGAGCGTGACCCAGACGAACGTGTTCGAGAGGTCGCACCAGAGGATCGTGGGGATCACGAGCGCGAGCAGGATGAGCGAGCCGCCCATCGTCGGCGTGCCGGCCTTCTTCTTGTGGGACTCGGGGCCATCGTCGCGGACCTGCTGGCCCATCTGCGCCTCCTTGAGCCGCTCGATGAACCACGGCCCGAGGAGGAAGGAGATGAGCAGCGAGGTCAGCGCTGCGGCGAGGATGCGCGTCGAGGTGTAGCGAAAGACGCGCAGGAAGCCGAGGCCTTCGAGGCGCGAGAGGACGTCGTAGAGCAGGAAGAGCAACATGTCAGCGGGTCGCCTCCTTCAGGGCATCGAGTACGCGCTCGAGCCGCATGCCGCGCGAGGCCTTGATGAGCAGCCAGTCGCCGGGCGCGGTGCGTGCGAGCGCGGCGTGGGCGGCTGCGGTTGGGTCGAGGGTCTCGTGGACGTCGGTGAGTCCGGCGGCGCGTGCGCCACGGGCGAGGTGGCGGGCGCGTTCGCCGACGGTGATCAGCGCGCTGATGCCGGCGGCGGCGAGCGCGGCGCCGACCGCGGCGTGCTCGTCGGCCTCGGCGTCGCCGAGCTCGAGCATGTCGCCGAGGATTGCCACGGTGCGCCGACCGGCGGCGAGCTCGGCGAGCGTGGCGATGGCGGCGCGCATCGAGTCGGGGTTGGCGTTGTAGCAGTCGACCAGCACGGCCCGCTCGGCGAGTCGCTCAACCTGCGAGCGCATTGCCGCGGGGCGGGCGGACGCGAGGGCGTGGGCGGAGGCGGCCGGATCGAGCCCGAGCGCGACGGCGACCGCCAGCGCGCAGGCGGCGTTGTCCGCATTGTGGCGTCCGACGAGCGGGACTGCGACGGTGAGTGTGGCGCCGCCGACCTCGACGAGCAGGTTGGAGCCGAGCGCGCGATCGTCGCGCGGCGTGATCGAGAGGATGCGCACGGTGGCGCCGGCCGCCGTGCCGAAGGTGACGTGGCGGTCCGCGGGGACGAGCGCGAGCGCGCGGGCGGTGAGGCGCGGGTCGTCGGCGGGGTAGACCGCGTGTCCCTGCGGCGGCAACGTGGCGAAGACCTCGCTCTTCCCCTCGACGATGGCGGCAGCCGAGCCGACGACACCGACGTGCGCGGTGCCTGCATTCACGACGACACCGATCTCCTGCTCGGCGAAGCGGCCAAGGTAGGCGATGTGGCCGAGGCCGCGCATGCCCATCTCCACGACGGCGAAGCGGTGCTCGGGGCGCAGCCGGAGCAGCGTCAGCGGGACGCCGGTCTCGTTGTTGAGTGAGCCGACGGACGCGAGCACGTGGTCGGCGCCGACGACGCCGGCGAGGAGTGCGTGGAGCAGTTCCTTGGTGGTGGTCTTGCCCGACGAGCCGGTCACACCGATCACGCGCGCCGGCATGCGTCGGCGGTGCGCGCGCGCGACCTCGGCCAGCGCGAGCGAGGGATCGGCCACGACGATGGTCGTCACGCCAGCGGGCAAGGGGGCCGTGTGATCCGCAGCGACGACGAGGCCGGTCGCGCCGGCAGCGACGGCCTGTGCGGCGAACGTGTGGCCATCGTGCGCCGCGCCGCGAATGGCGAAGTAGAGCTCGCCGGGACGCGCGGTGCGACCGTCGATGGTCACGCCCTCCCATCGCTCGGCGGCGCGGACGGTCACGCGGCCGCCGGTGGCGTGCCGCACGAGGTCGAGGTCGAGCGGCGCGCTCACGACGGGCTCCCGAGGCGGGCGATCGCGGCAGCGGCCTCTTCGCGGTCGTCGAAGTGGTGCTTCGTGGTGCCGATGATTTGGTAGTCCTCGTGCCCCTTGCCGGCCACGAGGACGACGTCGCCCGCGCGCGCCTCCGCGACGGCGAGCGCGATGGCGCGGCGGCGGTCGGGCTCGACCACGTGCGGCGCACGTGCGGCGCCTGCGTGTACGCCGGCGACGATCATGTCGAGGATCGACAGCGGCTCCTCGGTGCGCGGGTTGTCGGAAGTGACGAACGCGAGGTCCGCGCCCTCGGCGACGACGCGCCCCATGAGCGGACGCTTGGCGCGGTCGCGATCACCGCCGCAGCCGAAGACGACGAGCAGGCGGCCACGGGTGAGCGGACGGAGCGCGGCGATCACGCGCTCGAGCGCATCGGGGGTGTGCGCGTAGTCGACGAAGAGGTCGACGCCGCGCGTGTTCGCCACCCGCTCGACGCGCCCGGGCACGCCGGGGAGCGTGCGCACGCCGGCGACGATGGCGTCTCTGTCGAGGCCGAGCGCGCAGCCGATGCCGGTGGCGAGCGCGAGGTTGGCGAGGTTGTATTCGCCGAAGAGTACGGAGGATGCGAGCTCGATTTCGCCCTGCGGCGTGCGCAGCGTGGCGCGGAGACCGGCGATGGTGCTGGTCGCGCTGGCGACGGAGATGTCGGCGGCGTTGTCGGCGCGACGGAGCGAGACGCGCAGCTTGCGCGCGGTGGCGGGAGCGGCGGCGAGCATCGCCTCGCCGATGCCGTCGCCGTCGTCGACCATCGCGACCGCGGTGCCGTTCGCTGCGAGGCGTTCGGAAAAGAGCCGCTCCTTGGCGGCGCGGTACGCCGCCATCGTGCCGTGGAGATCGAGGTGGTCCTGCGTCAGGTTGGTGAAGGCGGCCACCTGAAACACGACGCCTTCGAGCCGGTCCATCGCGAGTGCGGCCGACGAGGTCTCCATGACGACGTGCGAGCAGCCGCGTGCCGCGAGGTCGCCAAAGAGCGCGTGGAGCTCCACCGGCGCGGGCGTCGTGAAGGTCGCGGGAGTCTCGCGGCCGCCGAAGCGGAAGCTCACGGTGCCGATCACACCGGGGCGCGCGCCGGTGTGAGCAGCGGCGAGCATCGCTTCGACGAGATAGCTGGCGGTGGTCTTGCCGTTCGTGCCGGTGATGCCGACGAGCGTCATGCGGTCGGCGGGGCGACCGGCCACGCGCGCGGCGAGTCGACCGAGCGCGCGCTTGGCGCAGCCGACGACGATTTGCGGCACCGGTACAGAAAGTTCGCGCTCGACGACGACGGCAGCGGCGCCGCGGGCGCAGGCGGCGGCGACGAAGTCGTGCCCATCCACGGTGAGGCCGGGCACGGCGACGAAGAGATCGCCGACCGCGACCCGCCGCGAGTCATCGTGCACCGCGCCGATTTCGCACGCACCGTCGCCGACGAGGCGGGCACCGTCTACTTCAGCGAGGAGGTCCACCAGACGCATGCGACGGGGTTCTACCGTGGATCAAACGTGATGCGACACGTGATCGATTCCAGCGCGCGGCCTGGGCGCGGGAATTGGCGGACGGCGCGACCGGAGCCCTCGATCTCAATGCGGACGCCGCGGATACGCGCGAGGTCGAGTGCTGCGCCGATGGCGAGGCCGGTGAAGTCGGGGATCTCGACGATCGTGCCGCGCGTGCCAACGGACACCGCTTCGTCCGGCGTGTCGGCCTCGGCCTCGAGCGGGGGCGTCGGTGGCACCGGAGCTGCGGCGCTGGCTGAGTCGGGCTCCGGCGCGAGCGGCGCGGGCTCAGCGACGACCGGCTTGCCACGCACGCCCAGGTAGCGGAGTGACTCGGACGCGATCTCGGCGAACGCGGGACCGGCGACCTGCCCGCCGAAGTACTTTTTGCCGCGCGGCTCGTCGATCATCACGACGATGACGAGGCGCGGGTCGTCGGCGGGCGCGAGGCCGGCGAACGACGCGAGGTAGAGGTCGGGGGCGTAGCGTCGCGTCGCGGGATCGACCTTGTGTGACGTGCCGGTCTTGCCGGCGAGCGTATAGCCGGCCACGCGAAGCTTTTCTCCAGTGCCGCCCGGCTCCATGACCATCGCGAGCATGCCGCGCATGGTGCGCGCGGTGGCAGGGGAGACGGCGACGCGATTGGGCGCGCGCGGCGGAAGCTCGAGGCGCCCGTCGGCATGCGTAATCCGCTCGACAAGGTGTGGCGCTCGCCAGATGCCGTCGCCAGCGACCGCCGCGAGCCCGGCGGCGAGCTGGATCGGCGTGGCGGTCATGCCGTAGCCGAATGCGATCGTCGCGAGGTCGAGTTCTTTCCAGAGCGCGGGGTCGCGCAGCTGGCCGGCGCGTTCACCTGGCAGCTCGATGCCGGTGCGCGCCGCGAAGCCCATGCGCCGCAGCGCCGCCGCCATCCCGGCCCGACCGAGTCGGCGCACGATCTTCACCGCGCCGACGTTGGATGAGAACTTGAGCACCTCGCCGACGGTGAGGTGCTCGTGCTCGAAGTGGGTGTCGCGGATCACCTTGCGACCGATGCGCAGCTGGCCGCCGTCCACCTCGAACGTATCGTCGGCGGCGACCGCACCGGCTTCGAGCGCGGCGGCGATCGTGAAGAGCTTCATCGTCGAGCCCGGCTCGAACACGTCGGTCACGGCGCGGTTGCGCGCCTCGCCGCGAGTCGCCGGATCGTTGGGGTCAAAGGTCGGCCACGAGGCGAGGGCGCGGATCGCGGCGGTGCGCGCATCGAGCACGACGGCGATGCCGGCGCGAGCGGAGTGGGTCTCGATCGCCGAGGCGAGCGCGCGTTCTGCCGTGAACTGGATGAAGCGATCGATCGTGAGCGTGATCGCGGCCCCGGGCTGCGCCGGCAGCAGCGGGTCGGAGACGAGCAGGTCGCCGCGCGCATCACGAGTCGCGTCGACGACGCCGGGCTTGCCGACGAGGTACTCGTCGAGCCGCAGCTCGAGGCCATCGAGTCCGCGGCCGTCGAGTCCCGCGAATCCGAGCACCGGGCCAGCGAGCGACTTGCCCGGGTAGTACCTGCGGGGCTCGGCCATGAGCGCGATGCCCGCCGCCGCGAGCGCGCGCACCTTCTGAGCGGTGGCCGGGGAGATGCGACGACGGAGCCAGACGAACCGACGCGGCGAGGAGAGCTTCGCCAGGAGCACCTTGGCGTCGACGCCGAGCAGCGGCGCGAGGCGGCGCGCGGTGCCCGCGGGGTCTACGGTCTCCGAAGGATCGGCCCACACCGAGTCGACGTCGACGCTGATCGCGAGCTCGGTGCCGTTCACGTCGAGGAGCGTGCCCCGCGGCGCGGGCAGCTCCGCTTGATGCGCGTGCTGTGCCCGAGCGAAGGCGGACATGCGCGCACCGTCGCGGATCTGCACCGCGAACGCCTTGTAGCCGATCGCGATGAGCAGCAGCCCCATGACGCTCGCGACGAGGCAGAGCCGCACGCGCAGCCACCGGTGTGGCGCGGGAATCCTCGGCGTAGCGGCGCTCATCGCGACGCCGGAGCGTCGGGGCCACTCGCCGAGGCCAGCTCTACGACGCCGGGCCGGATCACGCGCAGCTCGCCCGGCTCGGGGTGCCGCAGGCCGAGCTTGTCGCGCGCGAGGCGCTCGATCCGCTCGGGGCTTCGGAGCAGCGAGTGTTCGAGGCGGAGCTTCCGGTGCTGATCCTCGAGCTCGGTCCGCAGCCGCTCTTCGTCAGCGAGCGCGTAGGCGTGCTGCACGGCCGACACGCGAAGCGCGACGTGCGACAGCCCCGCGGCGACAACGCTGCCGAACGCGATGAAGAGCAGCACCACTGGACCGCGCTGCGTCATGCGGCCTTCTCGCAGGCGCGCAGCTTGGCTGAGCGTGCGCGTGGATTTCGGTCGCGCTCGTCATCCTCGGCGATGATCGGCTTCTTCGCGAGCGTGCGGCAGATCGGCGTGAGCCGCTCGCCCGCGGAGGCGGCAAGGTCCGGCGGCAGGCGCGAGGTCCACTCGAGCTCGCGGAAGCGTTCCTTCACGCGGCGATCTTCAAGCGAGTGGAACGCGATCACGACGCAGCGGCCACCGGGACCGAGCAGATCGGGGAACGCCGCGAGGAATGCGTCGAGCTCGTCGAGCTCGCGGTTCACCGCGATGCGGAGCGCTTGGAAGGACCGCGTGGCCGGATCGATCTTGTCGTGCCGCATGGACCACTTCGGCATGGCGCGCGCGATCACCGCCGCGAGCTGCGTCGTGGTGCGGACCTCACCGTCCCGAAGTCGCTCCTTGATCGTGCGCGCGATCCGCCCGGCGAACTTTTCCTCGCCGTACTCGCGCAGGATCTCCGCCAGCTCGTCGATCGACACGCGACGCAAGAGCTCCTCGCAGGTCTCGCCGCGCGTCGGATCCATCCGCATGTCGAGCGGGCCCTCGCGCGTGAACGAGAAGCCCCGTTCGGCCCGATCAAGTTGCGGAGACGAGACGCCGAGATCGACCAGCACGCCGTCGAGCGGCTTCGCGCCGAGCGCACCGAGGATCGCCGGCAGCTCGCTGAACGCGCCGTGGACGAACGTGACGCGATCCTCGAACGGCGCGAGCGTCGCGCGCGCGGCGGCGAGAGCACTCGGGTCGCGGTCGATGCCGATGAGTCGGCCGTCGGGCGCGGAGGCTTCGAGGATGCGGCGTGCGTGTCCGCCGGCGCCGAGCGTCGCGTCGCAGTAGAGCCCGCCGCCGCGTGGCGCGAGCAGCTCGACGGTCTGGGCCGCGAGCACCGACTCGTGCTGAAACTCGGTCAAGACGAGGCGCGCCCCCGGTGACCGATGTCGGCGAGCGCGGCGTCGATGTTGTCGTAGACGCTGAGCACGCGCCCGAGTGCGCCGGCGTCCCGCGCGCCGAGCACGACGTGGAGATCCCCGCCGCGTCGCCGGCAGAGTGCGTCTTCCTCCACGAGCAGCGCGAGCCCGCGCGGTCCGAGCCGCTCCGCCGCGCTCGCATCGACGATGATGTGCGAATCGGGGTTCTCACCCATGACTCGCGCGATTTCATTTCTCAGCGCGACCGCGTCGGTCACATCGACGTGACCAGCCACCGTGAGCACCACTGCATCTCCGACGACGGCAATGCTCAGCATCGTTGCCTCCTCCGCACAGCACTACGCGAAGTCAGGGTTCGACCGGAATTGGCGCGGTGCGACACCCGGTTCACGTCCACGGTTCTATTCCCGCGACGCTGACCGGGGCAACTTTGTAACTGCAATCTCGGCGACTTGGCGAGTGGCTGGCCCCCGAACGGGCAGCGAGAGTCGCCGAAAATGAAAACGCGACGGGGAGAGCGTTTCCCCGTCGCGTCGGACCTCGCGAAGCCGCGAGCGGGTGGTGTTAGGGGATGCCGCCCGGATTGTACGGGTCGCCGTAGCCCTGCGTGTACGTCTCGTAGTAGCCGGACAGGTCGACGATCAGGTCGAGCAGCTGGCCGTAGCGCACGAGCTCGACGTCACCCTGGCGCAGCTGCTCGTCGGTGAGGCCGGCCGCGCAGTCGGTGCCGCAGCCGTTCGAGCGCGTCTTTACCGTGTTGGCGCGAGTGACCATGCGCTGCGCGATGCCGGTCCCGTCGGGGAAGTTCACCGCCTGGTAGCGCTTGCCGTTCACCGGATCGGAGTACTCGATCGCGCCGTGCGTGGAGTTGAGCGCGAACGTCGAGCCGCCGAGCCACATCCGCGACGAGTCGAGGAACGACTTGTCGTAGTTGTTCTGGAAGCGCGCCATGCCGAGCACCGCGGCGTAGACCTGCACCGTGAAGCCCATCGCGGGATCGATGGGCGTGCCGAGTGCGTCGGTGCCGAGCACGTAGTCGGGGTAGCGCAGCACGCGCCCGTCGCCACCGATCGGCACCTTGGGCGCCGCCGATGCGTCGCCGGTGAGGATGTCGCCGAAGAAGTCGTTCAACAGCCGCGACTGGTTGTCGAAGAAGCTGATGCGCCACTCGCGGATGTCCTCGGCGGTGTCACGCGCGACGAAGTAGGTGTTGGAGTCGCTGAGCGCCTCCATCGCCATCATCTTCTCGACGTAGAACCCGAAGTGGTGCAGGCACTGATAAAAATCCATGCCGCAGTCGTCTTCGAAGTCCGAGTTGTACCAGGCGGTGGTGAAGTAGCGGCCGGTGACGACGTCGGTGGTGACGTCGCTGCCTGAGAACAGGCTCGGCTTGTACATCGACTGCCCGGCGGGGTCGGTTACAAGCTCGTAACCGGTCACGTCGGGGCGCGCGAGCGTCTCGAGCAGGAAGTTCGTGAGATCGTGCTCGGCGATCGCGTAGCTCGCCCAGCCAGTCGTGCTGTTCGCGAGGAAGCCTTCGATCTGCTCGGGCGTGTAGATCTGCTGGAGCAGGCCGCCGATCAGGACGAAGTAGTCGTTGTAGCCCTTGAGCCGCGAGTAGACGCGGCCGTAGGTGCGCCCGAGGTAGCCCTCGACGGTCTCGCCCACGCGGTAGCGCGTGAACGCGCGCGTGATGTACCAGGTGTTCGCCATCTGGATGTGGTGGCGGATGCGCTCGTACTCGTCGGCGCCGTAGTCGCGCGTGAAGCAGCCGTTGCCGATGTCCGACTGGTAGGGCGAGCAGAAGATGTAGGGGACGCGCACCTTGCCGGCGTCGATCGCGAAGCCGCTGCGCCAGTCGACCTCAGTCGAGTCGACGAGCGACCGGTTGTCGGCGCTCCAGAGACTCTCGCCCATCGCGCGGTACCACTCGGTGTAGTGCCACGCCTCGGGGGCGGCGAGGTAGAAGGTCAGCACCTGGCCGTCGGTGTCGGCCCATGCGTGCGGCACGGTGATCGGCACGTCGCCGAGGTCGTTGAACACCTCGACCTTGCCGCCGTAGCCGAGGAGAATCGCCGCCGCGTCGTACTTGCCGGGGCCAAAGTCGAGCGTGAGGCGGCTGTAGTCCATGATCGACGAGTAGGCGTACTTGTAGATGCTCTGGCCGAGCTCCTCGTCGGTCTCGGGATCTTCCCAGCGAGGACCGACGGTGCCGTCGGCGGTGCGGAGCTCCCAGTACTTGTCCTGGTAGTTCACGACGTCTTCGGTGCCGCCGAAGTTGTGGTGCAGGTTGAAGCTGTGGCCGAGCTCGTGTGAGAGCACGGCGTGATAGACCTGCGCGCGCACGGCGGTGCGGATCTCGTCCTGCGACTTGCCGCGGAACTGATCGGCGAGGCCGATGTAGCCGTCGTCGGCGGTCTCCATGAGGTCGAGGTTGCGAACCTTGGCGAGGTACTCCTTGTGGCGATCGATCGCGCGGGCGACCTGGATCGGCCCGATGCGCGCGACCGACACGTCACGGAGCATCTCCTCCGTGAGCGCGTTCTTCGGCGTGCCCGGCATGATGCCGGCCATGAGCTCCATCTCGGGGTTGATCAGCAGGTCCTCGATGTAGCTGCCGGCGAGTGAGCCGAGCCGTCCGTCGGAGTCGTCGCGGTCACCGTTGAACAGGCCGAGGTCGTGGAGGCCCGGGCCCATCTGCTGGAACACCTCCTTGAATGACTTGCCCTCGAGCGAGGCGAGCTGCGTCTGTGACGGGCGGGGTCCGATGCCGCGGGCCCACGAGAGATCCTGCGCGCGCGCCATCGCCTGCCGGTCGGACTCGTCGACGATGCGGGGCGTGCTCCGCTTGCCGCTCTCCTGCTGCCAGCCGGTCAGGTCGACCGCGTCGATGTAGTCGTTCGGATCGAGATCGCCATTGAGGAGCTGGATGAGCTCGGTTGTCGATTGCGCGACGATGTCGTTGTAGACGTAGAGGTACGACATGCCCGAGATGACCTCGCCGGTGAGCGGGTCGGAGTTGGACGGGCCGAAGCCGAGCAGCGCGAAGCCGTCGTAGTACTTGGGCACGAAGGCGATCGCGTTGTAGCGGATGTCGCCGATGCGCGTGGCGAAGCCGTCGACGCCGCAGCGCGGGTCATCGCCGAGCGCCGATGAGACCGGCGAGTGGCAGAAGAGGAGGACGCTGTCGGTGTACGCCGACCCGATCGCCGCGCTGACGGTGCGCTGGAAGATGGTGTTCCAGTCCACCTCGACGGCGCGCAGCGAGTTCTCGAGGTCGGTCGGCCAGCTGTGCACGTAGTAGAGCATCGGGCGCACGCCGCGCTCGGCGGGCGGCTTGAGGTTGCCGTCGGCGTCGGTCCAGTCGATCCAGAGGTTGTGCAGCTGCGCGTACTTCTCGCGGTAACGCTCGCTGATCTCCTGCTGGTCGTCGTAGACGAGGCGGTCCTGCGTGAAGAGGCCGAAGTAGTCGGAGACCGGGCCCTTGAACGGCCGCGGCACGTACTCGCGGTTCGGGTCGAGGCGGAGGAACGCCGAGCGGATCTTGATCGGCTCGGCGGTGCAGTCCGCGGTCGCCTTGTCGAAGAACCAGCAGGTCGGATATGACTCGCCGATCTCGGGGATGAAGGTCTTGCCCGGGCGGATCATCGCGACGTTGGTGATGTCGAGGTACGGCTGCTTGACCATGTTGCCGTCGGCGTCGAACTCGCCCGGCTCGATGCGCGGGTAGTCGGGGTCGTCGGCCAGCCCGTCGCCGTCGACGTCGGTGTGTTGCACGTAGTAGGGGATCGGGTCGAACGCGGAGTCGTCGTCCACGGTCAGCCCGAAGTTGGTCGCCATGTTGCGCGACCAGTCGACGCGGATGTAGTCGCGCTCGTACCACGGCCGGTCGGACACGTTCTCTTCGAGGACGTTGTACTCCTCGCCGGTGGTCGGGTTGTAGGCGCGCTTGATGTCGAAGTGCGAATTAATCGGGTACGCCGCGATAATCGCGCCCATGTAGAGCGAGCCGTCGGCGGTGGTGCCGTCGACGTTCACGCCGCCCTCGGCGTTTTTGATGCGCTCGAAGGAGCGGCGCACGTAGAGCCAGTCTTCCTGGATGTCGAAGCGCACGCGCTCCATGCCGAGGAAGTTGGTCTCACCGACGAACGTGGGCGACCAGCTGCCCATGATCTCGACGACGGTCTGCTGGTAGTACCACTCGCCCTGGAAGAGGCTCTTTTGCAGCGCGTTCGGCTGCGTGCGATCGAGCGGCGAGCGCTCCGATGCGCACGCGCCGAGCAGCGAGCCGATGGCGACCAAAGTCGCGAAGAGAATGGTGCTGGCCTGAGAAAGTGCCCTGCGCATGTGCGTGCCTCCCTGGTTCATGGCGATGCCCTTCATGGCCTAAAAGGCCACTTGTCCCGTGATGTAGAGCTGCGTGTAGCGATTGAAAAACGGCGTGTAGTAGGTGGAGTCCGGCGCCTGCTGCGGGTTGGCGGTCTGCATGCCCGCGGAGAGGCTGTAGCGCGCGGTCGCCTGCCAGTTGCCGCCGAGCAGGTAGACGTTGGCGAAGCGGAAGTTGGTGCCGGCGGCCGGGATCGGCATGCCCTCGGGCGAGGTCACCTCGGCGAGCGAGAAGAGCAGCGACTGGACCCAGAAGACCTGCAGCGTGAGCGAAATGTCGTGCGGCAGCGTGGCGTTGGCACCGAGCGACTCGGTGAAGCCGGCGCGCGCCGAGCGGCTGCCGGCGTGGTCGAACTCGTCGCAGGTGCCGGGACGCGCCGCGCAGCCGGGGATGGTCGGGCCGTCGTACATGAGCTGCTGCGCGGTGGTCAGGTAGACGGTGCCGCGCGCGCTCACGAACGGCGCGATGGTCACGCCGGGGCGGAGGGTGAACGAGCGGCGCAGGGAGAACGACGGCGCGATCGCCAGCCAACGCTCGCGCGCGAGGCTCTCTTTGGATAGCGGCAGCGTGACCCGGAGCCCGACTGAGCCGGCGAGGCCTCGAGGGAGTGCGGCGAGCGGTTCTATCGGAAGGTCCGCCTGCACGAAGATGTCCTCGAGCAACGGCTCGCGCTCACGGTTGGTGACGTCGCTGTTGGTGAGCTCGGTGGCCACGCCGAGGTGGCCGGTAAGGCGGAGCTTTTTGGTGAGCTGGTAGGTGGGATCGATCGAGAGGCTCTGCACGAGCTCGGGGTTCCAGGTCGGCTCGGCACCGGGGGCGAGGCTAAGCGCGCTGAAGCTGTGCTGAACGCTGAGCGTGGCGGCGAGCCGCGGGGGCGCGGCGGGCGTGGCGGGCGTGGCGGCGGCAGGTGCGGAGTCGGCGGGCGTGGCGGCGGCAGGTGCAGTGTCCGCGTAGGACGTGCCGCCGACCAGGAGCGTGAGGCCAAGGCATGCGCCGAATAATGTTCTGAGGTGTGCCCCGAGGTACACGCCGGTGTATGCGGCAGGCAGACAGACGCTCACTTGGCGAGACATGCAACCTCCGGTGATCGCGGCGGCAGAACCCGCAGCCTCCGGGGAGATAGCACAGGCCAATGGGGATCGGAAGCTGGATCACCAAAACAGGGAAGGAGCCTGCAATCCAGCGTGCTTTCGGTTTCGCAGGGGGGCGCCGGCGCCTCGCAGCGGCACACATGCGTGGCCGCAAGCTTGACCTTCCGGACACGCGTCTGCTACGCTCGTGTCGTTCTCAGATGGGGCCCGATCGGTCGCGCTGGTCGGGACCGGCAAGCGGGCCCGGTGGTCGGGACCGGCCGACAGGGCCGACAGGGCGACGGGCGGAGCGGCTAAGACCATGACAAAGGAGCGGGACGGGATGGAAGGTCGATTCTTCGAGTTGGACGCCGCTGTGCAAACCCTCCGCGAGAGGGAGGCCCGCGTTGCGCCCAAGCTGGTCGCAGAGTTCAGCAAAAAGCTTGATATTTCGATGATGTACCACGACTTCGCGCTCGAGGGCGTGGTGCTCGCGTACTCCGAAATCAAGGCGGCGATCGACAAGAACATCATCAGCGACGTGTCGCTGATCCCGAGCTACGAAGAGCTAAAGTGCTTCGATGCGGCGATGTCGTGGGTGCGGGAGCAGGTACCGGGAGCGCCCGCGGCACTGGCAAAGGACGGCAGCCAGAAGGACGGTGCGGGTAACAGCGGTGCTACGAGCGCCGGCCCCAGCAACAACAGCAACGCCAACAACAACAACAAGAAGAAGCCGCTCACCCTCGACTCAGTGAAGAAGCTCTACTCCATCATCTCGCCCGACGAAAGCGAGACCGGCTTCGCAGTGCGGAAGGAAAATCCGCTGCACCGGCTCTACTATCACGAGATCTCGCCGCCAGATAAGATCAAGCCACGACTGGTGAAATTCCAGGAATGGCTGGAGCAGGACTCGACCTGTCGGATGCACCCGGTGGACCGCGCGGCGCGCGCGCACTACCGGCTGATGAACATCTTTCCGTGGACTTCGAACATGGGGCGGGTGGCGCGGGTGTTCTCCAACCTCATGTTGCTGCGCGACGGCTATCCATTGGCGATCGTTCACTCGAGCGATCGGCAGCGCTACTACGAGATGCTCCGCGGTGAGAACTACGGGCTCGTTCCGCTGTATGTCGAGGCGTCGATCGCCACGGCTGAGACCGCGCTCAAGTTCTACGATGAGGCGCGCGCGTCGGCCTCCAAGCTGAACCGCCGCGCAGCCGGCTAGGCTGAACCGCCGCGCAGCCGGCTAGGCTGAACCGCCGCGCAGCCGGCTAGGCTGAACCGCTGCGCAGCCGGCTAGGCTGAACCGCCGTGCAGCAGGCTAGGCGCAGGTCTCAGGGACTCGCGCCGTGATATATCCGCGCGCGTGACATCGGGATCACACGGCGCTCGCGGTAGACGATTCGGGCAGGGGCTCGAGCCGGGGGCAGCGGCGTTGAACGCCTCGGTCGGCTTCGACTGGCGGCTGCTCACGCACGATGTAGCGGGTTCGGTGGCCCACGCCCGGATGCTCGCGCGCGTCGGGATCATCACGGCCGAGGATGCGGAGCGGATCGTGGTCGGGCTTGGCCAGGTGGCGCGGGCGCTCGAGTCGGGCGAGCTCGCGCTCGAGCCGTCGCTCGAGGACGTCCACATGAACGTCGAGGCGCGGCTCTCCGAGCGGATCGGCGTGGCGGGCGCGCGGCTACACACGGCGCGTAGCCGGAACGATCAGGTCGCGACCGACCTGCGGCTCTACCTGCGCGCGGCGATCGGTGAGATCGGACAGGCGATCGACGACCTCCTGCGCGCGATCGCGGTGCAGGCGCGCGCGCATGTCGACACGCTGGCGCCGGGCTACACGCATCTTCAGCGCGCCCAGCCGGTGCGGCTCGCGCACCACCTGCTCGCGTACGCCGAGATGTTTGCGCGCGATCGCGGTCGCTTCGAGGACGCCGCGCGGCGGGCAAACGTGTCGCCGCTCGGGGCGGGCGCGCTCGCGGGGACGACGTTCCCGATCGATCGCGACGGGGTCGCGGCGGCGCTCGGCTTTGCGGGGGTCACGCGCAACAGCCTCGATGCCGTCGGGGATCGCGATTTCGCGGTGGAGGCGGTGGCGGCGGCGGCGCTCGCGCAAGTACACCTCTCGCGGCTCGGCGAGGAGTTGGTGCTTTGGGCCTCGCAGGAGTTCGGGTTCGTGCGGCTGCCCGAGGGGTACTGCTCCGGCTCGTCGATGATGCCGCAGAAGGTGAACCCCGATATCCCGGAGCTGCTGCGGGCGAAGAGTGGGCGCGTCATCGGCGACCTCGTGGCGCTGCTCACGGTGCTCAAGGGGCTGCCGCTCGCGTACAACAAGGATCTGCAGGAGACGCAGGAGCCGCTCTACGACGCGGTCGAGACGCTGACGGCGTGTCTGCGCGTGACCGCGGGGCTCGTGGCGGGGCTCGAGTTCGACGTGGCGCGGCTCGGTCGCGCGGTCGGCGAGGGGCACCTCGTGGCGACGGAGCTCGCCGACTATCTGGCGGCGAAGGGCGTGCCGTTCCGGCGTGCGCACGATGTGGCGGGTGCGCTGGTGCGTTGCGCGATCGCGCGTGGCGTTGAGCTCTCGGCGCTCTCGCTGGAAGAGCTCCGCGCAGAGGCGCCCGAGTTCGACGACGACGTTCGTGCGTGGCTCGAGCCGCTAGCCGCGATCGATCGCCGCGATCTGCCGGGTGGTCCGGCGCGCGGACGCGTGCTGGCCGAGCTCGAGCGGCTCGAGCTCGAGCTCAGCGAGAGGCGCTGACCCATGCATCACTTCGACTATCGCGGCGACGAGCTCTATTGTGAGGACGTCCCGCTCGCCGAAATCGCGCGCGCCGTCGGGACGCCGACCTACATCTACTCGCACGCCACGCTCGAGCGGCACTACCGGGTGTTCGATGAGGCGCTCGCCGGGCAGCGGCATCTCATCTGCTACAGCGTGAAGGCGAACTCGAGCCTCGCGATCCTGCGCACGCTCTTCGCGCTCGGCGCCGGCGCCGACATCGTGTCGCGCGGCGAGTTGCACCGAGTGCTCTTGGCCGGTGGCGATCCGGCCAAGGTCGTCTTCTCGGGCGTCGGCAAGCGCGAGGACGAGCTCGAGGCCGCACTCCGCGCCGGCATCCTCGCGTTCAACGTGGAGTCGCACGGCGAACTGCTCGCGATCGACCGCGTGGCGGGGCGGCTCGGCGTGCGCGCGCCGGTCTCGCTGCGTGTGAACCCCGACGTCGACGCCCAGACGCACCCGTACATCTCGACTGGGCTCAAGAAGAACAAGTTCGGCATCTCGGCCGACGCGGCGCGCGAGGAGTACCGGCTGGCGCGCTCGCTCGCGCACGTCACGGTGGTCGGCATCGACTGCCACATCGGCTCGCAGCTCACGCGCACCGCGCCGTTTTCCGATGCGATCGCGCGCGTGGCCGAGCTGGCGCGCGAGCTCTGTGCCGACGGTGTCGAGTTGAAGCTGCTCGATGTGGGCGGGGGCCTCGGCATTCCCTATCGTGACGACGGCGAAGCACCGCCTTCGCCCGCGGAGTACGGCCAGGCGATCCGCGATGCGGTCGCGCCGTTCGCGGGGCTCGACCTCACGGTGGTGTGCGAGCCGGGGCGCGTCATCGTCGGCAACGCCGGCGTGCTGCTGACGCGCGTGCTCTACCTCAAGGAGGGGGGCGAAAAGAATTTCACGATCGTCGACGCGGCGATGAACGACCTCATCCGGCCGGCGTTCTACGACAGCTACCACGCGATCCGCGCGGTACGTCGCGACGCGGCGGCGGCGGTTTGGACCACCGATGTCGTCGGGCCGATCTGCGAGACCGGCGATTTCCTCGCGCGTGACCGCGAGCTCCAGTGCGTGCCGCCGGGCGAGCTGCTCGCCGTGATGTCGGCCGGCGCCTACGGTTTCACGATGGCGTCGAACTACAATACGCGGCCGCGTCCTGCCGAGGTGCTGGTGCGCGGGGATCGCTTCGCGGTGATCCGCCGGCGCGAGACGCTCGACGACCTCGTGCGCGGCGAAGAGCTGCCCGACCTGCTCGCGCCGCGTGGCTAGAACGAGCCGGCGACGCCGAGCAGTGGGACCGTCGTGCCGTCGGGGCGACGCATGGTGGAGAGTGACGGGGTGAGGCGAGGGGCGGGCTCGTCGAGACTTGCGGGCTCGTCGTGGCGTCGCGTGAGCAGCGCGGCGGTGATGAGGCCGGCGCCCGCGCCGATGAGACCGTAGAGCTCGGTGTTCTCGGGCAGCGTGATGTCGTTGGTGGTCGCGCTGACAGCCCTCGCGGCGCTGGCGGCGATCAGCAGGCCGATGATCCCGCCGGCGTCGATGAGCCAGACCCGCTCGCGCGAGATCTCCACGTGGCGCGTGAGCAGCCCGGCGGTGAGGATGCCGGTGGTCGTGCCGGTGAGGAGGAGCGCGCCGCGCAAGGAGGTCTTCGCCCGGCCTTCGGTGGCGCGGTCGAGGTCTCGGCTCACGACCGTAGCGAGCGCGTAGCCGGAGGCCGCGCCCCAGAGCATGCCGCTGTTCAGCAGCGCGGCCCGGCCGGCGTCGGGGCGTGCACGGCGGAAGGTGAAGAGAGCGCCGGTCGTGGCTGCGAGCGGCAGCGTGAGGGTGAGCGGGCGCGCATCGTCGAAGAGGAGCGCGTCGAGCGAGCTGCCGAGCAGCGCCCCGAGGAGCGGCGCGCCGACGAGGTACGACGCTTGTCCCGACGGGACGCGCTCGGGGAGGAACCGGTAGCCCGCGGCGGTGCTTGCGGCGAGGCCGGCGAGCGCACCGAAGCCATTCCAGTCCACATCGACCGCACTTGCGATGCCGCCGCCGACGATGGTGCCGACCACGCCGAGCTCTCCGATGAGCAGCCAGCGGCCGTTCGGTGGGCGCGCGGGCAGCGTGATGGCGAGCGCGGCGGTCTCATGGGCGCGAACGTCGACCGTGCGTTGCTCGGAGATGAACCCGTCGGCCGACACCTGCACGGTGTGGCGACCGATCGACACGCGCTCGTGGTGTACGCCGGAGCCGGGGAGCAGGCGGTCGTTGACGACGACGTGCGCCCGCGCTGGCCGGGTGACGATGCGCAGCGTGCCGGTCTGGTGCTTGAGTTGGTAGAAGAACGTGTACGGCTGGCCGATGCGCGGCTCGATCACTGCTTCGATCGGCTCGTGCTGCGCGAGCGTGAGGCGGAGCTGGTACGCCCCGGCAGGCACGAAGAGCGGTTCGCCGCCGGCCGCGCCGGTGATCGACGCACCGCCGGCGCGCGGGTCGAGCGTCACGGTTGCGCCGGGCGGATCGCTCGCCACCCGGACGCGCGCGGGGAGGCGGCGCAGACGCTCGAGGCGGTTCGTCACCGACTGCCGTTTCTCCGTCGCGTCGTCGGGGAGCGCGCGCAGGTAGAGCTCGAACCAGCGGACCGCGCGCTCGTAGTCGACGAGGTTGGCGTGCGCCTGCGCGACGTTGAAGAGCGGCTCGGGCGCGGGGACGGCGCAGAAGGCGGCGACGTACGCGGGGATCGCCGACTCGTACTCGCCGGCGGCGAAGAGCTCCTGTCCGCGATCGAAGTGCGTGCGCGCGCGCGCGAGT
>SHYZ01000160.1 GCA_009692535.1 Myxococcales bacterium
GCGGGGGCGGGGGCGGAGGCAGCGCGGGTGGCACGGGTGGCGCGGGTGGCACGGGCACCGCAGGCGGTGCGACCTCCTCGAACTCGGTCACAGCGATCAGCTCGCCAGTGTCGTTGTCGACCGGGCGGCCTGACCAGGTCGCTCGGGCGGGCGACGGTGGCGACGTCGGCGACGGCGGAAACCTGGGCGTGTCGGTCCCGAGGGAGAACGCCGCAGCGAGGCTCGCGGTCGACGGCCCACCCACCGCGCCGGTCGCAGCACCCAAGGGACCGACGGCGAGACGCGACGAGATCGACGGCACCGGCCGCGACGAGGTCGACGGCACCGGCCGCGACGGGGCGGCTGCAACCGGCCGCGACGGGGCGGCTGCAACCGGCCGCGACGGGGCGGCTGCAACCGGCCGCGACGGGGCGGCTGCAACCGGCCGCGACGGGGCGGCTGCAACCGGCCGCGACGGGGCGGCTGCCGCACTCATGGACCGCACGCTCACCTCGTCGGACCAGCCCTGCTCGAGGTCGACGGCGAAGTCATCGGCAACCGACGCTGGCGCGCCCCCCCTGGGGACGGACGGAGCGGCCGCGACGCCCGCCAACGCGCGCGCAACGGTATCGGCCGGGACGCGAAGCCCCGGCGGTTTTGCACGCACTCCGCCGCCGCCCGCTCCGCTCTCGCCGTCGGTCACGCCGCGTCCCCACTGCCCACGCCAGGCGCCAGCAGACGCGCAATCGGCTCGCCCATCCGCACCCGCTGGCCGATGGTCAGCGCCCCGAGTCGCACCCGACCGGGCTGAAACACGAGGATCACCGTCGACCCGAGGTGGAACGTGCCGAGCTCCCCACCGCGCTCAACCGGATGCGGCGCACCGAAGCGCACCTCCTCGCCGGGACGGCCCCGACCCCGCAGCCGAGTCGCGACGGCGTCGTACGTCACCGTGATCTGCCCTACCGCGGTCGCGCCCACCATTACGGTCGCGACCTCGCCAGCGGGCGAGTCCTGGTAGGTGATCAGCCGCTCGTTCTTCGCGAACAGCCCGTCGACGTGGCGCACTGCGGCGGCGTTCACCGGAAAGAGCGCGCCGGCGACGTGGCGGTAGCCCGTGACCGTCCCACCGGCGGCGAAGTGCACGCGATGGTAGTCGCGCGGCGCGAGATAGATCGTGACGTAAGTGCCGCCCTCGAAACGCTCGGCGGCCGCGCGATCGCCGAGCAGCGCCCAGAGCGGGTAGTGGATCCCCTTGGCCTGCACCAACCGGCCACGGTCGGTCTCGCCATGTTCGGAGATCGTGCCGTCGCAAGGCGAGATCACGACCTCGGGCGCGTCGTCGATCGGGCGCACGCCGGCGCGGAGCTGCCGTGTGAAGAAATCGTCGAGCGTCGCGTACTCCTCGAGCGGCAACGCGACCTCGGACAGGTCCGCACCGACCCGGTTGGCAAACGTCGTGTACATCGACCGACGCACAGCGCGCGGCAACCGGCGACGCGCGAGCGTGCCCACCACCGAGGCGAACGTGCGCTTGGGGGCCCAGCGCAGAAGATCGATGTAGAGACGCTCGCGAGCCTGGGCGATCACGGTCACTCCGGGGTCGGGCCGAAACCCTGCCGGACCATAGTGGCGGGAACAGTACCAGATGAGTGTGAGGAAGAACGCTCGGCGCGACGGCCGTCACCTCTGACGCAGGTGACGACCGGGCACCGCAGGGATCAGCAGTCGTAGTACAGCCCGAACTCCATCGGGTGGGGCCGCAGCCGCACCGCATCGACCTCGTGCGTGGTCTTCATCTCAATCCAAGTGTCGATGAGGTCGGGCGTAAAGACATCGCCCTTGAGCAGGAACTGGTAGTCCTGTCGAAGCGCGTCGAGTGCCTCGTCGAGGCTGCCCGGCACGCGCGGCACCTCCTTGAGCTCCTCGGGCGACAGCGAGTAGATGTCCTTGTCGAGCGGCTCGCCGGGGTGGATCTTCTTCTCGATGCCGTCGAGGCCGGCCATCATCATCGCGGCGAACGCGATGTACGGGTTGCAGCTCGGGTCGGGCGTACGAAACTCGAGCCGCTTGGCCTTCGGCGACGTCGAGTACATCGGGATGCGCACCGCGGCCGACCGATTGCGCGCCGAGTAGGCGAGGTTCACCGGCGCCTCGTAGCCCGGCGTCAACCGACGGTAGCTGTTAGTCCCCGGGTTCGCGATCGCGCAGAGCGCACGCGCGTGCTTGAGGATGCCGCCGATGTAATAGAGCGCCATGTCGGAGAGGCCCGCGTAGCCGTCGCCGGCGAAGAGCGGCTTGCCGCCCTTCCAGAGCGACATGTGGCAGTGCATGCCGGAACCGTTGTCGCCATAGAGCGGCTTCGGCATGAAGGTCGCGGTGCGGCCCGACTTGAGCGCGACGTTCTTGACGATGTGCTTGTACCAGAGCAGCTGATCGGCCATCCGCGTCAGCGAGTCGTACTTCATGTCGATCTCGCACTGCCCGGCGGTCGCGACCTCATGGTGGTGCGTCTCCACCTCGATGCCGACCTTGGCCATCGTGAGCACCATCTCCGAGCGAAGATCGGTGAGCGTGTCGACCGGCGAGACCGGGAAATAGCCGCCCTTGTAGCCGGGCTTGTAGCCGAGGTTGCCGCCGTGCGGCTTCTCGTCGCGCCCCGAGTTCCAGCGCCCCTCGACGGAGTCCACCTTGTAGTAGGCCTCGTTCGTCGTCGAGTCGAAGCGCACGCTGTCGAAGACGAAGAACTCCGCCTCGGGTCCGAAGTAGATGGTGTCGGCGAGGCCGGTCGACTTGAGGTACGCCTCGGCCTTCGCGGCGATGTGGCGCGGATCGCGGCTGTAGGGCGAGCCGGTGAGCGGATCGCGCACGTTGCAGATGAGCGAGAGCGTCGGCACCTCGAGGAACGGGTCCATGACGGCGGTCGTCGGGTCCGGGATCATCAGCATGTCCGACGCGTTGATCGCCTGGAAGCCGCGGATCGACGAGCCGTCGAAGCCGTAACCGGCCTCGAAGCCCTCTTCGAGGCGAGCGATCGGATAGGTGATGTGCTGCCACGTGCCGAAGAGGTCGACGAACTTGCAGTCGATCATCTTGGCGCCGTGCTTCTCGGCATACTTGGCGACGTCGTTCGGGGTCATGGGCTGGCTCCTCGGTGTGGTTCGGTGGTTTGGGGTGGCGTTGTTCGAGTTGGGTGCAGTCTGCGCTGCGTGGGTTCGCGTTTGCGGTGCTGCTGCGGCGGCACCTTCGATCTAGCTACAGCGCGTCCTCGCCGACTTCACCGGTGCGGATGCGAATCACCTCGTCGACCGGCGTGATGAAGATCTTTCCGTCACCGATGCGCCCGGTGCGGGCCGCTTTGGTGATCGCCTCGACGACCTGGTGCACGAGCTCGTCCTTCACGATGATCTCGACCTTCACCTTGGGAACGAAGTCCACGACGTAGGCGGAGCCGCGATAGACCTCGCGCTTGCCGCCGGTGCGTCCGAACCCCTTCACCTCAGTAACCGTCATGCCGGTGACGCCGAGCTCGGAGAGGCTCTCCTTCACCTCGTCGAGCTTGAACGGCTTGATGATCGCCTCGAGCTTCTTCATCGCTGCACCTCCCTCGTCGCCATGATTGCCGCGCCTGCCTCATCCGTCATCGCCGGGGGGTTTACCCCGCCGGTTGTTTCGACTTGGTTTCGTCGGAGTAAATCCTTTGCCAACAAAGCGCGGCCGATGCGCTGTGGCGCCCGCTCGCGGCTGAGGCTACCCTTCGCCCGTGACTGAGGTCGCCAGCGTCGGGCAGCGTGCGCGTGAACTCGCGCTGCGACTGATCGTGTTGGTCGGCCTCGCGAGTTCCGCGCTGCTCCTCGCCGGCTACCTCGCAGGCGGCACTGCGCTGTGCAGCGAAGGCGGCGGCTGCGACGAGGTCCGGCGGTGGGCCGGTCGCTTCGCCGTCGGCATTCCGGCCGCCGGGCTCGCGTTCTACGCCGGCATCGCCCTGCTCCTGCTCGTGGGCGGCCGTGCGCGACGCTGGCTGCTCCCGGCCAGCCTCGTCGGAGCGCTAGTCGCCGTGGGCCTGTTCGGGCTGCAGGCGTTCGTGATCGGCGCATTCTGTCGCACCTGCCTCTTCGCCGACGGTGCGGGCCTCGCGCTCCTTGCGCTCGCCCTCGCGCAGCGCAGCCTGCCCGCGCCCCCGTGGAGCGCGGCCGGGCCGGTCCTCTTCGGCGCGTCGGCACTGCTCTGCGCCGTCGGTCCGCTCGTCGCCGGCGCGGGCGCGAACGCCCCAGGCGCAGCCGAGATCGCGCTCACACAGGCCCCCGAGATTCTCGCGCTCGAGCGCCCCGACGTCGCCACCATCGTCGAGTACCTCGACTACGAGTGCCCCTACTGCTGCCGCCTCGCGCACGTGCTCGACGAGATCCTCGCGCCATACGCTGCGCGCGTGCGCATCGTGCGCAAGAACGTCCCGATGCAGTTCCACGCGAACGCCGAGCATCTGTCGCGCCTAGCGTGCTGCGCCGAGGAGGTCGGCCGCGGTGAAGCGATCGCTGCCGCGCTGATGGCGGTACGCACCGGCGGTGAAAATGCGTGCGACCAGCGTGACCTCTCGCCCGCCGCGAGCGTGCGGCTCTGGACCGAACACGGACTCGATCTCGCCACGCTCACCGAGTGCGTGACAGCGCCGCGCACCAGCGACCGGATCGCCGCCGACCAGGCGCACGCTCGGGCGGTCGGCGTACACGGGCTGCCGACCTACTTCATCGGCCGTGAACGCTTTGAAGGCCTCGAGGACGCCTCGGTCCTGCGCGCCTCGGTTGCCCGCGCCGTCGCCCGCCTCCGCTGATCGCGGACCGCTCGGCCAACCCAGCCAACCGCTTCCGCCGTCGTCGCTGCTCTCCCTCGTCCGTCGCTCTGAAGCGCCAGGCCGCGCGTGCTAGCCTCCGGCGATGTTGGAACTGGATGGCAAGCGCTGCCGTGAACTTTATTCCGCCGCAAAGATCGCCGACCGCGTGGCGGAGCTCGGACGAGAGATCACCCGCGACTTCTCCGGCCGTGGCCGCGACCTCGTGCTCGTCGGAGTCATGAAGGGATCGGTGATCTTCCTCTCCGATCTCTGTCGGCAGGTGAACCTGCCGCTCACGCTCGATCTGATCGGGATCGCAAGCTATGGCGACGAGACCCGATCGTCCGGCGTGGTCAAAGTCACCGCCGATCTGTCCCACCCGATCGAAGGCAAGCACGTCGTCGTCGTCGAGGACATCATCGACACCGGGCTGACGGCCGAGTATCTCCTCGAGAACCTGCGCACCCGAAACCCCGCGTCGGTCAAACTCTGCGCGCTGCTTCACAAGCCGTCGCGCGCCAAGACCGAGGTCCCGATCGACTACCTCGGGTTCACGATCCCCGACGAGTTCGTCGTCGGCTACGGCCTCGACCACGCACAGCGCTACCGCAACCTGCCGTACATCGGTGTCGTTGAACCAAGCGCGCCGAGCGAACCGGACGGCGCGTAGCCGCGACGCGATCCACAGCGACGCCGCTATTTCGCGCGCGCATCGAGGCGACGACGGAATTCGGCGAAGCGACGCAGCAACTCTTCGTGCCGCTCGCGAAACAGCCGTAACGTCCGCCGCTCCTGCGCCCTCACCCGCTGGGCTTCGGCGAGCTCAATGAGGCGTTCCGCAAGCTGACTCGCAGCGCCGAGTTTTTCGATCAACAGCACGCTGCGCGACGACTCGATCAGCTCAACCCGCCCCCCAGGAGCGTAGACCAGCACCGCGAGGTCGGGCTCCTGCTCACGCACCGCGCGCACCAGCATCGCCGACGGCATGTCAGGAAGGTCGGGGCCGACGAGCACGATGGAGAAGCCCTGGTTCGTCACACGATCGAGCGCGGCGCCAGCCGACTGCGCCAACTCGAACGTGAAGCCCGGCATTGCGCCGGGCGACGACAGCCCCTTGAACAGGCGATCATCCGCACTCGCGCAGAGCACGCGCGCGGTTCCGCCCGCGGTGCCTCTGTCACCGACGGCGTAGCGCTCGTCGGTGACGATCGCACGCCGGTCGGCGGCCATGAGGGCCCGGAGCAGCTCGTCGAGATGGCGGCGCAGGTCGGCATCGAGCCCGGCATCCACCGGCGCAGCGGCCGGTGCCCCCGCGGTCGCCAACGGACCCGCGACCACCGCACCGACGCTGCAGAGCGGCGCGATCCGCCCACGCAGGTACTGCACCTGGTCTGGCGCCTTGACCACCACGTCGCAGGCACCGGCGCGCACGGCCTGCACTGCGAGGTCAAAGCTACGTTGCGTGACCAGCGCGAACACGACGACTGGCGGCGTCTGCGCTGCGAGCGCTGCGATCAACGCGATCCCCTCGCCGGTCGCGGGCGTATCGACATCCACGATGGCGACGCGAACGCCCTTCGCCTCGGCGAGAGCGAGCGCCGCCTCGGCATCGCCGGTCGCCAGCACGCCGCACCCGAGCGGCTCGAGCAGCGCGACAAATCCCGCACGCACGTCCGCGGCAGCGTCGACCACGAGCACCTCTACGCGCGCGGAGACGGGCACCCGAGGCACGGGCGGCGGCACCGGCACCGGCTTCGGTGCGTCGTGCGGTGGCAGAACGCCTGACCCAGCCACGGTGCGACCGTAGCACGCCGGAACGAGCATCGCGCCGTGCTACAGTCGCACGCATGAGCGCCCGGCTCCTCGACCGCGTGCTGGTCGCGGCAAGGCAACTCGGCGCGTCGGACGTTCACCTCAAGGCCGGCCAGCCCCCGATTTTTCGCCTCAAAGGGGATCTCCGTGTGGTCAAGGATGTGCCCGCGCTCACTTCCGAGGTGCTCGCCGCCTTCGCGCACGAGCTCCTGAACGAGCACCAGCGCGCCGAGTTCGCGCGCACGCTCGAGATGGATGTCGCGCACGCGCTCCCCGACGGCTCGCGCTTCCGCGTCAACCTGTTCCAGCAGCGCGGCAGCGTCGGCATGGTGCTCCGGCTGGTGCCCCCCGAGGTGCCGGCGTTCGAAACGCTGAACCTGCCACCGGCCGTGGTCAAGCTCGCCGAGGAGCATCGTGGGCTGGTGCTGGTGACCGGCAGCACCGGCTCCGGCAAGTCGACCACGCTCGCCGCGATGATCGACTATGTGAACCAGCGGTCGGCGGCGCACATCGTCACCATCGAAGACCCGATCGAATTCGTATTTCGCGACAAGCGCTCGATCGTGAATCAGCGCGAGTTGGGGATCGACACGCGCTCCTTCGCGCAGGCGCTCAGGTCTGCGCTGCGCCAGGATCCCGACGTCATCCTCGTCGGAGAGATGCGCGACCTTGAGACCATCGAGATCGCCATGGTCGCCGCCGAGACCGGCCACCTCGTGCTCTCGACGCTGCACACGATCGACGCGCACGAAACGGTGAACCGGATCGTCTCCGCGTTTCCGGCGGATCAGCAAGCGCAGATTCGGCTGCAGCTCGCCGCGGTGCTGCGTGGCGTCGTGTCACAGCGACTCGTACCGCGTGCCGACGGCAAGGGGATGGTGCCGGCGATCGAGTTGCTGGTGAACACGCCGCGCGTCCGGGAGCTCATCGAGGACCCGCATCGGACTCGCGAGATCCGCGACGCCATCGCTACTGGTCGCGAGCCGTACGGCATGTGTACCTTCGACCAGTGTCTCGCCGACCTCGTCCACCGCAAGCTGGTCACCTACCAGGAAGCGCTCAAGCACTCGAGCTCGCCAGACGATTTCGCGCTCGTGTTCCGCGGCGTGACCGCGAGCACCGACACCAACGAGGGCTGGCGGGGAGCGCGACCGTCGGCACCAGCGTCGACACCAGCGTCGGCACCAGCGTCGACGCCGGCACCGCGCAGTCCAGCAGCCGGGACCACCGCGCCGGGTATTCGAAATGACGAAATCGACCTGCTCACCATCAACCGTGTTGCGAAGGACTAGCCACAGCGTAACGGCGGCGGTCATCGCCGCGCTGCTCCTCGCGTCGACCGCCGCGTGGGGCAAGCGCGTTGTGGTGCTCGGGTTCTCGGGCCCGCAAGCGGGCCAGCTGGCCTCGGCCGTCCAGAGCGCGCTCGAGACCAAGCACACGCTCGTGACGCCCGCGCAGGTGGCAAAGGCACGCAAGCGCGTTGGCGCGCGCGGCAACTCCGAGCGCGACCTGCGCGACCTCGCCGCCGAGCTGGACGCGGATGCGTTCGTGTCGGGATCGGCGAAGCGACAAGGGCCGCGACTGGTCGCGACGGTGGTCGTGCGCGCGGGCCGTGGCGGGGCCATCGTCGGCTCGCGCGAGGTGGTCGTGCGCGGCAACAAGCTCGACGGCAAGGCCCGGCGCGAGCTCGGCCAGGCGGCGCTGTCGCTCGTGGCACGAGCCGAGGGGCCAGCCGGCGGCGGGCGGAGTTCTGAGCGCGACCGCGACGGTGATGATGATCGGGCGGCATCGCGCAATCGGGAGCGCGAGGAGCCCGAGCCCGAGCCCGAACCTGTGCCCGAGCCGAAGGTGAGCTGGGACGATGAGGACGACTCGCCGCTGGTCCCGGGCGCACCGAAAAAGAAACCCGAGCCGCCGAAGGTCAAGCCGGTACCCAAGCCCGACCCGGAGCGGCTGGCCCGCGAGGCGCGTGCGAAGCGAGACCGAGAGGATCGTGAGCGGGAGGACCGCCAGCGCGAGCGTGACCGCGAGGACCGTGACCGTGAGGACCGTGCGCGAGAGGACCGCCAGCGGGAGCGCGACCGTGAGGATCGTGACCGCGCGA
>SHYZ01000161.1 GCA_009692535.1 Myxococcales bacterium
CGCTCCCCTTGGGGGCGGAGCGGCGCGAGTACCAGATCGCGGGTGCCAAGCGGGCCCTCGTGCTGCTTCCGGTCCCGACAACGTGAGTCGCAGGGGGACCAAGGCGGCTGTTCCACGTGGAACGGGCTCCCGCCGACCGCAGTCCCGCCGACCGCAGTCCCGCCAACCGCAGTCCCGCTAACCGCAGTCCCGCCGGCCACAATCCCGCTAACCGCAGTCCCGCCAACCGCAGTCCCGCCAACCACAATCCCGCCGGCCACAATCCCGCCGGCCACAATCCCGCCGGCCACAATCCCGCCAACCACAATCCCGCCAACCACAATCCCGCCGGCCACAATCCCGCCAACCACAATCCCGCCAACCACAATCCCGCCGGCCACAATCCCGCCAACCACAATCCCGCCGGCTACAATCCCGCCGGCCACAATCCCGCCGGCCACAATCCCGCCGGCCACAGTCCCACCGGCCGCAGTCCCGCCGGCCGCAGTCCCGCTAACCGCAGTCCCGCCAACCGCAGTCCCGCCGGCCGTACTCGCCGCCAACCGCAGTCCCGCCAACCGCACTCCCGCCGGCCGTACTCGCCGCCGGCCGCACTCCCGCCGGCCGTACTCGCTGCCAACCGCAGTCCCGCCGGCGGTACTCGCCGCCAACCGCAGTCCCGCCGACCGTACTCGCTGCCCCGCAGCCCCGTTCCACGTGAAACGGACGCCCGGCACGCCGTCCGTCTTTTCGCGCCGCACTTCCCCGTTCGCATCCCCGTTCGCGAAACGTTGACACCCTCGCGCACCGCGCCCTAGATTTGTCGCCGTGCCGCTCACCTTTATCAACGACGAGCTTCGCGCGCTGGCGGCCCGGGGCCATGCTCGTCGCATGCGACCGATCGACGGAGCACAGGGCCGCGTGGTCACCGTGGACGGACGGCCCGCACTAAACTTCTCGAGCAACGACTATCTGGGCCTCGCGGCCGATGCCCGCCTCCGCGATGCTGCGCGGAACGCCATGACCGACCATGGCCTCGGGGCCGGCTCATCACGCCTCGTCGCCGGGTCGCTTGGTCCGCACCGCCGGCTCGAAGTCGCCCTCGCCGCATTCCACGACCGCGAAGCGGCGCTCCTCTTCAACTCGGGCTACCACGCCAACCTTGGGGTGCTCTCTGCCCTGAGCGGCCCCGAAGACGTCGTCTTCTCGGACGAGCTGAACCACGCCAGCCTCATCGACGGCTGCAAGCTCGCCCGCACGCGGGTCGTCGTCTACCCGCACGGCGACACCGCCACGCTCGCCCGGCTGCTCGCGGAGGCCCCGGTCGCGCGCCGTAAGTTTGTCGTCACCGACACCCTGTTCTCGATGGACGGCGATTTCGCGCAACTCCCCGCGCTCCGCGCACTGGCCGACGCGCACGGCGCCGCGCTCGTGGTGGACGAGGCGCACGCGACCGGGGTGGTCGGGCCCGGCGGCCGGGGCTTGGCTGCAGCGCACGGCATTGTCCCCGACGTCCACATCGCAACGCTCGGCAAGGCGTTCGGGGTGTTCGGCGCCTACGTCACCGGCTCCACCGCACTCATCACCTTCCTGCTCAACCGAGCAAGGAGCTTCGTGTTTACCACCGCGCTTCCGGTGCCAGTCGTTGCCGCGGCCACCTGCGCCGTAACGCTGGTGCAGTCCCGCGCCGGCGACGAGCTGCGCGCACGCCTCACGCGGTCGTGCGACGAGTTCGCGGCGGGGCTCGTGCGTCTTGGGCTTGCGCGCGGACCCGCACACCCTGCGCCCGGGCCGATTTTTCCTGTCCACGTAGGCGACGACCATCGCGTAATGGAGGTCAGCGAGCGACTGCTCGGCGAGGGGATCTTCGTCCAAGGAATCCGCCCACCGACCGTCGCGCCGGGGACCGCTCGACTGCGGTTTTCGCTCAGCGCCGCGCATGAGCCCGATGACGTGCAGCTCGCCCTGCGCGCTTTGGCGCAGCTGGTGTCCGAGCGAGCGCTCCCCCAGGTCCCGCGATGACCGCGCTTCCGCACGCCCCCTCGGACGCCGCGCGCCAAGCCGCGCTGGCGACCCTCGACAAGCAGCACGTCTGGCATCCGTTCACCCAGATGCAGGCTTGGCAGGACGACGAGCCGCTGATCATCGAGCGCGCCGAAGGGAACTTCCTGATTGATGTTGCGGGGCGGCGCTACCTCGACGGCGTGTCGTCGCTCTGGGTGACAGTGCACGGCCACCGGCGCCGCGAGATTGACGAGGCCATCGTCGCGCAGCTCGGGCGCGTGGCGCACTCGACCATGCTCGGCCTCGCAAGCGTGCCGGCCATCGAGCTGGCGGCGCGGCTTGCGCGGCTTGCGCCCGCCGGCCTTACGAAGGTCTTTTACTCAGACTCGGGCTCCACCGCCGTCGAGATCGCACTCAAAATGGCGTTCCAATACCAACGCCAGCGTGGCCGTCCCGAGAAGCGCCGCTTCCTCGGACTCGCGGAGGCCTACCACGGCGACACGCTTGGTGCGGTCTCGGTCGGAGGAATCGATCTTTTCCACGAAATCTTCCGACCGCTCCTGTTCGACGTGCTCCGGGTGCCGACGCCGTACTGGTACCGCGATGAAGCCGCGCCTACGCCTGACGCCTGTCGCGACCGCTGCCTAGCGGCCCTCGCGCAGACCCTCGAGGAGCATGGACACGAGCTCGCGGCCTTCATCGTGGAGCCGCTAGTCCAGGGCGCCGCAGGCATGCTCGTTCAGCCGCCGGGCTACCTGCGTGCCGCCGTAGAACTCTGCCGCAAGCATGATGTGCTCGTGATCTTTGACGAGGTAGCGACCGGCTTCGGCCGCACCGGGACGCTCTTTGCCTGCGAGCAAGAAGCGATCGCGCCCGACCTGCTCTGTGTCGCAAAGGGGCTGACCGGGGGCTATCTTCCACTTGCGGCGACACTAGCAAGTGATCGGATTTACACGGCATTTTTAGGTTCCGCTGCCGATCAGAAGACGTTTTTCCACGGCCACACCTACACCGGAAATCCTCTCGCCTGTGCCGCTGCGCTTGCGTCGCTCGACCTCTTTGAGTCAGACCAGGTGCTGGCTCGGGTGCGGCTTCGCGCGGCGCAACTTGCGGCGCTGCTTGCGACCCGGATCGCGCCCAGGCCCCACGTCGGGCAGATCCGCCAACTCGGGCTGATGGTCGGCATCGAGCTCGTGGCCGACCGCGTCTCTCGGCGCGCCTACCCGGCCGACGCGCAGGTCGGTGCACGCGTCTGCCGCGCGGCCCGCGCCCACGGGGTGATCCTCCGTCCGCTCGGCTCCGTGATCGTGCTGATGCCGCCGCTGTCGGTGACCGAGGACGAGCTCGAGTTGCTGGTCGACGCGGTCCGCCGGGGCATCGAGACGGAGACCGAATGACCCGCGGCTACTTCGTCACAGGCACCGACACTGGCGTCGGAAAAACAACGTTCTGTGTAGGACTCCTGCGGGCAGCGTTCCGGCGTGGGCTGGCAGTTGCCGCGTTGAAACCGGTAGAGACTGGGAGTGGCCCCGATGCCAGCGACGCATCCCGACTGGCCGCAGCCGCCGGACGAGCGGTGCCGGTGCCGTTCCGGTACGCCCCACCGGTTGCGCCGGCGGTCGCCGCGCGCCTCGCGGGACGGCCGGTGTCGCTCGCGGTCGTGCTGGCCGCGCGCGACGAGCTCCTCGCGACGCGGCCCGACCTGCTGCTGGTCGAGGGCGCAGGCGGCCTGCTCGTTCCGTATGGGGATGCGCTCCTCGGGGACGCGCTGGTGCGCGCACTCGGATTTCCGCTGCTGATCGTTGCGCGGACGTCGCTCGGGACGATCAACCACACCCTGCTCACCCTTGCCGCGGCGCGACAGGCCGGGCTCGTCGTGGCGGGCGTGGTGCTCAACCAAGTGGCGGCCCCGGTGGCGGGCGACGTCTCCTCGTGCAGAGCGGAGATTGAGCACCATGGCGGCGTGGCGGTGCTAGGAACCGTGCCGCACTTGGCAGCGTCCGTGCGTGACGATCCCGACGCGCTCGCCGACGCGGTGGAGGCCGGGGTAGCGGTCGGACCGCTGCTCGGGCCGTGAGGGGCGCGGGCGGAGGGGCGTGCATGGGGCGGCCCGCGCGGCGCATTTCGCCGAGCAGTCCCCCAACGTCGCGGGTGGGTGGGCACTTACCACGCCCCTCCGACAGCACCCCGGACAGCACTCTTCGCCGAGCAGTCCCCCAACGTCGCGGGTGGGTGGGCACTTACCACGCCCCTCCGACAGCACCCCGCCCCACCCGCGCGTCAGCCAACCGGCGCGCGGTCTACGACATCGCGCAGCAGCGCCGCGTACTCCCCGAGGGCCCAGCGCACGCCCCGAAGCGGCTCGGCGAACTGAATGCTCTCTCGCATTCGCTCGCCGTACACCACAAACCCCGCCCGCCTAAACCAGAGCCGCGCGCGTCGCAGGTGGAACGGCTGCGTGACGACCACGACGCTTCGTACCCCGTCGGCCGCAAGGAGCGCCGCCGAGTAGAACGCATTCTCCTTCGTAAACCGCGAGCGCGTCTCCTGCCGCAGCGCCTCCGCTGGCACGCCGAGCTCGCCCGCTCGCTGCGCCATCCCGACCGCCTCCGGCACCGCGCCTCGTCGCGCACGACGACTCATGCCCCCGGTCATGCACAGGAGCGGCGCAACCCCTGCGCGGTGGAGCGCGACGCCCGCACGCACCCGCTCCTCCCCCACGATCGTGAGTGCGCCGTCCTCGGCGAGTGGCGACCCGAGCACAACAATAGCGTCGACGCGCGGCACCGTTCCCGTCACCGCGAGCGGCCACGAGAGCGCTCGCGCCGCTACCACCAGAAGTCCATGCCCCACGCGCACGCTACTTGCCGATGCAGAATCGCGCGAAGATTTGGTCGAGTACGCCCTCGCCGACGTCGATCCCTCGTATCCGCGCGAGCGCCGTCGCCGCGACACGAAGATCCGCCGCGACCAGCTCGCTCGATCGGCCGGCCACCGCCGCCGCCGCACCGCGCGCCAACGCGTCGGCCGCGTCGCTGAGTGCCGCCCGTTGTCGCTCGGTCGTCACCACGCCGCTCTCGTCACCCTCGGTCGGCGCACCGACGACACGAGCGAGGATCGCTTGGCGCAGCTCGTCGAGCCCCGCCCCGGTACGCGCCGACACGCCGAGTGTGCCTTCGGGTGGCGCGGCAAGGTCGGCCTTGTTCCACACCTCAAGCTCCGCCGCACTCGCGCATCCCGCGGTGCCTCGCACCACCGCCGCGTCGTGCACGCGCACAACGACATCCGCTCGCACCGCCCGCGCGCGGCCGAGTTCGATGCCCCGCGCCTCGTCCGCCGAGGCCAGGTCTCTCGCGTCGACCTCCGTCGGCGCACCGCCGCACGCCGCCGACGACGGCGACGCCGCCGCCCCTGCGTCGCCACACGCCACCACATCCGCCCGCTCGCCCGCCGCCCGCTCGCCCGCCGCCCGCTCGCCCGCCGCCCGCTCGCCCGCGCTCCGCTCGCCCGCGGTGTCGACGACCGTCACGCGAAACCCGTTCCACTCCATCCGCACCTCGACGTAGTCGCGCGTCGTGCCCGGGTTCGACGACACGAGCACACGCTCCTCGCCTAAGAGCGCGTTCAACAAACTCGACTTGCCTACGTTCGTCGCGCCGACGAGCACCACCGTGATCCCTTCGGCGAGCGCGCGCCCCTCGCCATGGCTCCGCGCCAGCGTGCGCAGCTGCTCGGCCAGGCGCGCGGCCGCCGCCGCCAGCTCGGTGCGCCCACTCGTCACGAGCGCCTCGTCGGGAAAATCGATCGCCGCCTCAACCTCTGCGAGCAACTCGAGCACGCGGCCCTCCTCCGCCGCCACGCGCGCCCCAAGCGCGCCCGCGAGCTGCGTCTGCGCCGCCCGCAGCGCACGTTCGCTCGCTGCGCCGATCACCGCCGCGACCGCCTCGGCGCGCGAAAGATCGATCCGGCCATTCTCGAACGCCCGCCGCGTGAACTCGCCCGGCTCGGCCGGCTGCGCGCCCGCAGCCAGCACCGCCGCGAGCAGTCGCGCCACGTTCTGCGCGCCCCCATGACCATGCAGCTCCCCGACATCTTCGCCGGTGTACGAGCGCGGGCCGCGCATGATCACCGCGAGTACTTCGTCGAGCCGCTCGCCCGACCCCGGCGCCCGCGCGACGCCGCGCACCAACCGCCGATCCTCAAGCTCCGCCGCCGTCCGCCCGATCATCGCGGCGACAATCTCCCCCGCCCTCGGCCCCGATAGCCGCACGATGCCGACGCCCCCGTTACCCGGCGGCGTCGCCACGGCGGCGATCGTACGCGTCACACGACCTTGGTCGGATCGGGAACGATAAGCAGGCGACGATCTTTTCCGTCGCCCTCGCTGCGTGACGTCACGCCGGCGATCGCGCCCACGGCCCCGTGCACGATGCGGCGATCGTACGCCGACATCTGCTCAAGCTCGACCGCGCGATTCGACGCCAGCGCCTTGGCCGCGAGCCGCGTCGCCATGTCGACCAGCGTGTCGATCCGCCGCGCGCGATACCCCTCGGCGTCCACGACCACCGGCTTGCCCGCACGCGCCGCCGCCTCGGCATCCTCCTGCCGGAGCAGCAGCAGCATGAGCGTCTGCAGCGCGTCGAGCGTCTGCCCCTTTTTTCCGATGATGAGCGCCGAGTCCGGCGTCTTCACCTCGAGCGTGATGCGCTCTTCGTCCTCGTGGACCTCGACCTTTGCGTCGAAGCCCATCTTTGCCAGCAGATCAACTAGGACACTCTGTGCTCTCTCAACGTCAACCATGGGACTCCCCGCTATCACGGCTCGGCGCCGGCATCAAGTCCGCACCGTCTTGCTCTGCCCCACGCCACCGACCGAAGCGCCCCGCGGCGACGCTGTGGCCCGGTCATCGCGGTTCAGATACCGCTGGTGCGCCATCGACAACATCGTGTTCGTGAGGATGTAGATCGTGAGTCCCGCGGGGAACACGAACGACATGCCCCCGAACAGGATCGGCATCATGTAGAGCATCATCTTTTGCTGTGCGGCGTCCATCGTCGACGGCGTCATCTTCTGCTGCACGAACATCACGGCGGTCATCAGCGCCGGCACCACGTAGTACGGATCCGGCGCAGTAAGGTCGTGAATCCATCCGATGAACGGCGCCTGATACAGCTCGGCCGCGGCGTCGAGCGTCTGGTAGAGCGCGAACCAGACCGGCATCTGCAGCAACATCGGCAGACAGCCGCCCAGCGGGTTGATCTTCTCCGCCTTGTAGAGGTTCATCATCTCGACGTTCTGGCGCTGCTTGTCGTCGGGATACTTCGCACGAAGCGCGTCGATCTTCGGCTTGAGCTGGCCCATCCGCTTCATCGACTTCATCGACTTGTGGGTCCAGTAGAGCGTCGCCAGCTTCACCGTGATGGTGAGCAGGATGATCGCGAAGCCCCAGTTTCCGAACACCCCGTGAAACACCTGCAGCAGCGACAACATCGGGCGCGCCAGCCAGCCAAAGAACCCGAGATCAACGGAACGATCGAGCTCCGCGTCAACCTTGCCGAGCCCCGACACCTGCTCGAGATCCTCGACGAGCTTTGGGCCGGCGTAGACGACCGCGTGGCGGGACGCGCTCTCCCCCGGTCCGAGCCGGAAGGCGGGAAACTGAAGCAGCGCGGCCATCGTGCCGGTCATGCCGGCCTCAGCGTCGGGCACGCGCCGGAGTGAACAGGAGAGCCGGTCGCTCGGTTCGAGTCGCCCCGCCACGGCAAAGAGAAAGTACTTGTGCGCCACACCGGCCCAGCGCACATCGCCGGTGCGCGCATCCGCGGTTTCGGAGAGGTCCCCAACGGCCTTCGCTCGGAGCTCCCCGTCGAGGTAGCAGGCCGCACCCCAGGTGGGTGGCGCATAGGTGAACATCCCGCGCTCGGGGCTCCCCGGCGCCTGCCGACCGGTCACCGAGATTCCGAGGGGCACGTCGATCGCGCCCGCCGGCTGCCGATTCGTGACCCGGATCGAAATCTCGAGTGCGTACTTTCCAGGGACGGCCTTGAGCCGCCGCTCGACGGCAAGCGTGGGCGATTCAAACGTTGCGAGCACCTCGTCGGCCGTCGGCGACGACAGCCGCCACGTGGACCCCGCCGGGATCGCCACGACCGCACCTGGAAGCGAGACCTGCAACGGAAAGAGCTCCGCGCGCTCGCCAGTACGGACGAGATCAAGCGGCTCGGGTTTTCGGCCGCGCACCCGCTGCTCGTACTGCGCCGCACTGATGCGAAAGTGCGCTAAGCCGCCGCCACACGCCGAGATCGTGGCGACGTAACCGCTGCCTTGAAGCTCGGCCGTCTGCGCCGTGGCGACGTCACAACGCACGACCGCCGGCGCTGCGAGCGCGTTGGCTCCCGCGGCGACTGCCACGCCGCTGCCGTCTGCGCCAAGACCTGCGACCGCCGCGCCCCCCAGCGCTGGAACCCCGGCGGCCGCGGGAGCCGGCGCACCCGCCGTGGCCGGGACGCCCACCGGGACTGGCCCGGGGATCGGCGCCGGCGCGACCGCTGGCGCAACGGCTGGCGCCGTCGGCGCAGGCGGTGGCGGCGCAACCACGTACAGGTACACCGCCCACATGACGGCGACGATCGCCACTGCGAGCGTCAGCCGCTTTCCTTGGTCTTCCATCGGGCTCTCGCTGTCTCTCTCGCGCCGGCTTACGCCGCGTCGCGCACGTTCACT
>SHYZ01000162.1 GCA_009692535.1 Myxococcales bacterium
AGCACATGAAATAGGCGCTGGAGCTTCATGCCTTCCACGCTACGAGTTGCCGACGGACATGAACAGCAATTCCACCTCGCCTCGTGATCGCGGTCCGCGTGGGCTAATCTCGCGAGCATGCGCGACCACCTCTTTCGAGGAGTCCTCGGCGCACTACTCGCCAGCGCCTGCTCGAGTGACTCCGACGACCTGCCTACGGAGGCGGAGATCGCCGACGCCCGCACGCGCATCGAGGCCGCGGTCGCCGCCACCGAGCAGGCCCGCGACGCGCTCGAGCTGCTCGGCGTGATCCCCACGTACGACTGCGGCGCGCCGCGCGGCACCTTCGTGGGCGACGAGGTCGGCAGACTTCGCGCCGAGCTCGCCTGCGTCACCGTCACGACCGCAGCCGAGGCGACCGCGGACACGATCACGCTCAGTTTTGCCGAGGGCTGCACCGTCGGCGGCCACGTGGTGGCGGGCACGGCGATCTTCCGCTACTCAGGCGGCGAAGCTCGCATGGACCTCGAGGTTGACGTGCGCGCACTCGAGGTTGACGGCCGCACGCTCGACGCGCTGGTCGGCTACGGGGTCTGCGCCGATGAGACGCGCTATTGGGTGACGCTCGCCACCGCAACCGTCGAGCTCGACGCGCAGGTGGCGAAGCGCGATGGCATACCGGTAATCGGCAGCACGACGTTGCTGCTCGACGGCACCGGCACGCTTACCGGCGCCGATGGGCTCGACAGCCTGACCTGCACCGGCGTCGAGTACGAAGTCGGCGACCTACTCCCGCGCCTCGGCACGATCCTGCTCATCACGGCAGGTGGCCATTCGATCGAGGCCACGTTCGACATGGACACGCCGTTCCTTCGCGAGGTCACGGTCACCATCGATGAGCACATGCCGGTGACCATTCCGCTCGGCATTGGTGGCCTGCCATGAGCCGCCGAACCGGTCATGCAATCCTGTGGCTCGCGTCGCTCTGCTTGTCGGCCGTTGCGCTCGCGGACGAAACCGGAAGCTTGAGGTCGCCGAGCACCATCGTGCCGGTGTGTGAGCCTGCCGCGCGGAGTGCCGTAGGTGCGACTGCAGGCCCAAAGCGGCTCCCGCGCCTCTTTGGCAAGCTCACCCAGTCGCGCCACTCCGACATGATTGTCGACTGGACCCTCGATGCGGTCGCGCCGGACGCGCCGGTGGCCGGCCGCGGGGGCATTACCACGAGCGATCGCGGCCTACCCAGCGCGTTCGATCTGTGCAGCGATGACCCCGACGGCAGGGCGCCCGAGCCAGGCAAACAGTGGCTGGACGCTCCGACGGGTCTGGTCGTGTCGATGGTGAGCGCGCGGCCGGCAGGAACCTCGGGGCGCGGCTGGCCTGGCTTCCAATGCTCCTTCCGGTTCCACGACGTCGCCGACCCCACCCTCTTCGTCGACCTTCGGCCCGAAGATGTGCCGCCGTTTAACACCATCTCCGGGATCGTTCGGCAGGGGAGCGCGCTCTACGTGTCGTTGCAGTTCAATGGCTACGCGCGCGAGATCAAGCGGAACGGCAATCGCGTGGTCGCCCTCGATCTCTGCCGACACTCGCGCGAATGGGTCTCCGCCAGCCTCGTGTCGAACGCCGCGATGCTCCTGTGGGGTGACTACCTCATCACCGGCTACGGCTTCACCGCCGAGCCGGACTACCTGTTCGCGCTCGACCGGTACACCGGCAAGGTGCTGCAGCGGGTCAAGGTCGCCACCGGACCGAGCGAGCTGCGGATGAAGGACGGCGTCCTCTACGTGCGTCTCTACGACGGCTACGCTGCGGTGCGACTGCTGCGCTGACGCGGTGCGACTGCTGCGCCGACGCGGTGCGACTGCTGCGCCGACGCGGTGCGACTGCTGCGCCGACGCGGTGCGACTGCGCACCGCGAGCCTGGACAGCAGGAGAATCACTCGCGTTCATGCGCCTCGTGGTGCATGCTCGCCGGCGGCGTCGGATCGGTAGGCGCCCCGAACCGGCGTGAGGCAACGCGCCTCACGCGGGACCACTCAGAAGGGATCGTCCTCTTGGCAAAGACCAACTACTCGTTCGCAAAGCGCCAGCGGGAAATGGCGAAGAAGCAGCGCAAGGCTGAGAAGAAGCAGCGCAAGGCTGAGGGCGGATCGGCGAACGATCCTACGGTCGACGAGTTCGGCATGCCGATCGATCCCGAGGCGCAGACGGCGGAAGGCGAATCCGAGGGGCAGGCAGCGGAAGGCGAGTCCGAGGCGCAGCCGGCGGCTGGTGAGCCGGAGCCGCAGTCGGGCGGCTGAGTTGCGGCGCGGAGTCGGGCCGCTCGTGCAGGCGTAGCGTGAGCGCCGCCGTGGCCAAGTTCGCCGGGGTCAGCCGCCAAATGGGCGGGCTGAGGCGACGAAGTTGAGATAGAAGTACCAGCCGCTTGACCCGTCGGGGCCGGTGTCGCGGTCGTCGCGCGAGGTGGAGCAGTTGCCGGTGCCGCCCGGGAGCAGCGAGCTGAGCGGATCGCCGCCGATGAGCGGCAGGTCCGCGGGCAGGAGCGTCACATCCGCATCGGCTTCGCTGATGAAGCCGCGCACCAGCCCGTTCACGAGGTTGGTGGCTGGTGTGCCCGACCAGGTCGCGGCGAGGTAGGCGTTCGTGAGCACGATCGGCACGCCGCCGACCATGATGGTGAGCGTGGTCGCGTCGCTGACGAAGCAGGGCCCCGACGGCAGAGCGATCGCCGGCGTGTAGATCGACGTCGTGCCGGCGAGGAGGTCGAGGCAGAGCGCCGCGAGGTTGTTGGCGTTCGACAGCGCGGTCGTGGCGGTGGGATCGCGCGTGCAGCTCGTCGAGGACATCGGCGCGGTGCAGTCGGCGAAGAGGATCTCCATCGGCGTTGAGACGGCCGCCTGATCGAGCGGACGGAAGAGCACGACCGGGCTGAGATCGAGCAGGCCATCAGCGTCGCCGTCGGCCTGGATGCTGGACTGGAGCTCGCCGTTGGTGGAGAAGCCGAGGAACGCGGTGTTGGTGACGTCGCGGCAGCCGAACGCCGAGATGAAGGTGTGCGGGTCGCGCAGGTCCATGTCGGTGAAGCGGAACGCGGTGGCGAGAATCTCCTCGGCGCACACGCTGCTGCAGCCGTCGTCGGAGACGGTGTTGCCGTCGTCGCACGCTTCGCCGCTCTCGACCGCGCCGTTGCCGCACACCGGCAGGCAATCGGCGTCGGTGGTCATGTTCGCGCCGGGGGGGCAGCAGAGGTCGCCGCTCGCGGGCGCCGTGATCGGGACGAACGAGCAGACCGCGCTGCAGGTCATCGCGCTGACCAGCGTGTCGACGGTGCAGCTGCCCGCGTCGTTGCACATTGTCGGGCAGGCGCCGACCACACCAGGCGGGATGTCGCTGTCGCAGGTCTCGGGCGGTGAGACCACGGCGTCACCGCAGCCGGGCGGGCAGTCGCTGTCGGTGCCGATGGTCGCGCCCGACGGGCAGCAGCCGTCGCCGCCGAGCGGGGTGGTGATCGGCGCGTTCTCACAGCGCGCGGCGCAGGTGTCGCCGTCGATCAGCGTGTCGACGGTGCAGGCCTGCGCGTCGTCGCAGCCGGTCGGGCAGTCGCCGGGCGGCGTGGTGATCGCGCTGTCGCAGGTCTCGCCACGCTCGACGACGCCGTTGCCGCATACGACTGCACAGTCGCCGTCGTCGAGGCTGGTGGCGCCGCCGGGGCAGCAGCCGTCGCCGTCGACGAACGCGGCGATCACGCCGAACGAGCAGGAGCTGTCGCACTCGATCCCGGCCAGCGTGTCGGTCGTGCAGGCGTCGCCGTCGTCGCACGCGGTCGGACACGCGCCCGGCTCGCCGGCGACGACGCCGGTGTCGCACGCCTCGATCGCGTTGACCACGCCGTCGCCGCACGCGAACTGGCAGGTCGCGAGACAGTTGTCGTCGTCGTCGTCGTTGGCGTCGTCACACGCCTCGGCACCGCCGGTGAGGCCATCGCCACAGACGGCGGGGGGCGGCTCGGCGTCGGGCTGCGGCGTGGCGCCGTCGGTGAGGCTCGGGATGCCGCCGCCGCCGCAGCCGAGCAGGAGCAGTGCGAGTGCGCTGAGGACGCCGAGGGTGAGCTTGGGCATGGCCGGAGACTCCAACAGCAGAAGGAGCCAATGCTAACACTGCGCCCGCAGCATAGGCCACGCACCAGCCGACTGCGCCGTTCCCCGCTGTTCCCCGCCGTTCCAAAACCAAGAAAAGGCGACGCCCGCCGTCCCAACAGGGAGGGCGGGCGCCGAAGTCCGAATCGATGAGCGCGCTACTCGGCGCCCTCCTCGCAGTAACCCGACACGCAGACCGGGCCGTCCACGCAGGCCGAGCAATCCGCGCTCTGCTCGCAGTCCAGGCGGCACTGGCCATCCACGCACTCCTCACCGCCGGCGCAGTCGGCATTCAGCGCGCACTCCGCGACCGGGCTGCGGTCGGGGCGGCAGACGCCCTCGTCGCAGCAGTCGGCCGCGTCGGTGCAGTCGGTGTCGGCGGCGCACGAGGTGTGGCAGGTGCCGTTGATGCAGGTGCCGCCGTCGCAGTCGCTCGAGAACACACACTCGACCGTGGGCGTCGCGTCGACCTGGCAGACGCCCGCCACGCAGACGTCGCCGGTGCCGCAGTCGCTGTCGGTCGCGCAGGGCGAGTGGCAGGCACCGCCCACGCAGTCGCCGCCGCCGCACTCGCCGTCGTAGCTGCAGTCGAGCGTCGGGTCGACCGGGCGCCCGTCCTTGCACTCGCCGTCGCAGCAGGTCTGGCCGCTCAGGCAGTCGGCGTCGGTCGCGCAGCCGGTCTCGACCACCGGGGGCACGCAGGTGAGGTACTCCTCGTCGCACTCCATGCCCATGAACTCGCAGTCGGCGTCCCGCTCACAGAAGGCGGTCTCGACGCAGTTGCCGCTCGGCAGGTTGCAGTAGCAGCCCTGGGCGCAGCCGGCGTTGTCGCTGCAGCCGATCGGCACGCAGGTGGCGCGGTCGTCGCAGTTCATGGCGTCGCCACAGTTCCCGTCGTTCGGGCAGCCCCAGCTGACGATGCAGGCACCGACGAATTCGTCGCAGAACTCGTTGGCGCCGCACTCGCTATCGCTGGTGCACCCCTCGACCAGCGATTCGGGCGGTACGCAGCTCGAGCGTGAGTCGCAGAGGAAGCCGTCCCAGCAGTCGCGGTCGTTCTCGCAGAAGCCCGCCTCGTAGCAGCTGGCGGACGCCGCATCGCAGTAGCAGCCCGCGGCGCAGTCGAAGTTGGTGGTGCAGGGGCCCCAGCCATTGCCGCCGCCATCGCCGCCGCTGGTCTGCCAGCAGCTCCACTCGTCGCACTCGTAGCAGCCGCTCGCGTCGCACCAACTGTCGGAGTAGTTCTCCTCGGGCTCGCCGAAGTAGAGGTCGCAGCCTCCGAGGGCGAGTAGACCGGCAGTACATAGGGCGATGAGCGTGCGGTTCATGGTGGAGCCTCCGTTGGGTTACCGGGGCTCGGTGCAGGATGCTTGCCAGCTTGGCGAGCAGGACAACTGTGCGGATTCCGCTGCCGGAACCGCCGAGAGTCTGACAGGTCTGTCCGGAAATTCGCGGTGGGCGTCGAACGCTTGGTCACTTGATCACGGTGTCCGCGGAGTGGCTGAAGGGACGGAGCAAGTCCGTTCGCGGCCAGCGTGAACCGGCGTGAACCGGCGTGGCCGGCCGCTGTCACCGACGATTCACACGACGGCGCGACCGGCGCGCGCGACTCGGAGCCACCGCCCGGCGCCGCTACCGCACGGCTTCGATGGCGCGAATCGTCTCTTTCAGCGTGTGGCGCGGCGCGTAGCCGAGCTCGGTGCGAGCGCGCGCGCCATCCACCATGCAGACGTACTGGATGTGGTCGAGCTCCGGCACCGGGAACGAGGTCCGCCGCAGGCGCCAGAGCGCGCGCAAGATCGGCCGGGCCAGCGGGTGCGGGAAGGGGAGCACACGTCGGCCGAGCTCGCCGAGGATCGCCGAGAGCGGCAGCTCGCCCGGGCCGGTGACGTTGAAGATGCCGCGCACGCCCGGCTGCAGCGCGCAGAGCACAGCCTCGACGACGTCGCGCTCGTGGATGATCTGCACCATCGGATCGAACCCGAGCAGCGTCGGTACGATTTCGAGCCGCAGGTAGTTCGACGGCGCGTTCCTGACCGCGCCGAGGATGTGCACCGGCCGCAGGATCACCGTGTCGATCTCCCGCGCGCGCCAGAAGAAGCTCGACGCGAGCTGGTCCATCGCGACGAGATCGCGAATCTCAGGAAAGTCCTGCGCACCGAGCAGCGGCGCGTCCTCGGTGAGGAACTGCGTGTTGTCGGGGCGCGGGCCGTAGACGTTGGCCGACGAGAGCACGACGACCTTCTTCACGCCGTAGCTCTGGCAGTAGTCGAGGATTTGCGTGGTGCCGGAGACGTTCCACGAGTAGTGCTCGCGCCCCGACGCGCGCGGGTCGTGCATCACGCCCATGTGAACGAGCGCGTCGACGTCGCCGGCGCGAAAGACGTCACGCGCCTGCTTCTTGCGCAGGTCGACCATCACCTGCTCGACATCCTTGGGGCGGTCGGGGAAGGCGCGGCGATCGATGCCGACGACGCGGTAGCGCCCGTCGCGGTGGAGCCGCTTGGTGAGCAGTCGACCGAGCCGCCCGGCCATCCCGGTCACGACGATCTTGGCGAGCGGGCGCTCACCAGAAGACATTTTTGCGCTCCTCGAGGCCGAGCTGAATGAGCGACTGGATCGAGCTCTTCACCACGCGGACCTTGTCGGTGATCGTCTCGTCGTCATCGTCGGGGTCGCCGGTGAACGTGAGCGGCGCGCCGAAGTGCAGCCGGTAGCGGGTGGGGAGCGGCACGAGCGGGAAGAACGGCGGGAACGGCACGACGGGGAAGGCGGGCAGGCCGAGCGAGCGGGCGAGCGGTTTGAGGTTCACCGCGGGGGCCTGCTCCTCGGCGCCGATCACGGCGACCGGGATGATCGGGGTGTTCGCCTGCAGCGCGAGCCGCATGAAGCCGAGCCCGAAGTCCTGCAGGCGGTAGCGCTCGGAGAACGGCTTGGAGATGCCGCGCGCGCCCTCGGGGAAGACGAGGATGGTCGCGCCGTCCGCGAGCAGGCGACGGCAGTTGTCCGGCGTGCCGGTGATTTGGCCCCAGCGGTTGAAGAGGTAGCTCGCGAACGGCACGGCGGGGACGAAGCGCTCGACCATGGTGCGCACCAGGCGCGGCGGGTGCGCGTCGAGCAGCATCGACGCACCGATGCAGACGCCGTCGAACGGGAGCTGCCCTGAGTGGTTGGCGACGAGCAGCAGGCCGCCGGAGCGGGGGAGCTGCTCGAGGCCGAAGGTCTCGGTGCGGAACCAGTCGCGGTAAAAGAAGCGGGCGATGAGCGCGGCATACCTGAGGCTGTCGCGGTGGAAACCGAACGGGTCGAAGCCGTACTCGTTCTGCCGCACGGCGAGCGCGCGCGTGGCCTCCTCGTATTCGGGGCCGAGCCGGGCATCGACCCACCGCTCGGTCTGGCGCCTGAGAAACTTCGAGAGGCCCATGGCGCGGCGAAAATGTACGCGTGCGAATGGGGCGTGTAAAGTCGGGGGACGTGGTCGCTACACGCCAGCGAACCGTCGCAGCCCGAGCGGCTTGTCCTTGTAGCTAAGGGACGAAGGCGATGAGCGAGCCGATGAACTGGTCCACGTGCGTTGCGCCGCCGCGGCTGCGGCCGGGGGATCGTGTCGCGGTGGTGGCGCCGTCGGGGCCGGTACCGCCGGCGGAGCTGGGCGCGGCGTTGGAGATTTTGGCGGCGCGCTACCGGCTGGTGTACGACGAGGCGGGGCTGCTGGCGCGTGCGGGTTATCTGGCCGGCGACGATGACCGTCGTGCGGAGGAGCTTGAGCGGCACCTCGCCGATCCGGATGTGCGCGCGATCTTCATGGCGCGTGGCGGCTACGGGCTGATGCGCGTGCTGGAGCGGCTGAATCCGGCGGTGCTCGCGCGCGAGCCCAAGCCGATCGTCGGGTTCTCCGACGGCACTGCGCTGCTCGCGTTCGCGCTGCGGGCGGGCGTGCGGCCGATCCACGGGCCGGTCGCGGTGCAGCTGCCGCGGCTGCCGGCGGCGGAGGTCGCGTGGCTCTTTCGGCTGCTCGAGGATTCGTCGCCGGCGGTGGTGCCGGGCGCGCTCTACCGGCTCGGTGGCGCAGCGCCGGGGGTGATCGAGGGGCGGCTCGTCGGCGGCAACCTGGAGCTCGTGACGCGGCTCATCGGAACGCCGTGGCAACTCGATCTCGACGGGGCGATCTTCTTCTTCGAAGAGGTCGGCGAGCGGCCCTATCGCCTCGACCGCATGCTGACGCAGCTCCACCTCGCGGGTGCGCTCGACGGTGTGCGCGGCGCGCTCTGCGGCGAGCTCGTACGCTGCGAGGAGCCGCCCGCGTCGGCTGACGGTGTGCCGGCGCCGCTCGCGGTGGTGGCCGAGCGGCTTGCGAGGGTTGGGATCGTCGGCGCGGCGGGTGCGCCGTTCGGGCACGGCGCACAGAACGTCGCGCTGCCGGTCGGCGCGCGCGCGCTGCTCGACCTCGGTCGGGGCGAGTTGATCCTGCAGGAGGGAGCGGTGGCGCGAGATGCCTGAGCGTGAGTCGAGCGGGGGCTTGCTCCCCGACG
>SHYZ01000163.1 GCA_009692535.1 Myxococcales bacterium
CAGGCTCACGCCGACCTGGCAGTTGGCGATCTTGCCGGCGGAGCCCGTGTACTGGCGCTGCACGCCGACGGAGTGGACCCCCTGCTTGAGGAAGCCCGTGTCGTCGATGATCCAAGTCTCGACGGGGCCACGCTTGGCCATCTCCGCCAGCGCGTACTCGGACGCACGCCGTCGCACCGTGGGCTTGATCCACTCCAGTTCGAATCGCTGATGAAGTGGAGCAGACGCTGGTGGGCAGCGTCTGCCGCCCGTGGATCGGCGCAGCCGTGCGTCGCCATGGGCTCGTTGCTCTTGCGCTCACCATCGCCGAGCAGCCCCATCGCGTAGACCGCGAACGACGCCCGTCGGCGCTCGCGTCCGAGAAGGTCGCCGATCTCAGAGAAGTACGCCGCGAGCCGATCGACTCCAGCAGGATCCATGAAAGTCGCCATGCCCTACGTAGATCATCCTGAGATCACCAGAGCAACTTCCTCGACGGAGAAACCGCTAACCCCGCGAGACGATCCAGCTTCGACGAGGGGCTACGAACGCGACGCAGTAGTGTTAAGCGCGGCGGCGACCGGTGCGCCGGCGGGCGTGGCGAGAAAGTCACGAGCGAGCGGCAGCAGGCGCTCGCGGGACGCCGCGCGGGCAATGTCGCGGCAGCCGAGCTCGTCGAGCAGCTCGCCGACGGTCTGGCGATCGAGTTCGGTGAGCGTGTGTGCGAGCTCCGAGGCGATGAGCGCGCGCAGCTCGTCGCGGAGAAAACCGTGCGCGGCGATCTCGGGCGCGAGCTCGCACACGTTCTGCCAGGGGAGCGCGTGCTCGGTGAACGCGGCGACCTCGCGCTCGCGCCGGCGCAGCAGCGAGAGAAAACCTGCGCGGCGTCGGCGGCCGAGTGCGCGCGCGGTGTCGGGGTGCTTGAGGCGCTCAGCGAGCTGCCGGAGCGCGAGGCCGACGCCGAGGTCGAGCAGCTCGCGCATCCGCTCCTCGACGCCGCCGCCGAGCGCACCGAGGAAGCTCTTGCCGGCCTTTGCGCCCCAGCCGAGCGGCGTGCGCGCGAGCATCTGCGAGAGTGACGCTTCCAGCGTGGCGCGGAGCTGCTCACGCACGCGTGGTGAAGCGACCAGCTCGTCGATGAGGGCGGCGGGGACCACGAGCGGTTCACCGAGCAGCCGGGCGAGCCGCTCGCGCGCACCGTCGGGGAGCCAGGCGGCGAGCAGGTGCTCGCGCGCGTGGACCCAGGCGAGCAGGCGGGTGCGGCCGGGCGTGGCGAAGCGCGCGAGGAGGCTAGGGATGCGCGCCGGCGTGGTGGCGCGGTCGAGCGCAGCAAGCACGCGCTCGAGGTCAACCAACTCGCTCGGTCGTCGCGTGCAGACGAAGTCGAACCCGGCGTCGAGCAGCGCGGCCAGCGGCATGTCGGCGTCGCTCGGGCTGGCGGTCGTCACGGCTCGGTCGGCTCCCACCACTGGCACCACCAACTGCCGCCGACGAGGATGCGGAGCTTAGAGTGCCAGCAGTAGCTGAGCTTCTCGTCGGGGTTGAGATAATAGAGGCAGTTGTCGCAGCGCTCTGCACCGTACGGCTCGCCGCGCAGCACCGCGTCCCCGGCGAGGTGACGCAACTGGAGTGCGAGCCTCTCGTCGAGTTCCTTTGGCTCCGGCTTGGGCGGGGTGTCGTCGGCCATGCGGCGAACCTAGCACGCAGGTCGCGGCAGAGCCGTCGTGCTAGCGTCGGTGCCGTGCCAGACGAGCGCGTGTACGAGGAGCGGGTCGGTCGTGCCTTTCGGCGGCTCGAGGACGCACTCGAAGCGGTCGACCCCGACATCGTCGAGGTCACCAGCACCGGCGACATGGTGACGCTCACGCTGCCGCGCGGCGTGCGCTGCATCCTCAATACGCAGCGTGCGGTCGCGCAGCTCTGGCTCGCCGCGCGCGACTCGGCGTGGCACTTCTCGTGGGACGACGCGCGCAGCGGCTGGCTCGACGACAAGGGCCGCGGCGTGGAGCTCTTCGCGCAGCTCGAACGGATCCTGCTCGCCGAAGCAGGCGTGACGATCACGCTGTAGGGCGGGTCCTTGGGCGCCCGCGTGGTGTCTCGGCTCGCCGGCGAGTTGACCGGTGATTTGCCGCATGCCACGGTCCCGCGTCGACGGACGATGGCAGCGATGACTCTCGAGGCACTGCTAGCGAAGCGGATCGTCGTGCTCGACGGCGCGACCGGCACGATGATCCAGCAGCGCGCTCTCACCGAGGCTGACTACCGCGGGGAGCGCTTCGCCAGCCACGCGCGGGACCTGCAGGGGGACAACGATCTGTTGTGCCTCACGCGGCCCGACGTGATCGAGGAGATCCATGACGCCTACCTCGACGCGGGCGCCGACCTCGTCGAGACGAACACCTTTAACGCCACGGCGATCTCGCAAGCGGAGTACGGGCTCGAGGCGCTGGCCCATGAGCTCAACGTGGCGGCCGCGCGGATCGCACGTCGCGCTGCCGACCGCGCGACGGCACGCGATCCCTCGCGCCCACGGTTTGTCGCCGGCAGCATCGGGCCGCTCTCGAAGACGCTGTCGCTCTCGCCGCGCGTGAACGAGCCGGGGTTCCGCGCGGTCTCGTTCGATGAGGTGCGCGAGGCGTATGCCGAGCAAGCGCGCGGGCTGCTCGAGGGGGGCGTCGACGCGCTGCTGGTCGAGACCATCTTCGACACGCTGAACGCAAAGGCCTGTCTGGTCGCGCTCGATCAGGTGTTCGAGGAGCTCGGGCGTCGCGTGCCGCTGCTGATCTCGGTCACGATCACCGACCTGAGCGGACGCACGCTCTCGGGGCAGACGGTCGAGGCGTTCTACGCGTCGATCGAGCACGCCCGGCCACTCGTGGTCGGCATCAACTGTGCCCTCGGCGCGCGCGAGATGCGGCCGCACATTGTCGAGCTGTCGCGCATCGCCACGCAGTACGTGAGCGCGTATCCCAACGCGGGGCTGCCGAACACGATGGGCGAGTACGACGAGATGCCCGCCGAGACCGCGGCGCTGCTGCGTGAACTGGCCCTCGAGGGGCACCTGAACCTCGTCGGCGGCTGCTGCGGCACCACGCCCGACCACATCCGCGCGATCGTCGCTGCCGTCGCCGGCGTGTCGCCGCGCCAACTGCCCGTCGACCCCGTGCCGTACACGCGGCTCTCCGGGCTCGAGCCGCTGGTGATCCGCCCCGACTCCAACTTCCTCATGATCGGCGAGCGCACCAACGTCACCGGCTCGGCGCGCTTCGCCGCGTTGGTGAAGGAGGGCGATCTTGCGGCGGGGCTCTCGGTCGCGCTCGATCAGGTGCGCGGCGGTGCCAACCTGCTCGACGTCTGCATGGACGAGGCGATGCTCGACTCCGAGCAGACGATGACCGAGTTCCTCAAGCTGGTCGCATCGGAGCCGGAGATCGCGCGGCTGCCGATCGTCGTCGACAGCTCGAAGTGGACGGTGCTCGAAGCGGGGCTCAAGTGCATTCAGGGGAAGGGCCTGGTGAACTCGCTCAGCCTCAAGGAGGGGGAGGAGGATTTCCTCCAGAAGGCACGGCTCTGCCGACGCTACGGGGCCGCCGTGGTGGTGATGGCGTTCGACGAGCGAGGGCAGGCCGACACGGTCGAGCGCAAGGTCGCGATTTGCCGCCGTGCGTACACGCTGCTCGTGGAGCAGGCCGGGTTCTCGCCGCGCGACATCGTGTTCGATCCGAACGTGCTCGCCGTCGCCACCGGCATCGAGGAGCACGCTGCGTTCGGCAAGGCGTTCATCGCCGCCACGCCGCTCATCAAGGAGGCCTGCCCGGGCGCCAAGGTGTCGGGCGGGATCTCGAACCTGTCGTTTGCGTTCCGCGGCAACCAGCGGGTGCGCGAGGCAATGCACTCGGCGTTCCTCTATCACGCCATCGCCGCGGGCCTCGACATGGGCATCGTGAACGCGGGGCAGCTCGTGGTCTATCAGGACATCCCGCCGGCGCTGCTCGAGCGCGTCGAGGACGTGATTCTCGACCGCCGCCCCGACGCGACCGAGCGGCTCGTCGAGTTCGCGCGCACCGTGACCGGCGAGGGGACGCGGCGCGAGCTCGACCTCGCGTGGCGTGAGGGGACCGTTGGCGAGCGGCTCGCCCATGCGTTGGTCCATGGCGTGCTCGACCACATCGACGCCGATGTGGAAGAGGCGCGCATGGCGTGTGGTCGGCCGATCGACGTGATCGAAGGGCCGCTCATGGACGGCATGAAGATCGTCGGCGACCTGTTCGGCGCGGGGAAGATGTTCCTCCCGCAGGTGGTCAAGAGCGCGCGGGTCATGAAGCGCGCGGTTTCCGTGCTGACCCCGTACATGGAGCAGGAGGAGGGGCAGGGCGCGCGGCGCGCGAAGGTGCTGATGGCGACGGTGAAGGGGGACGTTCACGACATCGGGAAGAACATCGTGGGCGTGGTGCTCGGCTGCAACGGCTACGAGATCATCGACCTTGGCGTGATGGTGCCGGGCGATCGCATTCTCGCTGCGGCAGCGGAGCACGGCTGCGATCTCATCGGACTCTCTGGGCTGATCACGCCATCGCTCGACGAGATGGTGAGCATGGCGCGCGAGATGGAGCGGCGCGGTCTTCGGTTGCCACTGCTCATCGGCGGCGCGACCACCAGCCGCCAGCACACGGCGGTGAAGATCGCGCCCGCCTACTCGGGCCCGACGGTGCACGTGCTCGATGCCTCACGCGCTGCCGGCGTCGTCTCCGAGCTGCTCGACCCCGAGCGCAGGGCCGCGCTCGACGTGCGGAACCGTGCGGAGCAGGCGACGCAGCGCGAGCTCTTCGCGAAGAAGCGCGCGCGCCCGCTGCTCAGCTACGACGCCGCGAACCGGTCCGCGCCGCGACTCTCCTTCGACGATCTGCCGGTGCCGCAAGTGACCGGGCGGCAGCTGCTCACTGACTTTTCGCTCGGCGAGCTCGTGCCCTACATCGACTGGCAGTTCTTCTTCTCGGCGTGGGAGCTCGGCGGCAAGTTCCCCGAGCTGCTCGATCACCCGGTGCGCGGCGCGGCGGCACGCGACCTCTATGCGGCAGGAAAAGAGCTGCTGAGCGAAATCGTCGACCGCCGGCTGCTCACGGCGCACGGCGTCTACGGCCTCTTCCCGGCGGCGGCCGACGGCAACGATGTCGTCCTCTTCACCGACGCGACGCGCCGCACCGAACGCGCACGCTTTCCGATGCTGCGCCAGCAGGAGGAGAAGACCCAGCCCGGTGCGCACCTCTCACTCGCCGACTACGTCGCACCGCTCGAGGCCGGACTCGCCGACCACATCGGCGCGTTCGCTGTGACCGCCGGCCTTGGCGCCGACCTGCTCTCCGCTCGCTACGAGCGCGACGGGGACGACTATCGCGCGATCATGGTCAAGGCGCTCGCCGACCGACTGGCCGAGGCGTTCGCGGAGCTGCTCCACCAGCGCGTGCGGCGTGAGTGGGGGACCGAGGCCGGCGTGCCGCTGGCGCAGTCGGAGTTGGTCGCCGAGCGCTATCGCGGGATTCGTCCCGCCTACGGCTACCCGGCCTGTCCCGACCACACCGAGAAGCGCCGGCTGTTCGACCTGCTCGGCGCCGAGGAGGCCGGCCTCTCGCTCACCGAGAGCTTCGCCATGTTTCCCGCCGCGAGCGTCTCAGGCCTCTACTTTCACCACCCCGAGGCGCGCTACTTCAACCTCGGCCGCGTGGCGCGCGATCAGGTCGCCGACTACGCGCGCCGCAAGGCGATGACGGTGGGCGAGCTCGAGCGCTGGCTCGCGCCGAATCTCGCCTACGACGCTACGGCGTAGCCTGCTTCTTTTCCTTCTTCTTCCCCTTGGCCTTCACCTTCTTCTTCCCCTTGGTCTTTTCCTTGGCCAACGGGTTCTCCTCCTCGCGCTCCTCGTCCTCGGTCGCACCGCCGACCGTCGCCTTCACGGTCCGCACCACGGCGAGCGCCACCGGCGCCTTGGGGTTCGCCTCCGACGCGATCAGCTTCCCCTTCGCGTTCCACGCGGCGATGTAGTACTCGAGCGCGTTGGTCGCAGTGGCCGCGGCAGGAATCTCGCCGCGCAGCATCGTGTCCCGCTCCACGAGCTCGACCTCGACAAAGTCGGCGGCACCGACCGCGCGGTAGTGCAGCGTCACCCGCTTCGCCATCTTGAGCTCGGCGGCGAGGCGCGCCGCGACCGGGATCGCCTCCCCCTCCTTGGCGACGGTGACGCGCTCGTGCTCAATCGCGCGCGGCCGTGCCGGCACCGACGCTGCAGCCTCGGTGCGCAGCTGTTCGAGCAGTTGCTGCGTCTTCCCTTTGCGGAACGCGGGCGGTAGCTCGCAGGTCGGCTCGACCGCCAGCACCGTCTTGAGCTCGGCGCGCGCAGCGTCGGGCTGCCCGAGTCCGTCGGCGAGCGCGACCGCAAGCAGGACGCGCGAGTGGAGCACCAACGCGTGCTTCTCGAGCCCACCGGCCATCGCCTCGGTGAGCGTCTGGGTGAGCCGCAGCTGCGCGCTCTTCGCGTCGTCGAGGTCGAGCTCCTCGGAGGCGATCCGATTCTGCGCCTCGAGCTTCTTTACGAGCTTTGCGTCCTGGGCGTACGCGGGCGCCAGCGAGGAGAGCAGGAGGACCAGGGTGATTCCAGTCAATCGCAGCATGCGCTTGTTCTAGCGCAGCGGCGGGCGGAGCGCACCTGGTAGCGGCGACGGGCGACGCGGCTTGGGCCTACGAACGACGCGGCACGACGAATCCGCGCGTGGCGTGGTCGAGCGTGTCGATCTCGGCGGGATCGAGCGTGAGCGCCAGTGTGCCGGCGTTCTTCGTTGCCTGTGCGCCGGACGTGGCGCCGGCGATCGGGATCACGCCGGGGCGCGCCATGAGCCACGCGAGCGCCACCTGCTCGGGCGCGAAGTCGCCGTGGCGCGCACCGATCTCACGAAGCAACTCCACCACCTTTGCTGCGCGCGCGAGCGCCTCGTCGGAGAAGCGTGGGTGCTGGCCGCGAGTGCCCGGTGGGCGGGTGCCCGGTGGGTAGCGCCCGGCGAGGATCCCCTGCTCGAGCGGCGTGTACGCGAGGATCGTCACGCCGAGCTCGCGGCAGGCGTCGAACGTGCCGTCGAGTTCGCAGGCGCGATGGAGCAGGCTGTAGTGAATCTGGTTCGACGCCAGCGGTAGGCCGCGCGCAGCGAGCACGGCGTGGGCTCGACGCGTCTCCTCGGCGCCATAGTTCGACACGCCGGCGAGTCCGGCCCGTCCCGCGACGAGTTCGTCGGCGAGTGCGCCCGTGAGCTCCTCGACCGAGCCGACCGACGGGTCGGGCCAGTGGAGCTGGTAGAGGTCGACCTTGGGCAGCTTCAGCCGCGCGAGGCTCGCGCTCAGCGCCGGCGCGACCGATGCCGCGCCAGCACGCCCGGAGAGCGGCGCGTACTTGGTGGCGATCACCAGCGGCCGCTCCCACTTGCGCGCGAGGTAGCCGACGATCTTTTCCGACTCGCCCTTCCCGTACACCTCGGCCGTGTCGAAAAATGTGAGCCCCGCCTCGGCGCTGGCGACGAACGCGTCGACCAGATCGGCGTCGGCGAAGCGCTCGCCATGCCCCCAGTAGGAGCGGTCGCCCCAGGCCCAGGTGCCGACCGCGAGCGGCGACACAGCGAGTGGTCCGAGCGGCACGGTCCTGCGGGTGGCTTCCATGGCGGCCGATAATAGGCCCACGCGCCGCCGCCCGGCGGCTTCGGGTAGGCTCGGGACGCCGTGCAGCCCTACCTCGACCTCCTCGCACATGTGCGCCGAAACGGCCGGCTCCGCCCGAACCGCACCGGCACCGGCGCGTACAGCGCGTTCGGCTACCAGAGCCGCTACGACCTTGGCGCCGGCTTCCCGATCGTGACCACGAAGAAGGTCCACTGGAAGAGCGTCGTCGTCGAGCTGCTCTGGTTCCTCCGCGGTGACACCAACGTCGCGTGGCTCAAGGAGCGGGGCGTCTCGATCTGGAACGAGTGGGCCGATGAGCGCGGCGAGCTCGGGCCGGTCTACGGCAAGCAGTGGCGCTCGTGGGAGACACCGGGCGGCGGTGCGATCGATCAGCTCGCCCAGGTGATCGCCGAGATCCGCGACAATCCAGGCTCGCGCCGGCTCATGGTCAGCGCTTGGAATCCCGCCGACGTGCCGCGCATGAAGCTGCCGCCGTGCCACGCGCTCTTCCAGTTCTACGTCGACGACGGGCGGCTCTCCTGCCAGCTCTACCAGCGCAGCGCCGACGTGTTTCTCGGCGTGCCGTTCAACATCGCGTCGTACGCGCTGCTCACGCACATGGTCGCGCATGTCACCGGGCTCGCGGTCGGTGAGTTCGTGCACACGCTCGGCGATCTCCACCTCTACGAGAACCACGTCGAGCAGGCCGACACACAACTCGCGCGCACGCCGCTGCCGCTGCCGCGGCTCGAGCTCGATCCGTCGGTGACGACGATCGACGGCTTTGGCGAAGAGCAGATCCGTCTCGTCGGCTACGAGCACCACGCGCCGATCCGCGCGGCGGTCGCGGTGTGACGAGCGC
>SHYZ01000164.1 GCA_009692535.1 Myxococcales bacterium
CTCGCCGGGCTCGATGGTCTTGAAGTGGACCGAGAGCTCGCAGTCGTCGCTGATGTTGGCGAGCACGACGGTGCCCGCGCCGAGCGTTGCGACGTCGCCCGCGTTCACGATGAGATCGATCGCCGAGAGGCTGTCGACCGGATCGGGCACCGGCGTGGTGGGGCAGTAGGTCTGGAAGAGCGGGTGGACGACATGCGTGCCGTTGGTGCCGGCGTGCAGCTTGACGAACTTGAGGTAGAGCCCGCCGCCCGCGAGCAGGTCGGCGTCGAAGGTCATGGTGGTGCCGTCGAGTCCGTCGCCGAGCGAGGCGAGCTCGATCGTGTTGGTCACGCCGAACTGCGGTCGGAAGCGCGTGGTCTCGGTCGGCGGGGCGACCGGCGCGCGCGGCGGCTCGGCCTCGACCCAGCGGCGCACGAGCTCGCCCTGATCGGGGGTGAGCTGCGTGCCCGAGTGCTGCTCACCGCGAGCGTAGGAGAAGATGCGGCTCGAGGTGGCGTCACCGGGGAAGACCAGGTTTGGCCAGGTGATCATCGTGGCGTACGAGTCGGGGTTCGGCGCCATGAAGCCGCCACCGACTGCGCCGACTGAGGCGTGGCAGGCGGTGCAGTTGGCGCTGAGGATCGGCAGCACGTCGCGGTCATAGAGGAGGCGCGCGGCGATCAACGGATCCGCGTCGGTGCCGCTGTCGGGCGCGGTGCCGTAGAAGCGACCGTCGCAACCGGCAACCGCCAGCACCGCGAGGGCGACGCTCATCGCCGTGCGGGGCCCTGTGCGGTGAAGGGGGCTTCGATTGGCGGGCCGGGACACGCAAAACCTCATGAGCAGCCTCCGTGCCAGCGGACAATACGCCTTTCGATCGCGTGAATTCAAGCAGGTGGAGCGAGAAGTCCGATTGCGGCGTGGGGGTGGAGACTCCAGGCCCTAAATTTATCGTGGTCAGCTGCCCAGAGGTGACATGTCGTGGGCAACAGGGGTCTGATGTCACCACGTCAGGCGTGTATGATGCCGCGAACTTGTTGGTTCCACTGGAGGAGATAGCGGGCCACAGGTCGAAAATCTGCGGCACGCCGGTTGCTGCTACTGGGGCTGGTATCATAGGGAGACCCAACATGAGCCACGTGATGACGACGCCGACCACGCCGACCACGCCCACTCGAGTCCGCACTCTGCTGTTCTTCGCGCTGCTCGCCGCTGGCCTGTTCGGTCTGGGCGGCGGTGCTGCCGAGGCGCGCAGCACCGGCTGGCGTGTCGCAAAGAAGGAGCAGGCCCAGCGGCTCAGCGAGGGCGGGAAGGCGAACCTCGTGCGCGGCGCGATTGTGTACCAGCGGCCGTCGCGCAAGGCGGACGAGCTGTTCGAGCTCGAGCGCGGTACCGAGGTCGAGGTGCTGGTGGTGGCCGAAGACGGCGACTGGGCGCGCGTGCAGGATTCGGACGGCGCCAAGGGGTGGGTCGAGGCGCGGCACCTTGCGGCGCCCAAGCGCGCAGTGCGGGGACGTCGGGGGCGTGACCGTGACCGCGATGTTGAGCGGGAACGGGAAGAAGAAGAGGAAGAGGAAGAGGAAGACGACGGGGAAGAGGAGGGGGATGAAGGCGCGAAGGCGGGCGCGGGTGGGCTGCGCGTGGCCGCCAATGTCGGCTTCGGTATGCTCGCGCGCACGACGAGCTATTCGTCAATGGGCGACGGCATCCGCGCGAACTACGGCATCGTGAGCCGAACGCCGGCGGCGCGTGTCGGTGTGCTCGGCGGGAAGCGTATGAATGAGCAGATCACCGTGGGCGCCGAGGCGTCCTTCGTGAAGACGGTCGGCGGCGACGGGATTTCGGTGCCCGAGGACGCGAGCGGTGTGGGCATGGGCGACGGCGACACGCTCGCGTGGGCCGCGCAGGTGATCGACGTGCGCGGCACCGTTGGCTACGACGTGTCGGACGGCGAGTACCAGCTGGTCGGCCGCGTCGGCTACCACCTGGCGAAGACGGACGTGGCGGAGTCTGCCGTGGCCAAGCTGCCGTCGGAGGATGTCGCTGGCTTCACCGTGGGCGCTGGCATTGCGGCACCGCGGCTGGCCGATCGGATTCAAGGACAGCTCGGCGTGGAGCTGCTGATGAAGGGCGCGCTCACGCAGACCGAGGGGATGCGCGACGGCGAGACCTCGGCGGTGAAGGCTTGGTACGCGACCGCGGTCGTGACGTACGCCTACGAAGGGAAGATCGACCTCTTCGCGAACTACCAGCTGGCGCTCGAGACGGTCACGTTCGAGGGCGCCAATGAGCGGGAGCCGTCGGCGCTGAACGCGAGCCGCGAGGACCTGCAGCACGTGTTGACCGTCGGTGGGCTCTACCGGTTCTAAGCCGTGGCTACATTGTGACGGCGACGGTGAATGGACCTGAATCGCTGAAAAACCGGTTGACCATCAGCCAGTAGAGCGCGTCGGTTGCAATGGCGGCGGTGATGGTGGATTGCGTGCCGCACGCGTCATCGTTGTAGGCGAGCAGCGCAGGTAGCTGCGAAAGACGCGGGCGTTGAGCGCCGCGACGGCGGCGAGTTTGACCTTCTCCAGCGGGAGCAGATTCTCGGGCGCCTTGAGCAGCGACCAGCGCGAACGCTTGAGCACCTCGGCCTCCGTCGAGCCCGGCCGGATGCGAGCTTCCGTCCGACGCACATCGTGAACCGCCTCGTTCGCCAGCTTCACCACATGGAATGGGTCGAAGGCGATCTGCGCGTTCGGCGCGCGCACGCCTTCACCTCCTCAATGAACGCCGCGCTCATGTCCATCGTCACGATCGCGACCTTCTCGCTGCGCTCGGGCCCGAGCTCGTCGAAGAACGTGCTGACGGTCTTTCGCGACTTGCCTTCGGCGATCCAGGCCGGGTCGCCGGTGCGGTGGTCGGCGACCACGCTCACGTACTTGTGGCCCTTCCGGTAGCGCACCTCGTCGATGCCGATAACGTAGAGCAGCTCCAAGCGATCCTACCGATCGGCGGGACTTTCGGACAGGCCTGCGCGGCGATGCTCGTGCCTTGACAGGCTCGGGAGGCGCGGGCTATGAGCCTCCCGCCATGTATGACACCAGCGACATCCGCAAGGGCCTGAAGGTGCTGATGGACGGCAACCCGTTCACCATCATCGAGTTCCAGTTCGTCAAGCCGGGGAAGGGCGCCGCGTTCACTCGCACGCGCTTCAAGAACCTGCTCTCGGGCGCGGTGATCGAGCGGAACATCCGCTCGGGCGAAAAGCTCGAGCCGGCGAACGTCGAGGAGAAGGAGATGCAGTTCCTCTACCGCGAGGGGGAGGACTTTGTCTTCATGGACAATAAGTCGTACGAGCAGGTGCAGATCGGTCAGAAGATTCTCGACGACGACACGCGCTTCCTCAGGGACAACCTCGACTGCCAGGTGCTCTTCTTCAACGACCGCCCCGTCGGCGTCACGCTGCCAACGTTTGTCGTCATGAAGGTCATGGCGACGGAGCCGGGCGCGAAGGGGGACACGAGCGGCGGTGCGACCAAGCCGGCGACGCTCGAGACCGGCACGATCATCAACGTGCCGCTGTTCATCAAGGAGGGGGAGCACCTCCGTATCGACACGCGCACCGGCGACTACGTCGAGCGCGTGGCGGCTCCGTCGTAGCGGTCGCTACCGTTTTGGTGACGGCGGGCGCGCGAGCCTGAGCACGACGCCGCGCGCGGTGCCGACGAAGAGTGCGCGACCGTCGGGCGCGAAGGCGGCTGCGCGTGCGTGATCCCCGTCGGGGGCGAGGTCGAGGCGTGCGACCACGATGGGGCGCGGCGGGGTGAGGTCCCAGAGCAGCAGCAGGCCGTCGCGACCGGCGGTGACTGCGGCGAGGCCGTCGGGCGCGAGTGCGGCGGCGAGGACGGCGCCGGCGTGGCCGACGAGCTGCGCGAGCTCCGCGCCGGTGGTGACGTCCCACAGGCGCGCGGTGCCGTCGTCGGAGGCGGTGAGCGCGCGGCGGCCGTCGGACGCGAGCGCGACGGCGAGGACGGCGCCGGTGTGGCCGGTGAGCGTGTGGAGCGGCGTGCCGCCGGCGAGGTTCCACAGGCGCGCGGTCTTGTCGGCCGAGCCGGTGAGGCCGAGCGCGCCGTCGCGTGAGACTGCGCTCGCGAGGGCGCGCTGCGTGTGGCCCGCGAGGCGACGCAGCGTGACGCGGGCGGGAACCCAGAGGTGCGGTGCGCCGCGCGCGCTGGTGGAGAGGACGTGCGCGCCGGCGTCGTCGGTGGCGACCGAGAGGGTCCAGTGGTGGTGGTCGGAGGCGAGGTGGCGGAGCTCGCCGGTCGCGAGGTCCCAGGTGCGCAGGGTCTTGTCGCGGCCGGTCGAGAAGGCGCGGCCGCGGGCGACGGCGACACCGGTCGTGCCGCCTTCGTGGCCGGGGATCGCGCCGCGCTGCGCGAGTGTGACGGCGTCGAGGAGCTCGAGCGGTCCGGCGTCGGTGGCGACGACCAGGAGGTTGGCGGCGGGGTCGAGCGCGAGGGAGTTTACGCGGCCGCGCGTCGGGACGGACCATCGGCTCGCGCCGGTCGCGCGGTCGAGGAGGCGCACGCTGCCGTCGCGTCCGCCGATGAGGAGCGCGTCGCCGGCGGGTGCGAGGGCGAAGGCGGAGAGGGCGGCGTGGGGGAGGGCGGCGTGGGGGAGAGCGGCAGTCGGGGAGTGGCCGGCGGGGGCGGGGGCGGCGGGGGCGGGGGCGGACGTCGTCACGCCGTCGTCGTCGGCGGCGAAGAGTTGGCGGCTGTCGGGCGCGAATGCGACTGCGACGACGCGGCCGAGTTGGCCGGTGAGGATTGTGCGCGGTGTGCCGGTCGTGAGGTCGAAGAGCCTGACCGTGCCGTCCCAGCCGCCGGTGGCGAGAGCGTCGCCGGCAGCGGTGAACGCGAGTGAGCTTGCGCGGTCTTCGTGACCGGGGAGCGTGAGCAGCAGGTGGCCGGTCGCGCGGTCGAACAGGTGGACGAGTCGATCGGCACCGGCTGAGGCGATGCGCGTGCCGTCGGGCGAGAGCGCGACGGCGTGCGCGTCGGTGGCGTGCGCGGGGATCGTGAGTGTGGTGGTGAGCGTGGCGAGGTCGACGACGCGGAGCGTGCCGTCGGCACCGGCGGTGACGGCGATTCGGCCATCGGCGGTGATGGCGATGTCGTGGAGTGGGGCGGCGGACAGGTGGAGCACGCCGAGCGTGCGGCCGGTCGCGAGGTCGAAGAGTCGCGCGGTGCCGTCGGCGCCGACGGTGAGTGCGCGCTCGCCGGCGAGTGCGATGGCGGTGACCGACCCGTCGTGGCCGTAGAGCACGGCGAGCGGCGCGCCGGTGGCGGCGTTCCAGACGCGCGCCACGCCGTCTTGCCCGGTGGTGACGGCGCGACGGCCATCGGCGGTGAACGCGGCGTCGGTGACGGCGGCGGCGTGGCGGCCTGCGGTCGTGCCCCAGGTGGCCTCGACGACCAGGCGGTCACGCTCGGCCGGCGCGTTGGGCGGCGCGTCGGTCCCGACGAGACGCGCGGGCGATGCGGCAGTGCGTGGCGAGCCGGTATCGGCGGCCGCGGGCGGCTTGGTGCGCGCAGCGCCACTACACGCGCTGGCGAGTGCGGCCGCGAGGAGCGCGGCCCGACGGATCACGCGCGGCCTCTGCGCTTCCCGAGCAGCGGTGCGAGGTACTGCCCGGTGTACGACTTTGTCGCGCGCGCGATCGCCTCGGGCGTTCCCTCCGCAACGAGTGCGCCACCAGCGGCGCCCCCCTCGGGGCCGAGGTCGATCACCCAGTCGGCGGTCTTCACCACGTCGAGGTTGTGCTCGACGACGATGACGCTGTTGCCCGACGCGACGAGCCGCTCGAGCACCTCGAGCAGCTTCTTCACGTCGGCGAAGTGGAGCCCGGTGGTCGGCTCGTCGAGGAAGTAGAGCGTGCGCCCGGTGTTGCGGCGTGCGAGCTCGCGCGCGAGCTTCACGCGCTGCGCCTCGCCGCCGGAGAGCGTGGTCGCCGATTGGCCGAGCGCGAGGTAGCCGAGCCCGACGTCGTCGAGGGTCTTCAGGATGTGCCGGAGCGGCGGGACGTTGGCGAAGAGCTCGAGCGCCTCGGTGATCGAGGTGTCGAGCACCTCGGCGATGGTCTTGCCGCGGAACTTCACGCGCAGCGTCGCGTCGTTGTAGCGCTTGCCGCGGCAGATTTCGCAGGTGACGTAGACGTTTGGCAGGAAGTGCATCTCGACCTCGCGCAGGCCGTCGCCGGCGCAGGCCTCGCAGCGCCCGCCCTTCACGTTGAAGGAGAAGCGCCCCGGCGCGTAGCCGTAGGTGCGCGCTTCGGCGGTCATCGCGAAGACGTCGCGCACGTGGTCGAACGCCTTGGAGTAGGTGGCCGGGTTCGAGCGCGGCGTGCGGCCGATCGGCTTCTGATCGATGTCGATCACCTTGTCGACGAGGTCAGCGCCGCGAAGCTCGCGGTATGCGCCGACCGGCTCGGTCGCGTCGCTCAGGCGCCGACGGAGCGCGGGGCGCAGCACGCCGCCGATGAGGCTCGACTTGCCGGCACCCGAGACGCCGGTGATGGCGCAGAGCACGCCGAGCGGGAAGCGCACGTCGAGGTTGCGGAGGTTGTGTTCGCGCGCGCCGAGGAGCTCGAGCCACGCCTTGGGCTGGCGGCGCGTGGCCGGCACTTCGATGCGGTCGAGGCCGGCGAGGAAGCGCCCGGTGGGCGAGGCGCGGTTGGCGCGGATCTTTGCCGGCGGCCCTTCGGCGACGACGCGCCCGCCATAACGACCCGCGCCCGGCCCGAAGTCGATCACGTGATCGGCGTGCTCGATGGTCTCGGCGTCGTGCTCGACGACGATCACGCTGTTGCCGAGGTCGCGCAGTCGCTCGAGCGTGCGGAGCAGCTTCGCGTTGTCGCGTTGGTGCAGGCCGATCGACGGTTCGTCGAGCACGTACATCACGCCGGAGAGCTCGCTGCCGAGCTGTGACGCGAGCCGGATCCGCTGCGCCTCGCCGCCGGAGAGCGAGTTCGCCGATCGGTCGAGCGTGAGGTACTCGAGGCCGACGTCGAGCAGGAAGCCGAGGCGAGCGTTCACCTCCTTGAGCACCTCGCTGGCGATCTTGGCGCGCGCGCCCTCGAGGCGCAGCCCGCGCAGGTACGCGGCAGCGGCACCGACGGTGAGCGCGCAGAGTCCGGTGAGCGAAAGCTCGCCGAGCAGCACCGCGCGCGACTCGGGACGGAGCCGCTGCCCGGCGCAGGCGCGACACGGCGCGGCGCGAAAGTAGCGTTGGTAGAGCGTGCGCATCGCTTCGGACTGCGTGTCCTTGAGGCGTCGCTCGAGCTGGTTCGCGACGCCCTCCCAGCGCATCGCCCACGAGCCGGCGCCATGCTTGCCGTCCCACTTCACGGTCACGCGGCGATCTGCGCCGTGCAGCACGATCTTGCGCTGCTCGTCGGTGAGCTCGCGCCAGGGGAGGTCGGCCGGGATCCGATACTCGCGGCAGACGGCGGCGATGATCCGCCCGGTCCAGCCCGCCTCTTTGCCGGCCGCGCGCCGCCACGGATCGACCGCGCCCTCGGCGATCGACTTGTCGGGATCGGTGATGACCAGGTCGGGGTCGAGTTCGGTGCGCGTGCCGAGGCCGTTGCACGCTTCGCACATGCCGAGCGGCGAGTTGAACGAGAGCGCCTGCGGGGTGAGCTCGGGGAAGCCGACGCCGCACGGCGGGCAGGCGCGTGCCTCGGAGTACTCGCGCGGACGTTCCTCGCCGTCGACGAGTACGCGCACCCGTCCGCCGCCCGCCTTCGCCGCGGTCTCCACGCCGTCGGCGAGCCGCGCGCGGTCGGTCGGATCGATCGTCACGCGATCGACCACCACTTCGATCGTGTGCTTCTTCTGCTTCTCGAGCCCGCGCACGTCCTCGAGCGCGACGATCATTCCGTCGATGCGCACCCGCGAGTAGCCGTCCTTGCGCAGTTGGTCGAAGAGCTCGCGGAACTCGCCCTTGCGATGGTCGGCCTTCGGCGCGAGCAGCACGCAGCGGGTGCGCGCAGGCAGGCCCGCGAGCTCGTCGACGATTTCGGCCGCCGAGCGCGCCGCGACGGCGCCGCCGCAGAGGTGACAGCGCTGCTCGCCAGCGCGCGCGTAGAGCACGCGCAGGTAGTCGTGCACCTCGGTCACCGTGCCGACGGTGGAGCGCGGGTTAGACGATGCGCTCTTCTGCTCGATCGCGATCGTCGGCGAGAGACCGCGCAGGTGCTCATAGCGCGGCTTCTCCATCTGCCCGAGGAACTGTCGGGCGTACGACGAGAGCGACTCGACGTAGCGCCGCTGCCCTTCGGCGTAGAGCGTGTCGAACGCCAGCGACGATTTCCCCGAGCCGGAGACGCCGGTGAAAACGACGAGCCGCCGCTTGGGGATCTCGAGGTAGTCGATCGCGAGGTTGTGCTCGCGCGCGCCCTCCACGACGATGTGGTCGGGTTCTTCGGTGCGTCGAGGGAGCCGCGGCATGAGGCGGCCGAGCCTAGCGCACCTCGGTCAGTCGAGCGGC
>SHYZ01000008.1 GCA_009692535.1 Myxococcales bacterium
GAGCGGCGCGCGCGCGCCAATGGCGGTACCGCCGGACCGCTCGGCGTCGATGCGAAGCGCAGCTCGAACTCGTCGTGGTCCATCAGGTCGTCGGCACCCGCGGCGACCGGACCGCGCTGCGCGACCAACCGCCGGGCCTCGTCTCGTGCGCTGCGAAAGTGCTCCTCGAGCAGCTCGAAATTGTCGCGCACATACGCGACGAACTCGGTCGCACGCACCGTCTCGGGGGCGAGCGCAAGCGCGTGCTCCCACTCGCACAGCGCACCGAGCAGATCGCCGCGCCCGTAACGCGCGAGCCCCCGCTCGACCAGCCGCACCGCCGGACTCGCCAGTGCATCGGCGGCGGCGACCTCGATAGCGGTCACGGTGATCGGCGAGCCGTCCGCGCCTCGCTCCATGCCGATTCCTACACCGTCCCGGTACGTGCCAACACGCCGCGAAACATGCCGAGCGTCCGCTCGAGCGCATCGCTCGCTTCGCCCAGCGCCTTGGCATCGCCGCCCTCGAGCGCGGTGCGGCCTCGCTCGCACCCATCGCGTGCACGGTCCATCGCCTCACGCGCGTGGTTCGAGTCGCCGATCGCCTCGTCGACCTTGGTGAACAGCGCCCCCACCTCGGTGAGCATCCGGCGCACCGCCTGGCGACGTGCGTAGTCCGCCTCTTCCTGCCCGGCGAGCCCGCCGTCCTGGTGCGCGGCGATCATCCGCAGGATCTCGTCCTCGCTGAGCCCGCTCGTCGCCGACACCGTGAGCGACTGCTCGCGTCCCGTCTCGAGGTCGCGCGCCGTCACCGACAGGATGCCGTCGGCCGACAGGCTGAAGGTCACCTCGATCTCGACCTCCCCCTTCGGCGCCTGGCGGATCCCGCCAAGCGAGAACTCCCCGAGCAGCTCGTTCTCGTCGCCGCGGTCGCTCTCCCCCTGCAGCACCAGCACCTTCACCGTCTTCTGGTTGTCCTTGATCGTGGTGAAGACATGCGAGCGAGAGGTCGGCAGCGTGGTGTTCTGGTCGACGATGCGGTGGCACAAGCCGCCCATGATCATCACCCCGAGCGAGTGCGGCGTGACGTCGAGCAGGAGCACGTGCCGCTCCTCGCCCGCGAGCGCCGCGCCTTGCACGGCCGCGCCCATCGCGACCACCTCTTCGGGATGCACCCCCTTGCAGGGCTCCAGCTCGAAGTAGGCCGCGACGCGCTCCTGGATCTTTGGCATGCGCGTCATGCCGCCGACGAGCACCACGTCGTGGATTTCCTCGCGGCCGATCTCGGCCTCGGCGAGCGTGCGCTCGCAGATCGTGATGGTGCGCTCGATGAGATCGGCGGTCATCGCCTCGAGCACGCTGCGAGTGAGCGTGCGCTGTAGATGGAGCGCCTCGCGGTCCGGCCCCGAGGTGAGGAACGGCAGGTTGATCTCCGTCTCCTTGACCCCCGACAGCTCGCAGCGCGCCCGCTCGGCGACGTCCTTGAGGCGCTGCAGCGCCATCTTGTCGGCGCGCAGATCGATGCCGTGCTCCTCTTGGAAGCCGGCCACCAGCCAGTCGATCACGCGGCGATCGAAGTCCTCACCGCCGAGGTAGGAGTCGCCGCTGGTCGCGATTACCTCGTACACGCTGCCGCCGATCGCCAGCACGCTGATGTCGAACGTGCCGCCGCCGAGGTCGAACACCGCGACGCGCCGCTCGAGATCGCGCCCGAAGCCGTACGCGAGCGCCGCCGCAGTCGGCTCGTTGATGATGCGGATCACGTCGAGCCCGGCGATCCGCCCGGCGTCCTTGGTCGCCTGCCGCTGCCCGTCGTTGAAATACGCCGGGACCGTGACGACCGCCTTGGTGACCGGACAGCCGAGGTGCTCCTCGGCGACCACCTTCATTTCGGCGAGGATGAACGCTGAGATCTCGGGGATCGAGTGGGCGGTGCCGCGAAGATCGATCCGCACATCGCCGCCCGGCCCCTCGACCACGCGGTACGGCGCGGTCTCGATCACCGAGCGCACCACCGGCGAGTCGAACTTTCGGCCGATCAGCCGCTTGGCGGCGTAGACCGTGTTCTCGGCGTTGGTGATCGCCTGCCGCTTGGCGATGTGGCCGACAAGACGGCGACCGTTGTCGGCCAGCGCGACCATGGACGGCGTGGTGCGGTAGCCGCCACGGTTGGGGATCACCACCGGCGCGCCGTCCTCGAGGACCGCGACGCAGCTGTTGGTGGTGCCGAGATCAATTCCGATGACAGGTTGGGACATGGGGCTGTTTCGACTCCGGACGGTTATGGGGTCTCGGGTCCTCCAACGGCAATGGCGCTGCGAATTTTCAGCACCTCTCCGTCGAGAAACGGGTTCGCGGGATCAACCCGCCGCGCTTCCTCTAACTCCGCCAGTGCCTCGCTGTTGCGGCCACGTTCATGAAGCACGCGCGCCAGCACCCGGCGCGAGTTCGAGTCTTCGAGATCGATCGCGACGGCGCGTCGGCTCAGCTCCTCGGCGAGGGCGAGCTCGCCAACTTTTAGCGCAGCGACCGCAGCTCGGCGCACGAACCGCAGCTTGGGGTCTAATCGCACGACCTGCAAATATTCGTCGACGGCGAGCTTGAGCTCCCCGGTCACCTCGTGGTGGCAGGCGCGCTCGAACAGCTCAGCAACCCGCGCGGGCGGCACCGTGGGACGAGGGCGTGGTGCGGTGGGTCGATCGCGCGGCGCCGACGACTCCGCGCCGAATCGCTCTCCGCGCGCGGGCGACATGTTGAGGCTGACCGCCGGAATCGGTGCGGAGTGGAGCGGCGGCTCGACGTAGCGACCGTCCCGCACCCGCCTGCGGTAGTCCGCGCAGCGGTCATCGTCGTCGAGGAACTCGTACGCCTCGCGCAGCGCATCGAAGATCTGCGCCAGCGCGGCGCCGTAGGAGCCGAGTTGGCGGCCGTGAAAACGATCGGGGTGGAAGAGCTTCGACTGGGCCCAGAAGGCCCGTTGGCGGTCCCGCGTCCCGGTTTCGGGCGGCACGCCAAGGAGCTCGAACATCGAGCCGCTCGAGAGCGACGCCAGCTTGGCCTCAATCCGCTCGCACTCCTCGGGGACGAGGTCACAGTCCTCCATCATTGAGACGCGGAAGGCAGGCGCGGCCGCGACGCGCTGCGCGACACGCGAGCGCGGCTTGACGCCCGGCACATGGACCGCGCCCACGTCGATCAGGTGCACGAGGCAGGCGAGCGCGCGCGCTTCGGGCAATCCGGTGAGTTGCAGCACTATGCCGATCGGGGTCTTCCCATCGCACCGCGTGAGCACGAAGTAATCCTCGGGACCGAGCGCGACGCCGGTCAGGTCTACGTCAAGCCGGGGCGTCGGGATGAGACTGACCGACCCGATGCCGGGGATGCTCCGGGGCTCTGGCACGCGGTCGATGGTAACCGAGACCGGCGCGAGGCGGGCAGAGGGATTTTATGCACCGGACCTCGGCTCAGTCGAGACTCAGCCGAGGCTCAGCTGAGACAAAGCTCGAGCACGGCCTTCTGAACATGGAGCCGGTTTTCGGCCTGTCGCCAGACTGCCGAGTGCGGCCCTTCGAGCACGCTCGCGGAGATCTCCTCGCCGCGGTGCGCCGGCAGGCAGTGGAGCACGATCGCGTCGGGCGCGGCCAGCGCGAGCAGTGCGTCGTCGACGCAGAAGCCCGCAAACGCACGTGCGCGCAGAGCGGCCTCCTGCTCCTGCCCCATCGAGGCCCAGACGTCGGTGGAGAGCACGTCGGCGCCGCGGGCAGCGGCACGCGGATCACGCACGACCTCGATCCGACCGCGCCCCGTCGCGGCGATCTGCGCGCGCGCCTCGGCGAGCAGCGCAGCATCGGGGTCGTAGCCTTCGGGGCAGGCGAGCACGAGGTCGAGGCCGAGCAGCGCGGCCGCCTCGATCCAGGACGCGGCCATGTTGTTGCCGTCGCCGATCCAGACGTAGCGCGCGCCGACCACGTCGCCCCGAAGCTCATGCACGGTGAAGAGATCGGCGAGCACCTGGCAGGGGTGGAGGCGATCGGTGAGGCCGTTCACCACCGGGATCGGTGCCCACCGCGCCAGCTCCTCGGCGCGCTCCTGCGCGAACGTGCGGATCACGATGCCGTGGCAGTAGCCGCCGAGCACGCGCGCGGTGTCGGCGATCGGCTCGCCGCGACCGATCTGGCTGCCCTCCGGCGCGAGGTAGACCGCGTGGCCGCCGAGCTCCACCATCGCGACCTCGAACGAGACGCGCGTCCGCGTGGACGGCTTCTCGAAGATCATGCCGAGCGTCCTGCCGGGCAGCGTGCGGATAAGCTCGCCGCGCGCGCGCGCCTCCTTGAACAGCGCCGTGCGGGCGAGCAGCGCATGCAGCTCGGCCGCGGTGAGCGACGCGAACGAGAGCAGATCGCGCCCGCGCTTCACGACGCCACCCCCGCACGAGCCGCGAGCACGTCGCCAAGAATCGCGACCGCCTCGTCGACCTGATCGTCGCGCACGACGAGCGGCGGCACGAAGCGGACGACGTCGGGGCCGGCCGCCGACACGAGCAGGCCCGCCTCGCGACAGGCCGCCACGATGCCGGAGAGATCGGCGGCGACGACGAGCCCGCGCAAAAGACCCCGGCCGCGGGTGCCGCGCGCGAGCGTTGGGTGGCGGACGACGAGCGCGGCGAGGCCAGCGTCGAGCCGCGCACCGGCCGCCGCGCAGCGTGCGAGCAGCCCCTCGGTGTCGATCGCGTCGAGCACCGCGAGTGCGGCAGCGCAGGCGAGCGGGTTGCCGCCAAAGGTCGACGCATGTGGCGCCGGCTCGCCCGGCAGCGGCTCGAGCCCGCGTGCCGCCTCCTCCGACGCGACCATCGCGCCGATCGGCACGCCGCCGGCGAGCCCCTTGGCGAGCGTCATCACGTCGGGGACCACACCGTCATGCTGGTGGCCGAACCAGCGTCCGGTGCGACCGACGCCGGTCTGCACCTCGTCGAACAGGAGCAGCGTGCCGGTCTCCGAGCAGGCCTCGCGCAGGCCCGCGAGGTAACCGACGGGCGGCACGATGATGCCCCCCTCGGCTTGGATCGGCTCGACGAGCAGCGCGCAGGCTCGCGCCTCGGTGAGTGCAGTGCGCGCCGCCGCGAGGTCGCCATACGGCAGGAACCCAACGGGACCGAACAGCGGGCCGAAGTTCTTGCGATACTTCTCCTGCCCGGTGAGCGACACGGTCGCGACGCTGCGGCCATGAAACGATCCGTCGGTCGCGAGAATCGTCACTCGCTCGGGCGCGCCGGCGACGACCGCCTGGTAGCGACGCGCCAGCTTGATCGCGGCCTCGTTCGCCTCGGCGCCTGAGTTGCAAAAGAAGACGCGGCCGGGGAAGGCGCGCTCGATGAGTGCGTCGGCGAGCAGCGCCTGCTGCTCATTGAAGTAGAGGTTCGAGACGTGGAGCAGCCGCCCCGCCTGTGCGGTGATCGCCGCAGTGAGTCTCGGGTGCGCGTGGCCGAGCGCAGAGACCGCGATGCCCGCGGTCATGTCGAGGTAGCGCCGACCGGCGACGTCCCAGACCTCGCTCCCTTCGCCGCGCGAAAGGACGATCGGCTGCTGCTTGTAGTTCTGGACCAGCCGGCGACGCGCGGTTGCGAGCAGCTCGGCATGACGGGCGGCGGGATCCATGGTGCCTCGCTTTCGGTGCGCCCCGTCGGGCGTCAGGGGACGACTTCGGTGCCGACGCCCTGGTCGGTGAAAATCTCGAGCAGCAACGCGTGCTCGAGGCGGCCGTCGATCACGTGCACCTTGCGCACGCCCTCGGCGAGCGCGGTCAGCGCCCACTCGACCTTGGGGATCATGCCGCCGCTGATGACGCCCTCGGCGATCAGGCGGCGCGCGTGGGCCGCACCGAGCGACGCGATCAGCGCGCCGTCGGCACCCTTGACGCCCTGCACGTCGGTGAGCAGCACGAGCTTCTCGGCGCCGAGCGCGACGGCGAGGCGAGCGGCGAACGGGTCGGCGTTGACGTTGAGCGTGGTGCCGGCCGCGTCGACCGCGATCGGCGCGATCACCGGGATGAAGTCCGCGGCGAGGCGCGTGAGCACGGTGACGTCGACGCGCTCGACCTCACCGACGAGCCCGGGATCGATGCCGTCGGGACCGACCGAGGTGACGCGTCGCGCGACGGCGAGGTTGCCGTCCTTGCCGGTGAGGCCGACTGCGGCGCCGCCCTTCTGGTTGATCAGGCGCACCAGCTCCTTGTTCACCTGTCCGCCGAGCACCATCTCGACGACTGCCATGGTCGGCGCGTCGGTGATGCGCAGGCCCCCGGCGAAGCGAGACTCGATGCCGAGGCGCGCGAGCATCTGGCCGATCTGCGGCCCGCCGCCGTGGACGACGACGAGCTGGATGCCGACCCAGCGGAGCAGGATCACGTCTTCGGCGAACGCAGCGCGCGTCGTCGGATCGTCCATCGCGTGGCCGCCGATCTTCACGACGACGGTGCGACCGCGCAGCCGCGAGATCCAGGGGAGCGCCTCGGCGAGGACGCGCGCTTTGTCGATGAGCGCCTGCATCGGGCGCGAAACGTATCACGCCGGATGCACGCCGCCGCGGGGGCGGCAACGCTGGCCAGACCGCTGCGCGTCGAGGCGGGTTAGACCGCTGCGCGTCGACGCGGGTTAGACCGCGTCAGAGACCGACGCGAGGTGAAAGTCGTGGGTCCGCAGCGCCGGCACGCGCAGGTCGAGGCCGTGCTGCGGCACGCGGACGGTCTCGCGCCCGAGCAGGTCGGCGCGGGCGAGCATCGTGACTGGCGACTCGTTGAAGCGGAAGTTCGTCACCGGCGCGACCACAGCGCCGTTCTCGACGAGAAAGACGCCATCGCGCGTGAGCCCGGTGATGAGGATGCTCTTGGGGTCGAGTGGGCGCGTGTACCAGAAGCGCGTGATGAGCACGCCCCGCTTCACGCCGGCGAGGAGGTCCTCGGGCGTCGCCGTGCCGCCGCGGAGGTGGAGCGAGTGGGGCGCGCCGGTCGCGTGCACGCCCTGCTTGTGTGCCCAGTAGCGGTCGTAGGAGAGCCGCGCGATGCGGCCGCGATCGATAAAGGTGAGCGCTTGGCGCGGCAGCCCGTCGCCCGAGTAGGGTGCGCCGGGCGTCAGTGGGTCGGCGGCGTCGGAGCCGAGCGTGATCGACTCGGGGAAGAGCGTCTCGCCCACGCGGGTCCCGCCGCCCTTGCGCGAGAAGAACGAGCGCCCCTCGTCGGCACGGCGTGCGTCGAGCGAGCCGGTCAGAAAGCCGAGCAGCTCGGCCACCGCCTGGGGCTCGAGGATCACCGTGTAGCGACCGGGCGTGAGCGCACGCGGCGCGCAGGAGCGGAGCGCCTTGTCGACTGCGGTCGCGACCACACGCGACACGTCGACGTCGGCAGCGCGGTTCGCCGTGCCGCCGGCCCAGCCCGAGCCGGTGCCGCAAGGCGTACGCGCCGTGACGGTCAGCTCGATGTTGCTCGACTCGTGCCACGCGAACAGTCCCGCGCTCGTCGCCAGCGCGGACGCGCCCCCGCTGGTCTCGTGAAATCCCGCGACGGTCACGCCCGCTTGCTTTGCGGCCGCGATCGCCGACGCTGCAGCCGCCACGCGCGGCTCGGCAGGCAGGTCGCGCGTCGCTGCGTCGTGCTGGGGCGGGGTGACGCGGTAGCGCTGGGGACCGAGCGGCGGCAGCCACTCGGGGTCTTCGGGCGAGACCCGCGCGAGCCGGTCGGCTCGCTCGACCAACGCGACGAGCGAGGCGTCGTCAGTCTGGTTGGTCGTCGACGCGGCGTGCCGCTGTCCGCGCGCCAGCGTCACGGCGGCGACGGTCTCGGTCACGTCGCCCGACGAGGTGATCTCGTTCCGCGCGAAGCGCACGTTCGCGCTGCGGCCGTACGAGAGCGACACGATCGCATCGGCGCCCGGCGCGAGCCGCCGCGCGTGGCCAAGGATCCGGTCGGCGAGCCGCCGCGCCGTCTTGCGATCGAGCGACATCAACCGCCTCTCCGCGTGTCGGTCGCGAGAATGTTCACGCCGCGAAAGCGCGCCGGCGGGCAACCGTGGCTGACCGCGTTCACCTGCCCCGGCTCGCCTTTGCCGTCGTAGAAGCTGCCGTGCAGCTCCACCTCGCGCGCGCCGCCGATGAGATCGCACGAGCGCCAGAACTCGACCGAGTTCGACTGATACGCCACGTCGCGGAGCGCGCGCGTGATCTTGCCGCGCTTGACCTCATAGAAGAGCTGCCCGCCGAACTGAAAGTTGTGGCGCTGGTGATCGATCGACCACGAGCCGCGACCGACCACGACGATGCCGTCGTCGGTCGCCGCGACGATCTCCTTGAGGCCTCGGTCGCCCGGCGCGGGCTCGAGCGAGACGTTCGGCATCCGCTGGAACGGGAAGCTCTTGTAGTCCTGTGCGTAGCTCGTGCCCCGCGAGCGCGCCTCGCCGATCCAGCCCGCCTGCTCGCGCGTGGTCTGGTAGCCGACGAAGCGCCCGCGCTCGACGAGGTTCCAGCGTGAGGTCGCCACGCCGTCGTCGTCCCACGCGCAGGTCGCGAGGCCGCCCGGCGTGGTCTTGTCGGCGAAGAGCGTGACCGCGGGCGCCGCGTATTCTAGCTTGCCGAGCTTGTCGACGGTCGCGAACGACGTCCCTGCGTAGTTGGCCTCGTAGCCGAGCGCGCGGTCGAGCTCGGTTGGGTGACCGACCGACTCGTGGATCGTGAGCCAGAGGTTGGACGGGGCGAGGATGAGATCGCATCGCCGCGGTGTCACCGACGGCGCGCGCAGCTTCTCGACCGCCTCCTCGCCGGTCCGACGCGCGTCGGCGAGCAGCGTGGAGCGCGTGACATGCTCCCAGCCGGCCTGCAGCGCGGGGATGTCGTGCTCGCGCTCCGCGAAATCGCCGGTGGTCGCATCGATCGCGGTGGCCGAGAACGACGGGCGCACCCGCGTGAGTTCCTGCTCGACCCACGCACCATCGGTCGACGCGACGAGCTTCCACTCGCGCACCGCGTGGAAGCTCGACTCGCAGAACTTCACGCCCGGGACCCGCAGCGCCTCGGCGTCGAGCGCGAGCAGGAAGGCCGCCTTCTCGTCGATTCCGACCTTGAACGGGTCGACCTCGAGCGGCGTCCGCCATGCGCCGACATGCGGCGGCTCGGGCGCGAGCGTGACCTTGCGCTCCACCGCGTGCGACGCCGCGCGCGCCATCGCGACCGCGCGCGTCGCGACCGCAACAGCATCGACCGGCAGCACGCGCGAGGTCGCAGCGAAGCCCCACGCGCCGCCGGCGATCACGCGGACACCAAGCCCGTAGCTCTCGGACGACGCCGCCGAGGTGACATGCGCCTCGCGCGTCGAGAGCGACTCGTCGAGGCGCCGCACCACGCGCACGTCGGCATACGACGCGCCCGCCTTGCGTGCAGCGTCGAGCGTCTGCTGGACCAGCCGCTCGAGCGCCGAGTCCGAGTCGAGCGCGCCGCGCGCCGAGGCGTCCCGAGCGCGGAGCGCGACCTGCGCCGAAGCCAGCGCCGAGCCGGTGGCGGCGAGAAACCCACGGCGGGAGAGACGCACGCGGCGAGGGTACCAGAGGCGGCGTGGCCGGCGGCGCGCGGCCGAGCAAATCACCTAGATCGGTCGCCCGGCCTCCTGCGTACCACCCCGCATGAAGACCCACGCCCTCTCACTCATCCTGCTCGTTGCCTGCTCCAGCCTCGCGGGGGATCCGCTCGCGATGGCCCACCCGTCGCACGGGCACTCGCACCAAGCGCCCGCCCCCTACCACCTCGACATCGTCGGGGAGCACGGCAACTCGCTGCCGACCTGGCAGCACCGCGGCCGCACCTACGTGCTCGGGGACCCCGGCGAGCGCTACAGCATCCGCGTCACCAACCCGACCGCGCAGCGCATCGAGGCGGTGGTCTCGGTGGACGGCCTCGACGCGATCGACGGCCGCACCGCTGGCGTGGACAAGCGGGGCTACCTCATCGCGCCCTACGGCGAGCTGCGGGTCGACGGCTTCCGCGTCTCGACCGAGGAGGTGGCGACGTTCCGCTTCTCCTCCGTCAGCGAGTCGTACGCCGGTAAGAAGGGACAGGCGCGCAACGTCGGCGTCATCGGCGTGGCGATTTTCACCGAGAATGAGCCCCCGCGCGCGCCGGTCTACGTGCCGACGCCCGACCGACTTCGCGGCGGCTACGACGGCGACGGCCGGCGCGGCGGTGATGACAGCGGCAGCGATCGCGAGGACTTCAGCCCCAGCAGCGGAGGCTCATCCCAACCGATGCCCACTAACAAGGGCGTAGCGAAAGCAGAGAGTCCGTCCGCCGGCGCGTCCGGTCGTGCGGACCGAAGCGAGTCGCGCGACAAGGCGTGCTGCGGCAATCGCCCAAACGAGCGGCCCGGCCTCGGCACCCGCTTCGGCGAGGCGCGCACGTCGCGGGTCGAGGTCACGCGCTTTGACCGGCAGAGTCCGCAGCACCCCGCCACCGTGCTCGAGCTGCGCTACAACGACGAGCGCGGGCTCGTGGCGCTCGGCATCCGCGTGCGGCCGCCGGTGCGGCACTGGGACCGCGAGCTGCGCGAGACCGCCTCGCCGTTCCCGAGCACGTTCGCATCGCCGCCGCCGGGCTGGCAGTAGCAGCCGCGCACGGCTACAGGATGTAGCGTGCGAGGTCCTCGTTGCTGACGAGCGCGGCGAGGCGCTCGGTGACGTAGTTGGCGGTGATGGTCACCTGCTGCGGGCCGATGTCGGGCGCGGCGAAGGAGAGCTCGTCGAGAAGCCGCTCGAGGATCGTGTGCAGCCGGCGCGCACCGATGTTTTGGGTGCGGCTGTTCACCTCGGCGGCCAGGCGAGCGAGCTCGGCGACCGCCTCCTCGGTGAAGACGACGTCGATCCCTTCGGTCGCGAGCAGCGCGCAGTACTGCTTGGTGAGCGCGTTCTCCGGCTCGGTCAGGATGCGGACGAAGTCGGCACCCGTGAGCGGCTCGAGCTCGACGCGGATCGGGAAGCGTCCCTGCAGCTCGGGGATCAGGTCGGAAGGGCGCGAGACGTGGAAGGCGCCGGCCGCGATGAAGAGGACGTGATCGGTCCTGACCGGGCCGTACTTGGTGGTCACCGTCGAGCCTTCGACGATCGGCAGCAGGTCGCGCTGCACGCCCTCGCGCGAGACGTCGGGCCCCTGCCCGCCTGAGTCGCGTCGACAGATCTTGTCGATCTCGTCGAGGAAGACGATGCCGGAGTTCTCGGCGCGCGCCACCGCTTCGCGCGTCACCTTGTCCATGTCGACCAGCTTGCCGGCCTCTTCGGCGGCGAGCAGCTCGAGCGCCTCGGGGATGCGCACCTTGCGTCGCCGCGTGCGCCGGCCGAACTGGCCGAGCAGATCCTTCATCGACGAGAGGCCCATCTCCTCGACGCCGGCGCCGGAGAAGACCTGCATGAACGGGTTCGGCTCGTCGGCCGACTCAACCTCGACCTCACGCTCGTCGAGCTTGCCCTGCCGGAGCAGCGTGCGCAGCCGCTCGCGCGTGGCACCGTCGGTCGCGGCAGGCGGGGACGAGGAGGGGGCGGTGGTGTCGGCCGTGAGCTGTGCGCCGGGCGGACGGTCGGAAAAAGAGCGCGCGCGCGCCGGTTGCGGCAGCAGCAGATCGAGCAGTCGCTCCTCGGCGGCCTCGCGCGCACGCGGCCGCACTTTTTCCTGCTCCTCGTCGCGCACGAGCTTGACCGAGATCTCGACGAGGTCGCGCACGATCGAGTCGACGTCGCGCCCGACGTAGCCGACCTCGGTGAACTTGGAGGCCTCGACCTTGACGAACGGCGCGGCGGCCAGTCGCGCGAGCCGCCGCGCGATCTCGGTCTTTCCGACGCCGGTCGGGCCGATCATGATGATGTTCTTCGGCGCAATCTCGTCGCGCAGGTGGCCCTCCACCTGCTGGCGGCGCCAGCGGTTGCGCAGCGCGATCGCGACCGCGCGCTTGGCGGCGCGCTGGCCGACGATGTAGCGATCGAGCTCCTCGACGATGAGGCGCGGCGTGAGGCCGAGTCCGGGCGGCGCGGTCGCCACTAGGCCAGCTCCTCAAACGTGCGCTGGTCATTGGTGTAGATGCAGATCTCCCCGGCGACACCGAGCGCGGCCTCGGCGAGCTCACGGGCGCCGAGCGTGCTGTGGCGCAGCAGCGCGCGGGCGGCGGCCAGCGCATACGGCCCGCCCGAGCCGATCGCGGCCACGCCCTCGTCGGGCTCGATGAGATCGCCGGTGCCCGAGATCATGAACAGTCGCTCGCGGTCGGCGACGAGCAGCAGCGCCTCGAGCCGACGAAGCACGCGGTCGGTGCGCCAGTCCTTGGCCAGCTCGACGGCGGCACGCGCGAGGCCCCCGCCCTGCTCCTTCAGCTTGGCCTCGAGGCGCTCGAACAGCGCGAGCCCGTCGGCGGCCGAGCCAGCGAACCCGGCGACCACGCGGCCGTCGCCGAGACGGCGGAGCTTCTTCGCGGTCCCCTTCATCACGGTGTTGCCGATGGTGATCTGGCCATCGGCGGCGAGCACGGTGCGACCGTCGCGCCGGACTGCGAGCACGGTGGTGGAGTGGATAGCGACCCTGCGGATCATTGCGGCTCCTTCTTTGACTTGGTCTTTGGCTGGGGTTCCAGCGGACGCGGCAGAGCGACGACCGCGCCGGCGTGCGGATGTGCCGCGTCGTAGACCTTGTTGAGGTGGTCGAGCGAGACGTGGGTGTAGATCTGCGTGGACGAGAGCGATGCGTGGCCGAGCAGTTCCTGGATCGCGCGGAGATCGGCGCCGCCATCGAGGAGGTGGGTCGCGAAGCTGTGCCGCAGCGCGTGCGGCGTGGTCCCCGGGGAACCGGCAACGCCGGCATCGCGGCTCACCTGCCGCTGCACTGAGCGCGCGGTGAGCCGGCCGCCGCGCGCGTTCACGAACAGCGGGAAGGCGGCGTTGCGTCCTGCAGCGAGTGCGGTGCGCACGGTGCCGAGCGCGGCGCGCGCGGCGAGCCAGCGGTCGACCGCAGCGAGCGCCTTGGGCCCGAGCGGGACGATGCGCTCCTTGCCGCCCTTGCCACGGCGCACGCGCACGAGCGCGCCACCGTCGGGCACGCGGTCGAGATCGGCGAGGTCGAGCCCGCAGCACTCCGACACGCGCAGGCCGGCACCGTAGAGCGTCTCCTGGATGGCGAGGTCGCGCAGCCAGAGCGCCTTGGCGCGGGCCTCGCCCTCGGGCGTGCGTCGTGTGTCGCCAACGCCCGCGGGCGCCGGCACGAGCACGGGCGCCAGGCGGTCGAGCAGCCCAAAGGTGCGATCCACGGTGAGCGCGCGCGGCAGCGGCTTCTTGCGCCGCGGGGAGCGCACGAGTGCGGCTGGGTTGTCGGTCACGGCGCCACGCTTGACGAGGAAGCGGAAGAACGACCGGAGCGCGGAGAGCGCCCGTGCGATCGAGCCCGCCTCCTTAGTCCCGAATCGCGCGGCAAGGTAGGCACGCAGATCCACGATGTCAATCCGCGCCGGCTCCGGTTCGCAACCGCGCCGCTCGACGTGCGCGCGGCGAAAATCCTCGAGGTCGCCGAGGTAGGCCGACACGGTGCGCGGCGACGCGGCACGCTCGACCTCGAGGTATTTGCGAAACGCCGACACGGCCTCGGCGAAGCTGAGCGCCATCTCGTCGAGCGTAGCCCGACGCCGCGGCGCCCGCGACAAGGCACGTGTGGCGCGTGCGGCGATCAGCGCGCGAACATGCCGGCGACGAGTGGGTTGTCGCGACGCCGCCAGATCAGCCCGTCGAGCAGGTAGTGCGTGAGCTGCGGCAGCGCGAGCAGCGGCACGAGCCAGAGCTCGAGCGTGCCTGCGTTCCACGCGCCGCCAAAGAGCCACGCGCGCTCGTGCCAGAGCACGCGGTCCCAGAGGAATTCCTCGGCGTAGGCGACGAGGAAGAGGAGCCCGAGGAAGGCGGGGAGCGCGGCGCGGCCGAAGCGGAACGGGGCGAGGCCGCGTGCGCGTCCGTAGGCGAAGACCAGCGCGAGGTAGGGGATGCCGTGCGCGAAGACGTTGGTGACGGTGAAGGCGTAGTCGGAGTTGAAGGTGACGATGCCGAGGTGCCAGAGCAGCGCGGTGGTGACGACGACGAGGTGCTTGCCCGGGTGCCACGCGCCGTCGCGCAGGCCCTGCCACACGGCGCGCGCGGCATAGGCGGCGAGGAGCGCGACGTAGAGCGGGAAGGTCGCGGTCGCGAGCGCGGCGGGCACGGCGGCGAAGTCACCGGGGAGAAACCACGCGAACCCGCGCGGCAGGTGACCATGCCAGTGAAGCAGCGGCCAGAGCGTGGCGGCGTAGATCGCGGCGCCGTCGAGCCACGCGCCGCGCGTCTCGCCAGCGCGCGCGCGATAGAGCGCGACCCAGCCCCACTGCTGCCGCACAAAGTGGAAGACCGCGAGGTAGGCGAGCACGCGCCAGAACACGAGCGGGCCTTCGGAGTAGAGCGCGACGCCGAGCAGCCAGCCGAAGAGCGGCACGAGTGCGTAGCGCGCGGGGCGGCGGCGGCGCTCGTCGGGATCGAGGTAGACCCGGAAGGCGGTCGACCAGACGTGCGCGACGTCGATGAGCAGGATGGCGGGAATCCACGCCCAGTCGGGCGTGTCGGCGGCGAGTAGGCCGAGCGGTGCGCCGAGCGCAAGCAGCGCGAGTGCGAGCAGCGCGCTGCCGCCGAAGACACTGAGGTCGATCGCGGGGGAGAAGAGCCAAGCGGTGCGGGGCGTGGTCATGAGCTAGCGCAGCGACATGGCCCGGCGCAGCGACATGGCCCGGCGCAGCGACATGGCCCAGCGCAGCGACATGGCCCGGCGCGGCGACATGGCCTAGAGCAGCGACGGCGAGGCGACGCCGCGCTCGGCGAGGACCTCCTCGGCGGCGCGCACGCCTTGGTAGAAGGCCTCTTCGAAGAGCGCGACGCCGGAGAGGTCGGAGTGGGCAAAGCGCACGCGGCCGACGGGGCGTGCGGCCGCAGCGCGAGCGCCGCCGAAGAGGAAGCCGGGCGACGGGCGCACCATCGCGTGGCCCCAGCGTGCGACGTCGACGCGCGTGGCCTGCTCGCGCAGGCCCGGGTGCGCACGCGAAAGATCGGCGAGCGCGACCTCGGCCCACTCGTCGCGGCCGAGTGCGAGCAGGCGGCTGCGGGCAGCGCGTGGATCGTCATCGCAGAGCGGGTGGTAGTAGGTGAGCACCGTCGGGCCGCGCGAGCCGGGCTGCTGGTGCGTCGCGACGACGTAGCCGAGCGAGGGGCTCTCGTAGAGCACGTTGTCCCACGCGAGCGGGAAGCCGAGGCCACCGGGGAGCTCGGGGACGGCGACGTTGGCGACCATCCACGCGCCGGTGGTGAACTCGCGCAGGTGCGCGGGCGGCGCGGCGCGAAACGGACGTAGCGCACGCCCGGCGACGAACTGCGGGGCGGCGAAGATCACCTGCTCGGCGTCGAGGCCGAGTAGCTCGCCGGCAGCGTCGAGCGCGGTGAGACGCGCGCCCTCGCCGCCCGGCGCGCCGGGTTCGACGTCGACCACCGCGAGGCCGGTGCGGAGGCGCCCGGTCGCGGCGCGCGCGAGCTGCGCGACCAGCCGGCCGTTCCCTTCGGGCCAGGTGAGCAGCGGCTGCGAATCGTCGCCGGGGCGCGGCATGCGCGCGGCGAAGTAGAAGAGGCCGGCCCACGCGCTGGTCTGCGCCGCGGTCGCGCCGAAGTCATCGCGACAGGCGTAGTCGACCAGCCAGCGGAGGCGCGGCGAGGTAAAGCTTCGCGCGGCGAGCCACTCGGCCATCGAGCTGCGGTCGAGCGCGGTCACCTCGGCGTCGTCGGAGCAGGCCGCAACCGGGACGGTGAAGGCGCGCCGACCGCGCGCGTCGCGGAAGGCGACCCAGCGATCGACCTCGGCGCGGAAGGCGGTGAGCTGGCGCTGATCGTCGGCGCTCGCGCCGGCGTGGAGGTAGAGCCCCTCGTACCAGCGCCCCTTGTAGAAGACGCGCTCCTCGGGATCGGCGACCAGCTGCTCCTCGGCAAACTGCGGCTCGCCGGTCGCGTCGTCGACGCCGGTGACCGCTCCGAGCTCGGAGAGCAGCGTGACCAGCGCGCGGTTCTCGGCGAACGGCGCGACGAGGTAGTGCGCGCCGAGCGGACAGTCCTGCCCGGCGACGCGGCCTGCGCGCGCAGTACCGCCCGGCTCGCGCTCGAGCTCGACCACGACGAAGTCGGTCACGCCGGCGCGCGCGAGCCGCCACGCGGCGGAGAGCCCGGCGACGCCACCGCCGACGATCACGATGGCGGCACGCTCGCGGCGCGTGGGCGCGGGGGGCTGCGCGCGCAGATCGCGCAGGCGGTGACCGAGCTTGTCCGACGGGCCGACGAGCTCGCCGGGTGGCAGCGGCGACGGGCGCGTTGCGGTGTGGCAGGCGGCTGCGGCGAACGGCGCGCCGAGCATCGCGGTGAGCAGCTCGCGCCGCGTCACGCCGCCTACTGCCACTTTTGCCACTCCGCCTCGTAGGCGCGCACGAGCGCCTGGTTGTCGAGGCGGTTCACCTCGACCTCGACCGGACCGAGGTCGGCGGGGAGCGCGAACAGCGCGGCCATGGCGTCGGCGTTGAGGAAGCGCAACGCCAGCGCCTGCGGTGGCGCGGCCGGCGGCACGAACGGTGTGTGGCGCGCGAGCGCGAAGCCCCACACACCGAACGACGGCACCGCGACGTGGTACGGCCGCACGAAGAGCCCGGCCGCCTCCATCGTGCGCACGACGCACCAGAATGAGCGGCGAGCGAAGAGCGGCGAGGTGGCCTGCACGGCGATCGCGCCGCCGGGCGCGAGGCGCTTGGCGAGGCGCTGGTAGAAGCTCCGCGTGTAGAGCTTGCCGAGCGCGAAGCTGTTCGGATCGGGGAAGTCGAGCAGCGCGACATCGTAGCGCTCGGGGCCGCGCGCGATCCAGACCATCGCGTCCTCGTTCACCACCGTGACGCGCGGGTCCTCGAGCGCGCCGCCGTTGAGCGCGCGCAGCGGCGGATAGTTTTTCGCGAGGCGGGTCATCGACGGATCGAGATCGACGAGCGTCACGGTCTCGACGCCGGGCCACTTGAGCACCTCGCGCAGCGCCAGCCCATCGCCACCGCCGAGGATCAGCACGCGCCTCGGCACGCCGGTCTCGGCTGCGAGCGCCATCGCCGGGTGGGTGAGCGCCTCGTGGTAGCGGTACTCGTCCGCCGAGGCGAACTGGAGGTTGCCGTTCAGGAACAGGTTGAAGCCCGCGCGCCCACGCGTGACGACGATGCGCTGGTACGGCGTGGTCTCGGCGTGGACGATCTCGTCGGCGAAGAGCTCGTCCTCGGAGAGCGTGGTCAGGCGGTCGGCCTTGATCAGGCCGGCCACGAGGATCACCGCGACCACGGCGCAGCGCACGCGCACGCCGATGACGCGCCGACCGACGAGCGGCGCGAGCAGGTAGCTGCCCCAGAGCGCGACCGCCGCGTTCACCAGACCGAAGACGAGCGAGGTGCGGACCAGCCCGAGCCGCGGCACGAAGAAGAGCGGGAAGACCAGCGACGCGAGCAGCGCGCCGAGGTAGTCGAACGAGAGCACGCGCGCGACGAGGTACTTGAACTCGACCTGCTCACGCAGGATCCGCATCAGCAGCGGCAGCTCGAGGCCGACCAGCGCGCCGATCAGGAAGACTTTGCCGTAGAGCAGCACCGGGAACCAGTCGAGCCGCGCGAAGCCGAGGAAGAGCAGCGGCGCCGAGAGTCCGCCGACCAGCGCGACGCCGAGTTCCACGTCGAGGAACCGCAGCGCGAGGTCTTTGTCGAGATACGCCGAGAGCCACGAACCGACGCCCATCGCGGAGAGGTAGATCCCGATGATCAGCGAGAACTGCGTGACCGAGTCGCCCAAGACGTAGCTCGCGAGGGTGGCTGCGAGCAGCTCGTAGACGAGCCCGCACGTCGCGATGACGAAGACGTTCAGGTAGAGGAGCGGCGCACGCCCCATGCGCTACGAGCCGTGGACGGCCGCGGCGACGATGATCGCCACGCCGAGGATGACGGCCGCGAGCACGATCGCCATGGCGACGTTGTGGTCGGTCTCCAATTCCTTTCGGATCGAAAACGGCGTGACCTTTTGGATCACGACGAAGACGAAGCCGAAGAGCAGGATGCCGAGCAGCGAGAACGCGAGCGACGCGACGAGCGTCTTTCCGAGAGCGTGCAGGTCCATCACTTGCCTCCGTGGTAGCCGGTGTACCAGTAGTGGTGTGAGCGGTAGCCGCCGGGTGACGTGCGGACGCTCGCAGGAATGAAGGTCTCAGGACTCGGGGCCGGCTCCCACCAAGTGAATGTCAGCCCGGCGAAGACCACGACCAGAATGAGGCAGAGCCCGATGTAGAGGCGGGTGAGGCGCGGCATCACTCGTCGTCCTGTCCGCTGAACTCGCTGTCCGCCCAGCGACGCTGGTGGAAGTAGTAGTGCCAGATGCCGACAAGCAGCGGCAGCAGCCCGCCGAGCAGCAGCGCCGTGACGAGTTGGTTCGGGTGCGGCACGCCCTCACGCACCGTGACCATGAGGCTGCGATCGCTTGTTGTCTGGGCGCCGTAGCCAAGGTCCAACCGGAATAGGTACCGGCCGCCCGTCCCGGCTGGCAGGAAGGTCCGGCTGCTGCGACTTCCTTCGCTCCAGGACTCGCCGCCGTCGTTGCCGCGGTAGTACTCGAGCGGGGCGGAGAACGTCTCGATACGGCCATCCTCCTCGCGCACGAGGTCGGCCTGGACGCTGATCCAGGAGTTCTGAAGGGCCGGCGCCCCCAGCGTCACCTCTACGTTGTGCTGCCGCGCCAGCACGAACGAGTCGGAGAAGATCACGAGCGGGGTCTCGACCGAGGCTGCAGTGGGCACCGTGTAGGTCGCGTGAAACGCAGTCTTGTGGGGCGCAGTGAAGTTCGCGACGACCCAAATGATGACCAGCGCGGCAACGAGCAGCGCGTACAGGGCGTAGATCGACTTGTGGACGAACGGCTGATGCGGCGCGACACCCACGGTCGGCGTCTCCGCCGACGCGACGTGAAATGCACGCGCGACCTCCTTGCCGGTGACGTAGGTGCCGAGCGACCAGCTCTCCTCGTCGTGGTCCGCTTCCCACGAGAGCATGCGCGGCGGCGCGATGAAGTCGCGGGTCTGCGTCTCTTCGCCCGGCTCGACCTTCCAGAAGCACTCGCCGAGCACGCGCTCGACCTTCGCGCGGCCCTGCGTGTAGATCTTGTAGGCCTGCCCTTCAAACTGCGCGCTGTCGCCGTGCTGATGGTACTCGACGTCGGCGGACGAAGCCGGCTCGACGTAGCTCCAGTGCCCATTGGCGAGCACCAGCCAGCGGAAGCCGCGCTCCCGATCGTGGAGGAGGAACTCTTCCCATGGGTAGCGCACGCCCTCCGCCTCGACGATGCGCTCGAGCCAGCCGACGACGGTGAAGCTGCCGCCAAAGAACTCACCCACCGCGCCGAGCGGCAGCGCGAGCGCGGGCGGCCGGCCGAGCAGCGCGATCTTCTGCGCGCTGCCGGACTCGGTGACATCGAGCAGCGCGCCACAGTACGGGCAGCCGATGCGCTGCGTCTGATCCGGCGTACGGAGCTCGAGGTTGCCGTTGCAGTTCGGGCAGGAGAGACGCTCGGCGCGGACCTTCGGCGCGCTCCGCTCGACGGGCGCACGCCCCGCAAGCCCGAGGTTGCCGAGCGTAACCTCACGCCCGACGAAGACGACGCTGGCGCCGCTGTCCGCCGCCGCGCGGAGATCGCCATAGTCGATCGTCGCCACGAGTCGGCCCTCGCCGACCGCGTCGATGAAGTCGTACTCGGCGCCGGGCGTGAAGCGGCAGGGGAGCTGCCCGCGTGCGCCTCGGTGGCGCGCGCGCCCCCGCTCACGGACGGTGTACTCGCCGTCGTTGATCGTGATGCGCGCACCGGGCTTCGCGAGCGCGTGCGACGGATGTTCGAAGCCCTCCTCAGGAAACGTCAGCCAGAGCCGCCCCTCGGCCTCGGCGAGCCAACCCCATCGGCCGTCGTCGAAGGCGGCGAACCACTCGTCCCAGACGCCGCCCTTGCCGTGCTGAAGCTGCACGTGGCCGACCAGCTCGAAGCCCGCGCCAGCGACGGCGCCGCGCAGTCCGAGGTCGAGTGGCGAGCTGGTCGGCACGAGGTCGACCACCTTGCCGAGGCTCTCGACGCCGCGATCCGAGCGCGCCGCCGCCGCGTCGCAGTGCGCGCAGATCACGACGACCGCGCCGTGGCGATACTCGAGCCCCGCGCCACAGCCGGGACAGCTCGCCGCTACTGCCATGCGCCCTCACCGCGACCGACGCGACGCACCAGCACGCGCGTGGCGCCGAGCGCGTCGGCGAGCCGCTCTTCCCATGGCGGCTCGGTGCGCGGGCGACAGCAGAAGAGGTTGAGCGTGGCGAGTCCATGCTCGGGGTAGGTGTGCACCGCGAGATGCGACTCGGTGAGCAGGTAGAGGCCCGTCACACCGCCGGGCTCGGGAAACTTCTGCCAGCTCGGCGTGCCGACCACGCGGAGGTCGAGCTCGACGACCAGCCCGTCGAGCAGGCGGCGCACCGCGGCGAGATCGGCGAGGCGCTCGGGTGAGCACCCGGCTGCGTCAACGAGCCACTCAGTCCCGACTGACATGCCAGCGGGCAGCGTATTCGAGAGAGCACGCGTCGAGCAAGCAGCCTCACGGACAACAGTCTCTCGGCCCAGCAGCCTCTCGGCCCAACCGACATTGGCGTCGACGGCACAAGCGCGATGAGCAGAGCGCCGACGGCGCGTAGGCGAACTTCGGACTGTGCGGCCGCCACGGCTGACGGTAGGGTGCGCGGCATGTCGCTCCTCCTCGCCCACGTCACCTCCGCCCCGCACGCGCACCCCGGCGACGCGCTGCTCGCGCTCCTCGGCGCCCTCGCTGTGCTCGCGCTCGGCGTGCTGCTGCGGCACGTCCGCAAGGCGTAGCGGCCCGCATGCGCGGCTCGTACCCGCTCGGATGAGTTAGCGCCGCTCGAACCCGACCACGCGGAACGCGCCGGCTTCGCTCGCGGTGAGCGTCAACGCGAGTTGCTCCGTACCGACGCGCACCGCCAGGATCAGCGCCGGCGTGCCGTCGGCGAGTCCGGGCGGCGCGACGCCGAACGCCGCGCGGAAGCCGGCGGGCGAGAGCAGCTTCCACTCCGCCACGCGCCGCTGCTTGGTCTCGGCAATGACCGTGCGCCAGACGGTGGCGAGCCCCGCGCCGTCGCGAGCGACCTCGATGCCCGCCGACGAGAACGGCACGCCCGACGCTGCCACCATCTTCGCCACGTCGCCGCGCTCGAACGCGTCGAGCCACGCCAGCGCGACCGCCTCGGCCGCAGGATCGTCGGGCGCCGGCATCCGCGCCGCGACGCGCGCCGCTGCCGCTGGGTCACCGGCAGGGAGCTCGCGCGAAATTGCCGCAGTGCTCTCGGTCGCCCCCTCCGCACCGCGCCGCAACTGCCGCGGCTGCGCGCGCCGCCGCTCGACGATTCCGGCCGCGACGTCGCCCGGCTCCGCGCCGTGCGCGTGTGCATGCGCCTGGTCGCCGCCCGCACCGGCGTTGTCGAGGATGAACGGGTCGGCAAAGTACGGCGAGCAGAGCCGCTCGTCGCGGTGAAACGTCCAGTGCAGGTAGACCTTGCCGTCGCCCGAGAGGATCTCGCGCGGCGGTGCGCTGTACGGCCCCGCGCTCATCACGGTGTCGACCGCGGCGACGTCGAATGTCAGCACACCCGAGGGCCGCACGATCGTCACGCCCTCCACCGTGCCGTCGGGCAGCACGACGATCTCGAGCTTCACCTCGAGCGCGCGATCGTTCATCGGGTTCGCATACGCCTTCCCGTCGAGATCCGAGATGAAACCGAAGCCCCAAATCTCGTGGATGCGGTTGTGCATCCGCGCGACGAACACGCCGAACGGATGCGCGCGCGTCCCGAGCGCAGTCTGGTTGCCCGGCCGCACCTCAGGCGTGAACGTCTCGAGCGACGAGCGGATCGCCGCGAGCTTCTTTTCCCAGCGCCCCTTGCGCCCCGACGCCTTGCGCCGCGCGACCTGCGTCTCCTCACGTGCCGCCTCGGCGCCGATGATCCGCTCGTACGCCTCGTGGTCGAGGAACAGCCGTGGCCCCTTGCGCCCCGGCGTCCCCTTCCGCCCGGGACTGCCGGCTGCGCCCGGCCTTCCCTCGGCAGGCCGCACCAGCGCCACCTCGGGCGCACCGTCAGCCCCGCCCGGCGTGACCTCGACGGTGAGCCCGGCTCCCACGGCACCCAGTCGCTGCGCCTCACGCATGCTCAGCGGTCCCGGCGCGCCCCCCTCCCCCGCGTCCCCCGCGCCGCGCGCCCCGACCGCCCCCGCGCCGCGCACGCCGCGCTCTGCCTCGTCGCCCCGCAGGAGCCCCTCGGCGTGGTCGCTGCGCCCGCTGTGCAGCGACGCTAGTTCCTCGCGCTCAGCGTCGAGCGACGACGCCTCCGCGTCCTCGAGCTGCGCGGTCACGTCGGTGGGTCCCCCCGGGGTCGCCTCGGTGGGCGCCTCGCTCGGCGCGGATGCGGCCGCCTTCCCCTCCGCGCTGCGCTCGAGGTTGGTCTGCGTGTCGCGCGTCTCCTCCGACGGTCGGCGGTTCTTGTCCGAGTAATATCGTGCGTCGAAATTTTCCTCAGCGACGACGCTCTTCTCGTCGGCGATTTCGATCATTTTCTTCCGCTCATGCCGCGCGGCGGGCTTGGGTGGCGGCTTCTTGGCTGCAACCGTCGGCGGCGGCACGAGCGGCGGCGGCACGAGCGGCGGCGGCACGAGCGGCGGCGGCACCACGAGCGGTGGCGGCACCACGAGCGCGACCGGCCTCACCGGCGGCGGCACGCGATCACGGGGATCAGCAGGCGCACGCACCGGCGGCGCCGGCTCGACCTTGGCGACGACCGCCACTTCCGCCTCCGGGAGTGCAAGCGCCGGATCCGGCAGCACGAGCTCCGGCGCACTCGGCCGCGCCACCCACTCGACCTCGACCTCCTCAGGCACCGGCACCTCGGCGACGGGACGCGGGCAGATCGTGGCGGAAAGCAGTGACAGGTCCGCGCACAGCGTCGGCACGAGCAGCACCGTGTAGACCCAGCGATCGGCCGCAAAGAGCGCGAACCCATGTCCGACAAGCGACGCCGCGACGAGGCCTGGCGCCAGCCAGCCCGGGATCCGGCGCGCTCGCGCTCTAGGCTCCACGACCTACGGGATATAGCAACGGGCAGACCGCCCCGCTATCCAATCTTCGCCATCTGCCGCCATCTGCCGCCATCTGCCGTCATCGGCAGCCATCGGCAAGTATCGTCGGCTAGCAGCCCTTCCCTCGCCGCGGGCTAGCTAATCTTCCGATAGACGCCGACCACCACGCCGATCAGGTTCACCGACTTCCAGTCGCCACGCCGCACCACGATCGGCTCCATGCGCGCGTTCGCCGGCACGAAGCGGATCACATCAGCCTCGGGATAGTAGTACTTCACGGTCGCCTCGTCCTCGATCAGCGCGACCACGATGTCGCCGCGCGCGGCCGTGAGCGCCTTCTTCACGAAGATAAAGTCGCCATCGTGAATGCCGGCTTCAATCATCGAGTCGCCCTTGACGCGGAGCGCGAACACCTCGCGCGTGTTGCCGCCGAGGAAGAATCGGTCGATCTTGACCGTCGCCTCGTGGTTCTCGACCGCCAGCAGCGGTTGGCCGGCCGCCACCCGACCGAGCAGGGGAACCTCGACGAGATCTTCATCGTTGGCAGCCCCTCGCCCTCCACCGTGCAGATCAACCGGCTCGAGCGCGGCACCAAAGTTGATTGGCCGCAGCGCGCGCGACTTCAAATCTTCACGCATCAGATACCCCTTCTTCTCCAGCGCCTTGAGGTGGTCGTTCACGCCGTTGGTGGAGCGAATCCCGAGCTTCATGCCGATCTCACGCAGCGTCGGCGGGTAGCCGCGTTCGGCCAGATGGGACGAGATGCAGTCGAGCACTTGGCGCTGTCGGTCGGTCAGGGCATTGCGGTCGGTCATGGGCACGCTCCTTAGCTGAACACTTACACCGTACTGAACGGATATCTGCAAGTCAAGCAAGCTGATGCTCCGCCGACTTCAGAACCTGTTGGTTTCCTGTGGGTTTCCTTGTGGCGCACCGCCGACGCTGCCGACGGCACGGCGATGGTGCGCGGCGCGCCGCAGCCGGTGATCGATGCCGGTCACCGGCTCGGAAACCCACGTGGCGCACCGTCACGCTGGGCCACGCTGGGCCACGCTGGGCCACGCTGGGCCACGCTGGGCCACGCTGGATCACGCTGGGTCACGCTGCGCACGGCGCACGGCCGCGCGGTGCTCGCGGTCGATGAGGTGCTCGGCGTGGCGCTCGCCTGCCTGCCGCGCGAAGAGGCCGCACGCCAGGGGCCGGCTTCGCGCTCCTCGTCGCCTTCACCCTCGCTCTCGGCGTCGTCGCCGTCACCTCGCTGCGCGGAGGGAATTCCGGGCCGCGGCGCCGTCGTATACTTCACGCTCCTTGGCGGTCTCGCCGCCACCGCCCCATGCCCCGCGTCCCATGAAACCCCTTCGCGTCCTCGTCGTCGATGATTCGCCCGACGACTGCGAGTTGCTCCTCCGCCGCCTGCGCAAGGAGGGGTACGCGCCCGAGCACGTGCGAGTCGATACCGCCGACGACCTGCGCGCCGCGCTCGCACACGACGAAGATCTCGCGTGCCTGATCGTCTCGGGCACGATCGGCGAGGACCTCGCCGTCGCAGCGCTGCACGCCGGCGGCGGCGCAGTCACGTTGGAGGCACGCGCGTTCCTCGCCATGACCAAGAACGCGGTCCTTGAGAAGCCGTTCGCGCCGCCGGCGGGGCGCTCGCTCGTGAACTCTCTCGTCGAGTGACCGCGCCCGTCGCCCTTCGGTCGCGCTGGCTGCTCGGGGTCGCCCTCCTGGCCACGCTGGCCCTCGCGGTGGCGAAGCCCGCGGCGCTCCCTGCCGCACCCGCCGCACCCGCCACGCCCGCGGCACTCTACGCGCGACATTGTCTCCTCTGTCACGGCGAGCGCGGCGATGGCGCCGGTCCCGCCGCTCGCTTCCTCGATCCTGCGCCCCGCGACTTTACGCGCGGGCGCTTCAAGTGGCGCTCGACGGCGAGCGGCGAGGCACCGACTACCGCCGACCTCGTGCGCGCAATCCGCCACGGCGCGCCGGGGACGGCGATGCCCGGCTACAACGGCATCCTCGACGACGGCCAGCTCGTCGCGCTCGCCGAGTTCGTAAAGAGCTTCGCGCCCGCACGGTTCGCGCGCGCGGCCGTACCGCTCGTACTCGAGCTCGCGCCGATCGACCAGGCCGCGCTGCTCGCGCCGGCCGACAGGAGCGCGCTGCTCGCACGCGGCGAGACGCTCTTCGCCGCAAGCTGCGCCCGATGCCACGGTCTGCGCGGCGCGGGCGACGGTCCCGCGGCGGCGACGCTCGAGCCCGCGCTCCCGTTCGACCTCACTCGTCTGCCGCTCCGCCGCGGCGAGTCGAGCCTCGCGTCGATCGCCACCACGATCGCCACCGGCCTCGACGGCACGGCGATGCCGGCGTTCGCGTTTCCCGGCACCGACCTCTTGGCCGTCGCCGCGTGGGTCGACACGCTCCGCTTTCGCGGCGACTTCAATCCGCCCTCGCCGCCGCCGATCACGCGCCCGTCGGGCGGCAGCCCCGGCCTCGAGCTCGCGCCCCAGGGCGACCCGCCGACAGCACTCGCACCGGCGGCCCGCTCACTCTCATCGGCGCAGTGCGGTCGCTGCCACGCGAAGCAGCTCCGTGAGTGGCGTGACACGCGGCATGCGCGCACCGCGTCGCCGGGAACGCGGGCGCAGTTCATCGGCGCGGCCGACAGCTTTGTACGCTCCTGCCTGCGCTGTCACGCGCCGCTCGCCGAGCAGCTGCCGGGGGCAACCGGGTTCGATGAACGCCTGCTCCACGAAGGCGTCACCTGCGCCGCGTGCCATCTGCGCGATCATGTGCGGCAGGGACCGCCACGTCGGGCCGACTCCGGGCTGCTCGCGCTCCCCTCCTATCCGTTCGTCGAGGACGCGGCGTATGAGCGCGCCGATTTCTGTCTGCCGTGCCATCAGCTGCGCGCCGAGGAGGCGGTCGCGGGCCGGCCGCTGCTCGACACCTACCGCGAGTGGCTCCACAGCCCGTACATGCCGCGCGGCGTGCAGTGCCAGCACTGCCACATGCCCGACCGCGAACACACGTTCAAAGGAGTGCACGATCCTGAGACGGTGCGGCAGGGCCTGGACGTGCGCGCCGCCGCGACGCGCGCAACCGACCGCGTGTCGGTGCGCGTGACGCTGGCCAACGTCGGTGCCGGCCACTACCTGCCGACCACACCGACACCAGCGGCCTTCGTGGATGTGGAGCTGCTCGACGCCCGAGGCGCCACGCTCCCCGACGCGGCGGCGCGTGGTCGCATCGGCCGGCGCATCGCCTTCGACGGCAAGTGGCGCGAGCTCGAGGACACCCGCATCCCGCCCGGCGGCACGCGCGTGCTCGAGCACGCCTTTGCCGGCGCGGCGCGTGCGCAGCGGGCGCGTGTGACGGTGACGATGGCGCCCGACGACTTCTACGAGGGTTTCTACGAGCGCTCGCTGCAACGATCGGGGCTTGCGCCCGAGGCCCGCGCGCTATTTCTCGAGGCACTCACCGAGGCGCGCGCCGCACGTTTTGTCGTGACGCGCTTCGAAGTGGCGATCGACGCCGCACCGTAACTCGACCGCTCAGGCAGTCTGCGTGGCGAGCGCGGCGAAGATCGTCTCGCGCAGGTAGCGCGCGCCGAGCGCGACAGTCCGCGCGCCGCTGCCATCGCGCCCGAGCGGCGGCGCGACCTCCATGAGATCGCCACCGATCAGCCCAACCTCGCGACCGAGGCGACGGATGAGCTCGACCACCCACTCCGGTTCGAGCCCGAGTGGCTCGGGCGTGCCGGTCGCGTCAGCCCACTCCTCGTCGGTGCCGTCGATGTCGTTCGAGAAGTAGACCCCTTGCACGTCGGTCGCCCGAAGGTGCGCAACGATGGCGTCGAGCGTCTCGGCTGGCCGCGCGCGGCACTCATCGGCCCAGAACTGCCGCACGTCGAGCGACGACTCCCAATGCGCGCGATCAAATCGCGACGCCCGCGTACCGACCTGCACCAGCCGACCGCCGCGGCCGAGCAGCTCGTTCGCGTGGTAACTCCAGGTGGCGAAGCAGCGCGTGACGCCGAGTCGCTCGGCGAGGAGGTCGGTGTGCGCGTCGGGCTGCACGATGCCGAAGGACGCCCGCACCCGGGCGAGCGCGGTCACGACCGGCAGCGCGGTGGAGTGATCACCGCCGATCGCGAAAGGCAGCGCGCGCGGGTTCATCGCGAAGACCAGGTCGAGCGCGCGCTCGGCGATCGAGAGCGGCGAGACCGGAAGCTCGGCAGCGTCGGCGTCGGCGAGCTGCGGGTAGAGCGCGCGGCGCGCTCGCGCCAGCTGCGCCTCGGAGAGCATCTCGTCGTGGAGCAGCTGCGGCACGACGAACACATCGCCGAGGTCGACCACGCCGAGCTCGGTGCATCGCTCAGGCCAGTCGGGATCGGTGTCGAGCAGCGCCTGCCGAATCGCCTGCGGCGCGAGGTTGGCGCCGCGCCGAAACCCGGCACCCACATCCGACGGGATGCCGAGGAGCACGCCCTTGGCCTGTGGCACCGCCGCGAGCGCGGCGCGAAATCGCGCGTCGACCGTCGCGTCGTCGTCGGCGCGATAGAGGCGCCGCACGAGCCGCGCCTGCTCGGCGCGACCGGTTGAGACCAGATAGAGCCCCTGCCCTGCGGGACGGAGCAGGAGCGCGAGTTCGTCGAGGGCCGCAAGTGACATGGCGACTAGAGCTCGTGCGGCATCTTGTCGCGTGGCGCGCGAAAGTAGCGCAGCGGCGAGTAGGCGAGGAGATTCGACACGCGGCTCGTGTAGAGGCAGGCGTAGTCCTCCACCTGCTCGCCGAAGCGGCTCTTCTCGTTCCCCTCCTTGAGCGTCGGCCCCCAGTGCGCGTTGAATGCGAAGTCGATCTCGTCCTCGAGTTGCTCGTGCCGCTCGGTCGCATCGCGCAGCGCGGCACGCAGGTCGTCGAGCCCCGCCTTGGCACGCCGTTTCGCGAGGTCGGCCGGTCCAGCGCCGGCTTCCTCCGCCATCCGCTGCAGCGACTTGAGCACCAGGTTCTGGTAGTCGATCTCGGCGTCGAGGTTGCGCCGCTTGCGATCGAGCTCCTCGAGCTCACGCAGCTTCGGCGCGAGACGCTCGGCGGTCGCAAGCTCCGGCTCGAGCTCCTGCACCACCATGCAGGTGCGCCAGACGCTCGACCGCTTCGCTCGGACGATGTCGCCGTAGATGTGATCGCCGACGTAGAGCACGCGGTCACCGCGCGTCCCCGAGAGTTCCTCGAAGCTGACGAGGTTGCCGCCCTCGTAGACGCGTCCTCGATGCAGCGCCGTGACCGGCTCTGCGAGCGGCGCGCCGGTCTGGGCGTCGAGCTCGACGAACGGTGCTGCGTCCGTGAAGAAGGCGGGCTTCTTGCCGCCGACGATGACGATGTCGAAGTAGCTCCGCCACGAGGCGTACGCCGGCAGCTTCCCGTCGAGCAGGAAGCGCATGATCGCGTCGGTGTAGTCCCAGAGCGAGTTGGTCAGCACGAAGAGCCGCTTGCCGCTCGACCGGAGCTTGTGCAGCGTCGCGGGGAGGTCTGGGTCGACGACGACGAAGCGCGCCAACTCGGCCTTGATCACGCTCTTGAGGCTGTCATCGCGGTGCGCCTCGTCGATGCTGGCGCGCACGTCAGACCAGAGGCGGTCGGTGTCGACCGGCGCGCCCCCCTTGCCGAGCCAGTCGACCAGCCGCAGATAGATCACCGCCTCGGGGAGCGCGAACAGCGTGTCGATCCATGCGTAGCGCGGCTCGGCGAGCCGAACCCGCTGCCGTCGGTAGAGCGTGGAGCGCTCCTCGCGTGTGAGCGCGCGCAGGCCGTGGAGCACGCGCCCGACGTGGCCGTGGCGATCCATCTTGAAGACGTTGCCCTCGGCGCGATCGACCATGAGCCCGCGAATCGCCAGCTCGGGCGGATACGGCAGCCCGAGAATCTCGCGCGAGTAGCCACGCCCCTCGACGAGCTTCTTGAGCGTGAGCTCGATCGACAGCCGCTCCATCTCGGCCTGGATGTAGATCGCGAGCGTGTAGTCCATGTCGAACCCGACCAGCTCGATCTGGTCCATGCGGAGGTTGCGATTCACGAACACGCGCTTCTTGCGCGGCACGTCGAACGGTCGCCCCGGGAGCCCCGGTCGCCCCGGGAGCCCCGCAGCCGAGGGGATCCGGCTGAGATCGTCGTCGGTGGAACCCATTGGAGGCGACCAAGTTAGCATGAGGCCCGAGTCCCGCGACCGAGGCCGTCGGTGCTGCGTCAGCGCGACTCGTAGATGAGGCGGCGCGGCAGCTCGAGCGCCGTGAGGAAGCCGCCTTTGCCGCAGCCGGTGTCGATGCCGGCGGTGCAGGGGCCGGCCCACAGATCGGTCGGGTCCTCAGGCGTGTAGCTCGAGAGCTCCTTGGGCAGCTGCGAGGTAACGGTGTGGCCAACGACGACGAGCTTGCCGCGGTAGTTCGTGAAGAAGTCGCGGTCGCGGCACCAGAGCAGCGCGATCCGTGGCTCGACCGCCGACGGATGGGGGAACCCGTCGGGCCCACGGGGGATGCCGGCGTGGACGTAGATGGCGTGCTCGTCCTCGTGGAAGAAGGGGAGCGAGCGCATCCACGCGACGTGCTCGGGCGGAAAGAAACTGCCCGCGAGCAGGCGGCGCAGCTCGTCGGCAGTCGGCCGGTCCTCGGGCGCAGGCGGAGAGCGCCGCTCGTAGGAGCGCATCGCCGCGGAGCAGCCGTTCTGCTGCGGCAGCACGAATTCCGGGAAGCCCTCATCGACGGCGCGCAGCCAGGCATCCTCGTGGTTGCCCCGCAGCGCGATGACGCGAGCGGGGGTGTGGCGATGGAGCGTGCGCACCCGCTCCATCACGGTGGCGGAGTCGGGGCCGCGATCGAGGTAGTCGCCGAGGAACACCATCGAGTCCCCGGCGTCGAGCGCCGGCAAGAGACCGAGCACGCGCTCGAGCGCGACGGCATCGCCGTGGATGTCGCCAATGACGAAGGTGCGCTGCATGAAGCTCTCCCTCCCGTACTACGCGTAGCCTTGGGCCTGCAACGTGAAGAGCCGAGCGTACCGCCCGCCCGCTGCGACCAGCTCGTCGTGCGTGCCGTCCTCGACGATCCGCCCGCCATCGAGCACTACGATCCGATCGGCCATCCGCACCGTAGGGAACCGGTGCGAGATGAGGATCGCCGTGCGCCCCTCCGCGAGTCGGCGGAAGCGCTCGAAGATCGCATGCTCCGCCTCAGCGTCGAGCGCGGCGGTCGGCTCGTCGAGCACGAGGATGTCTGCTTCTTCGCGCATGAACGCGCGCGCGAGTGCGAGCTTTTGCCATTGGCCGCCGGAGAGCTCGGTGCCGTCCTTGAACCAGCGACCGAGCTGCGCGTCGAGCCCACCGGCGAGCTTGGCGACCACCTCGGTGGCCCCGCCCCGCTCGACCGCGCGGCCGACCTGCGCGTCGTCGCCGAGGTGGTCGACGCTGCCGAGCCCAACGTTGTCGCGCACGCGGAGTTGGTACTGGTTGAAGTCTTGGAAGACGACGCCGAGGCGGCGGTGCAGCGTGGCGAGGTCCCACGCGCGCAAATCCTTGCCGTCGAGGAGGATGCGCCCCTCGGTCGGCTCGTAGAGGCGCGTCAGCAGCTTGATCATCGTGCTCTTGCCGGCGCCGTTCTGCCCGACGAGCGCGAGGCTACGGCCGCGCGGAATGTCGAGCTCGACGCCGCGGAGTGCCCACTCCTCACGCCCGGGGTAGCGAAAGCCGACGCCCTCGAGACGCAGTCCGGTGGCGCCGCTGGCCGAAGCGGTCTGCGTGGTCTCGACCAGTGGCGCGATCTCGCCGGGCTTTGCGGCGCGCCCCGTCGGGATCGCAAAATACGCGAACAGGTTCGACATGTAGAGGTTGTCCTCGTACATCCCGCCGAGCGCGGACAGGCACGACTGAAACGCGAGCTGCCCATGGCGGAACGCCGCGACGTAGAGCGTGAGCTCGCCGATCGAGATTTTTCGCGTCGCCGCGAGCCCGACCATGGCGACGTAGCAACCGTAGAACGCGCCGGTCGCGAACAGCGAGAGCGAGTACGCCCACCCGGTGCGCCGCACGGCGAGCCGGCGGTCCTCCTCGTAGAAGCCCTCTCCGAGGACACGATACCGCTCGAGCAGGTGCGGCCCGATGCCGAGCACCTTCACCTCCTTCGCGTGGCCGTCGTTCGCGAGCAGGTACTCGAGGTAGCCGAGCTTGCGCGTCTCAGGAGAACGCCAGTGCCTCATGCGGTACGCGGTGTGCGAGAACTTCATCTCGGCAATCGCCGCCGGCACCGCCGCGATGACCAGCCCGAGCACCGCCCACGTGGAGAACCCGACGAGGAGCGCGATGTAGCCGGCAAGCGTGAGCGTGTTCTGCAGCAGCTGAAACGTCTCGTTCACCACCGAGACCGGGCGCGACGAGGCCTCGCGGCGCGCGCGCGTGAGGCGGTCGTAGAACTCAGGGTCCTCGAAGTGCGCGAGCTCGAGCTCCTGCGCCTTCTCGAGGATCTGCATGTTGATGTCGAGCGCGAGCCGCGAGCCGAGCACCTGCCGCGCGAGGCCGAGTCCCCGCTGGACCAGCGCCTGTACGGCGACCACGCCGAGCTCGATCGCGACCCAGTGGATGGCGACGTCCTTGTCCCCGCCCACAACCGCATCGACGATCTGCTTGCCGACCCACGCCACGACGAGCGGCAGCAGCGCGGCAACCAGCGTCATCGCGCCGAGCGCGACGGTGGTCGCACGCGACGAACGCCACACCAGCGCGAGCGTGCGCGGCGTGTGAGCAAAGGTGGAGCGGACGTGATCGAGCGGACTGGGCATGCGATTGGGCATGGTAAGAATGCCCGATTCCATGCTCAAGACGACATGCACCGCCGCCCTTCTCGTCGCGCTTCTTCTCACTGCCTGCGGGCCGGACTCGCCACCACCAGGCGTCGACCCGGTCTGCGGCGACGGCACGGTCGACCCGGGTGAGGCATGCGACGATGGCAACCTCCTCGACGGCGACGGCTGCTCGGCCACCTGCAGCCTCACGGCCGGGAGCTGCGGCGACGGCACCGTTGACCCGGGCGAGGCGTGCGACGACGGCAATGTGATCGACGAGGACGACTGCACCGTCACCTGCGCGCTCGCGCGCTGTGGCGATGGCTTCGTGCAGGCCGGCATCGAGGAGTGTGACGACGGCAACCTCGCGTCGGGCGACGGCTGCGACTCGAACTGCAAGCTCAGCGAGGGCCCGGAGATCGTCACCTGCGCCGAGCTCGCGCCGCTTGCCGGCGGCACGACCTGCGCGGCGACCGCCGGCGACGGCACGCTGCTGGTCATCGGGAACGTGCTGGTCCCGGGCAAGGTGTGGGTCGGCGGCGAGGTGCTCGTCGGGCTTGACGGCCGCATCGCGTGCGTCGGCTGCGACTGCGCAGCGTCCGCCCCTGCGGCCACGCGCGTCACCTGCCCCGCCGGCGTGATCTCGCCGGGCCTCATCAACCCGCACGACCACATCACCTTCACGCAGAACGCCCCCGCTGCCGACACCGGCGAGCGCTATGAGCACCGGCACGACTGGCGCCGCGGCATCCGCGGCCACACCGAGATCAACTCGGCCGGCGGCGCGAGCCCGGCGCAAATCAGCTTCGGCGAGCTCCGCTTCCTCTTCGGCGGCGCGACCTCGACGGTCGGCTCCGGCGCGGCCGCGGGCCTCGTGCGCAACCTCGACCGGGGCATCGAGCAGGAGGGGCTCGGCCAGGACTCGGTCCACTTTGAGACCTTTCCGCTCGGCGACTCGAACGGCTTGCTCCTCAGCAGCGGCTGCGGCTACCCCGGCATCGACACGCTCGCCTCAATCAGCTCCGACGACGCGTACCTGCCGCACGTCGCCGAGGGCATCGACCGCGAGTCGCGCAACGAGTTCATCTGCCTGAGCTCGGGCGGCGGTGGCGGCCAGGACCTGGTCCAGCAGCAGAGCGCGTTCATCCACTCGATCGGCCTCACCGCGCCCGACTACGCCGCGCTCGCCGTCGACGGCACCGCGGTGATCTGGTCGCCGCGCTCGAACATCGTGCTCTACGGCGACACCGCGCAGGTCACCACCGCCGACCGGCTCGGCGTCGAGATCGCGCTCGGCACCGACTGGATGCCGACCGGCTCGATGAACCTGCTGCGCGAGCTCGCCTGCGCTGACGAGCTCAACCGTGAGCGGTTCGCCGGGCACTTCACCGACGAGGACCTCTGGCTCATGGTCACCAGGAGCGCCGCCTCGGCCACTGGCACCGCCGACGTTGTCGGCACGCTCGCGGTCGGCATGGTCGCCGACCTCGCGATCTTCGACGGCTCGCTGCGCACGCTGCACCGCGCGGTGATCGAGGCCGAACCGACCGACGTCGCGCTGGTGCTGCGCGGCGGCAAGGCGCTCCATGGCGACGACGCGATCGTCGGCACGCTCCGCGCCGGCGCTTCGTGCGACGCGTTCGATCTCTGTGGCGTCGCCAAGCGCGTCTGTCTCGCCGACGAGATCGGCATGAGCCTCGCCGCGCTCGAGGCCGCGGCCGGCGGTGCCGCGATCTACCCCGCCTACTTCTGCGGCGCGCCCGACAGCGAGCCGAGCTGCGTGCCGCGTCGGCCCAACGGCGTGGCCGGCTCCACCGTCTACACCGGTGAGCTCACCGCCGGCGACACCGACGGGGACGGCCTGGCCAACGCGCTCGACCTCTGCCCGACGGTGTTCAGCCCGATCCGCCCGCTCGACGCCGGCGCGCAGGCCGACCACGACCTCGACGGCGTCGGCGACCCATGCGACGTCTGCCCGCTCCACCCGAACGTCTCGGCCTGCGATCCACCAGATCCCGCCGACCTCGACGCCGACGGCATCCCCGACACCGAGGACAACTGCCCTGCCGCCGCCAACCCCGATCAGGCCGATGCCGACGGCGACGCCAAGGGGGACGCTTGCGACTCCTGTCCCATCGCCGATCCCGGCACCACCGGCTGCCCGCGCACGATCTACGACGTGAAGTCAGGCGTCGCGCCACTCGGCTCGCGCGCGGCGATCACGGGCGCGCTCTGCACCGGTCGCAACGGAAACGGCTTCTTCGTGCAGGTGAAGGAGACCGACATCGGCTACCTCGGCGCTGACAACTCGGGCCTGTTCGTTTACTCGCCGGCCCACGCGGTCGTCGCGGGCGACCGGGTCGACCTCACCGGCACGGTGAACGATTTCTTCGGGCAGACCCAACTCGGCTTCCCCGACGTGACCGTGCGCTCGTTCGGCGAGGCGCCGCCGCTGCCGACCGTCGAGACCCCCGCCGCGGTCGCGACCGGCGGTGCGCGCGCCGACGCGCTCGAGAGCGTGCTCGTGCGCGTGGAGGCAGTGAGCGTGACCGACATCGCCCCAGCCCCCGGCCCCGGCGACGTGCCGATGCCGCAGGAGTTCGTCGTGAGCGACGGCGCTGGTGCGCTGCGCGTGAACGACCTCCTCTACTTGGTCACGCCGTTCCCGGTGCCAGGCGAGACGTTTGGGTCGATCACCGGCGTGCTCGACTTTCGCAACGGCAACTCCAAGCTCGAGCCGCGCGACGCGGACGACTTCATCCCCGGCGTGCCGGTGCTCGCCGGGCTCGAGCCTGCGAGCGGCACGTTCCTGCGCGAGGGCGACGTCGCCACCGCGACCTTCCCGACGCCGCTCGTCGTGCGCCTCGCGCGCCCGGCACCGTCAGACACCTTCGTCACGGTCATGGCCGGCGACCCCGCGATCGCGCTCCCCGCCGGCGGCGCGACGGTGCTCGCCGGCCAGAGCCAGGCGGTCGTGCTGCTCGACGGCGTCACCGTACACGCCGGTGTCACGCTCACCGCCACGCTCGGCCCCGACTCGTTCGCTGCCGTCGTGCGCGTGCTCGGCGTGGCCGAGACGCCCGCGCTGGTTTCGCTCACGCCGACGACCGCGCTCGTCGCACCGACCGGCTCGCTCACGCTCACCGCGACCGTCGACTTCCCCGCACCGCCGGGCGGCACCGTGATCACCATCGCGGTCGACCCGCCGACCGCCGGCATGGTCCCCGCGTCGATCACCGTGCTCGAGGGCGCGCTCGCCGCGAGCTTCGACTATGTCGACGACGGCACCGCCACCGGCGCCATGGTCTACGCCATGCTCGACGGGACAGTGTTCGGCGCGACGATCGCCATCGCCGCCGGCGGTACGTCGCACCTCACGCTCAACGAGGTCGACTACGACCAGACCGGCACCGACACCGCGGAGTTCGTCGAGCTGCTCAACCTTACTGGCGGCGACGTGTCGCTCGCCGGACTCGCGCTGGTGTTCGTCAACGGCTCGGCGGTGCCCGCCACCGAGTACGAGCGGATCGACCTAGGCCCGGCGGGCACGCTCGCTGCGGGTCAGTTCCTCGTCGTCGCGCCGCCCGGCGTCACCATCGCGGCCGGTGCGCTCCGCCTCGCGATGCCCGCGCTCACGGGCAACATCCAGAACGGCGCGCCCGACGGCGTGCTGTTGATCGACACCGCGACCAACACGGTGCTCGACGCGCTGTCGTATGAAGGCTCGATCCTCGAGGCGACCGTCACCGGCTTTGCCGCGTCGGTCTCCTGCGTCGAGGGGACGGCGCTCGCCGCGTCGGTCGCCGACACTGCCGGCGGTTCGCTCGGCCGCGCAGCGTCGGGCGCCGACAGCGACGACCACGCCGCCGACTGGGCGCTCCACGCCATCGCGTCACCCGGCGCGCCGAACTGACCATGGCCGCACGCCCCCGCTTCCCGGCACGCCCCGAAGGTCTCCCGCCCGAGCAGAGCGCCGCCGCCGAGGGGTGGGTGCGCTACGAGGACGTGAGCCAGGACGGCCGCCCGATGCTGCTCGCGTTGCCGCACGGGCTCGGGCTCACCGTCTGGCAAAAGCGCCTCATGCACCTCCCCGAGGCGCGCACGCTGCAACACGCCGGCGTGATCCCGGTGCTGACCAAGCTCGCCATCGTCGGCGGCCCCGGGCCGATCTCGGTGCGCCGCGCGATCGACCATGTCGGCAGCTACCGCTTCGCGCGCACCGTCGACGCCGCCGGCCAGACCAACCGGATCGTGCTCGAGATGTGGACCGAGTCGTCCGCACCGGCCGGGCGCACGCACGGCGAGCCGCCGCCCGAAGCGGGACGTGTCGTCGCTGTCGGCGGGGTCTACTTCGAGCACGTCTTCACGCGTCTCTTTGCCGCGCCCACCGAGCGCAAGGTCACGAGCCTCGCGCCACACGGCGTGGCCGACCCGGTCGACATCGTTTCATTCACGCAGCCTGAATCGCTGCTCGAGCTGCCCGACGGCGCGCGCCCGCTCGACGACGCGCTTATCGCCGACGACGGCGACGTGGTCCTCGGCGTCATGCACACCGACTCGAACCAGCACGTCAACTCACTGGTCTACCCGCGCCTCTTCGAGGAGGCGTGTCTGCGTCGCTTCGCCGCGCGCGGCGAGAGCACCCGCGTGCTCGCCCGCCGCGTCGAGGTCGCCTACCGCAAGCCGTGCTTTGCTGGCGAGCGCGTAAAACTCATGCTCCGCGCATTCCGAGACGGCGCGCGCACCGGCGCCGTCGGTGCCTTCGTCGCCGACGGTGAGCCACGCCCGCGCGTCACACTCACCACCTGGTTCGAGCCGTAGCGCCGAACGCCGTCTCGTTCTGGATGAGCTCTTCTCCAGCGGCGAAGAACCCCTCCACGGAGACGAGTTGGTCGGGGTTGAGCAGGCCGCGCACCGTGGCGAGCACGTCGGTCACAGACCTTGTCGACGTGGGCATGTTCGCTCCTCTGCCCCGTGCCTGCGGACCGATGGGCAGAACACGCTCGCGTTGTTCGGCCAACTCACTCAAGCGCCGCGACCGGCTCGGTCGAAGTGAAGCCGAGCTAGTCGGCCTTTGGCACGCAGGTCATCGGCAGGCTGCACTGGTTGTTCGCGCCCGGCCAACACTTGCCGCCCGCTACGCTGGTGTCGACGCAGCGTCCGCCCACACAGTCGGCGCCGCTGTGCACGGTGAGTGGAGCCTCGCCGCACTCGTTGCCGTCCACGCACGACTGGCCGATCCGACGGTTCGCCGTGCAGACGAGATCGCGGAGATCGCAGTACGAGCCGAGCGCGCACATCCCGGAGTACTCGCACCGTCCGCCGAGCGGCACGGGGTTGCCGCACTCGCCCTCGCCACGGCAGACGAGGCCGGGCGCGCACGGCTGCGGGTTGAACGACGCGCAGAGCTCACCGACGCCCGGCGGCTCGACGCACATGATGGTGAGACGCTGGCAGCCGAGCTCTGGGCCACACGGGTACACGCCGCGAAGTTCATCGCACGCGTCACCGACGACGGGTGTGGGCACGCACTCGCCCAGTCCCGCGCCCGCCAGCGCACAGAGCTGATCGGCGGGACAGTCAGTCGTCGGCGGGTTGCAGGTGGAGCCGGACGCTGCGCCCTGCTGACAGACGCCGGCGGCGTCGCAGACCAAGAGGTAGCAGGTGCCGTCCTGCGGAATGGTTTTGCAGACGCCGCCGACCTGGCAGTCCTCCGATGCCATGCAGGGCGCCCCGAGCGCGAGGCGCGACTGGCAGGTGCCGATTTTCCCCGTGTGGGCCTCGGTGCAGTAGAGGCCGGTCGCGCAGCCGTCGCTCGTGCCGCAGGTCTCGCCGAGCGCGCGCGGGGCGTCGCAGACGTAGTTCCACTCGCCGCCGTCAGACCACGGACCGGACGCGCCATCGCATGCGACAGCGGCCCCGGCGATGAGGAAGAGCAGGCAGGCGATACGAAGTGGCTTCGAGGCGGTGAATGCGAGTCGGCTCATGGCATTTGCTCCTAGCAACGCGCGCGAGTGTACACCGTCGTCGCGGCGCGCCTTGTGAGTGCTTGCGCAGGTTGATAGCGTACCGCTAGTGACGTCGATCAATCGTGCCGTCTCGACGATGTTGTCGTGCCTCGCGCTGGCGGCGGTCGCCTGCAGTGAGACCAACGAGCTCTTGCCGCCGGTCGGTGGCGGCGCGCCGATCCCGTGTGTCGGCGGCTGTCCCGAGGGGCAAAAGTGCCACTACCTCGACGGCAGCTGTGTCCATGCGGGCATCGCCGACTGTGGCGTGTGTGCCGACAGCACGCTCTGCTCGCCGGTGTATCCAGTGCCGGCCTGTGTCGTCGGGACCTGCGCTCCGCCGACCACGTTTCGCGACGGCACCGTGAAGCTCGTGTCGCTCGCCGTGGCCGAGGAGGCGCGCGGCTGCGACCTCGACGGCGATGGCGCGCCCAACAACCGTTTCGCGTCGCTGCCGCGGCAGGCGCTCAACGACGAGTTTGCGCGTGCGATCGCGACCGACCTCATGACCATACTGCTCGAGCCGAGCGCGGCCGGATGGGGCGAGGCCGGCCCGACGTTCGATGCGTCGCTCTGGTTCGGCACGCTCGCGCCACAGAGTCGGCAGTGCTCGCCGGAGAGCGTGTCCGCGCTCTGCTCGTACACCGTGTCGCGCGCGAGCTACGACCCGGCGTCTCCGAGCGCGACCTGCGGCAACTGGCTGCGCTTTGGTGACGTGGCTCGCATCGGCGCGCTGATCGCGTCCCCGTCGCCGGGACCGGTGCTCGACCTCGTGGTGCCGGTCGAGCGCAGGAGATGGCTGCTGCAGTTCCTCGGCGCGCGCCTCGAGGCCGACGTGAGCGAGGCGGAGGTCGTAGGCGCCGGGCTTGGACCGCGGCTCGACGGACGGATCTGCGCGGCGTTGCCAAAGTCGGATCTGCTGCTCGCAATCGCGTCACTGCCGCCAGAGAGCGTCGAGCAGTTCGGCGGCAGCGACGTCATCCAGAGCGTCGTCGATGTGCTGGTCGAGCCCGACCTCGACGCCGACGGTGACGGCGAAGCGGAGAGCGTCTCGATGGCGCTCGACTGGACCGGCGTGCCGGCGCGCATCGTCGGCTACAGCCCGAACGAGTGAGGCAGGAGTCGGCTGATGCACCGACTCCTGCCGGGGGTGACCGTCGCTGCGTGCGCGTGTGGCGGTGCCACCAAGTCCGCAACGGTCGCACCGCACAGCGCGTTCCCGATGCGGACGTACTACAAGGGCTTGCTCCGTCGCGGCCCGGCGTGGACCGCGACGAAGACGCCCGAGTCGGCCGTGATCGGCGCAGGGCAGCTGGCGCACCTCCAGCGCATGGCGGCGTGCGGCAAGCTGGTGCTCGCCGGTCCGTTCGAGGTGCCCGACGGTGCGCCGGCCGACGCGCTCGCGGGCATTTTCGTTTTCGACGTCGCCACCCTGGACGAGGCCATCGCATTGACCCGCGCCGATCCAGCCGTCGCAGCCGGACGGTTCACGATGAACGTCGAGCCGTGGTTCGGCCCGGTCGGTCTCACCTGCGACGGCGCCGAGCCACCCACGCCGGGCGCGCGCTGCACTGAGTAGCCCGCCGGCGCGCGCTTACCGCATGCGGTGCAGCATCGTCGGCACGCCGTCGTAGTCCTCGACCCACGCGCGGCGCACCTCGGGCAGCGTGGCCCAGACGAGATCGCCGGCGGCGACGTCGGCGGCGTGGGCGGTGATGATCGCGCGCACCTCGTCGATGCGCGCCTGATCCAAGGAGCACTGCGCGCTCATGATCGTCACCGTGTACATCTGCCCGGCCTCGAGCGAGCCGGCGCGCAGGAGCGCGAGCAGCTCGTCGAGTCCCGTCGCGGTCCCGACCGGTCCGCCCCACACGCCGATGTTTGGCATCGGGCCTTGAGGGTTGTGCTGGTCGAAGCTCTCGGCACTCGCCGGCCGCCAGACGCCGGAAATCTCGCTGTCTTCGGTGTGGTTCGGCGAGGCGCCGCCCCAGAGCACCCGCGGCGCCCACTCGTAGCCGTTCGATCGCGTCCGCACTGCCCGCAGCGGACCGTCGAGGAACTGCGTCCAGTTCTCCTCGACGACCGGCGAGGCGATGAACCCTCCGAGTACGCCGGTCGTCGGCAGCCCCGAGAGCTCGGCTACGAACGCGGCCGTATCGGCGATGTTGAGCGGATCGCCGCCATAGCCGTGCTCGTGCGAGTGCGGATCGACCACGACCCGATCGGGCGCAAACGTCGCCAGCCACTCGATCAGGTTCTTGCCGTCGGTGTCGGTCGTGACCGTGGCGTCGTCGTAACGATCGACCGCGTCGAGAAACGGGTAGTCGCTCTGCAGATCGTACGCGGCGCCGGTCTCGACAATCATCTCGGCGAAGCCGACCGTGGCGGCGCGAACGGCAAGATAGCGGTCGCGCGGCGGCACCGTCTGCCCCGCCATCGGACCGGTCGCGGGACCGTCGAGGCCGAAGAGCCCGCGTGCACACGGGGCGTTGAGATCGTCCTCGTTGTGCGAAACGAGGGTCGCGTAGATCCGAGTGCGCCGCGCGCCGGTGCCGTCGGCGGGCACGGTGCCGTCGGTCGTGACCGCACCGTCGGCAGCAAGCGGCGGATCATCGGGGCTGCTGCAGGCCGCAGCGGCGCCTGACAGCGTGGTCCCCACGAGGAACCAGCGGATCAGCCCACGGGCGGCGTGCATGGGCCGGAGCATACGCCAACGCACCGTGCGCGCAGACCCCGCGTGCTACCGTGGATTCGTGGATCGGCCGTCACCTCTGCAGCTCGCGAGGTATCGCGCGATGGCGCCGAGCGAGCGGCTGCAGCAGGCCACGCGCCTCTACTGGACGGCTCGGCGGCTGCGCGAGGCCCACGAGCGCGCGCTCCATCCCGACTGGAGCCACCTTGAGGTCGAGGCGCACGTGCGGAGGATCTTCCTGCGTGCAGGAACCTGAACTCTTCGCACCGT
>SHYZ01000165.1 GCA_009692535.1 Myxococcales bacterium
CTCAGCTCGGGATGGGTGTTCCCATCGCACGTCGGCAAGCCGCACCACAATGCATCGGTGATGCGGAAGGCCTTCGTCGATGTCCTGAAGGAGATGGGCCTGGATCGCAAGTTCTCGTCCCACGGGCTGCGCCGGACGGCCAACGATCTGCTTCGCCGGGTCGCCACCGGCGAGGTGACGCGGGCGATCACCGGGCACATGACGCGCGAGATGACCGAGCACTACTCGCACGTCGACGCGGGCGAGAAGAAGACGGCCGTGGAGAGCATGCTGCGGCTGGTGCACGACGCCGAGGCGTCCAGGCAGGGAGCCGATGAAAACAGGCACATCGGCAGGCACATGGCCTCGGAAACAGGCACAAATGAGAACGGCCACTCGTCCACCTCCCGCTCCAGCTTCCCCCATCGGCTACTCTCCCTAGCCATGCCCTCCCGCAACGCGCCCTGCCCGTGCGGCAGCGGCCAGAAGTACAAGAAGTGCTGCCTCGCCCGCGACGAGCAGCGCGCCACCGAGCGCCCGACCGCGCCGCCTCCTCCGCGACCCGCGCCGGCCGGGTGCAGCTACACGCCGGTCCTTATCGCCGAGATCATCGAGAGCCAAGGCGACGATCGCCGGTGGCGCGATCTCGGCCTAAGCCCCTACGCCGTCGCCAAGGTACGCCAGGGCGAGGTCGGCTTCGACCACCGCCCGCTGCGCCGAGCCGTCGAGCGCCACCGCCGCGGCTGGACCACGGACAAGGTGCGCGCGATGAGCACCGAGGGAGATCCGCGCGCGCCTCGCGGCGCTCGGCGTCGACGTGGACCGCGACCTTCTCGGACCGGCGGCGAGGGGCTGTTCGGCGTGGGCGGTCGCCGACGGGTGGATCGACTGCGACTCGTTCACGGGCAGCGGCGAAGACGGGCTGTTCGCGCGGCTCGGGGCGTGCGAACTGTGGCGGCGCCTGCTGCCCGAACGGGCCTCGGTCGAGACGCTCGATGACTGGATGCAGGAGGGCTACCAGCTCGTCGAGCAGCGCCGACTGCCCGAGGCGATCGAGGTGTGGTGGAGGCTGTGGGAGGTCGCGCGGGCGCGCTTCACGCCGCCGGTGCGCACGCTCGCGGAGGCGAAGGAGGTGTTCACCGGCCTCCAGTACCTCGGCAACTGGTTGCAGGACTTCGACGAACTGCTCGACGCGCTGGCCTCGCGGGACACCCGCCACGCCGATCGGCGGCGCCAGCTCTGCGCGGAGTGGATCGCGCAGTTCGCCGACGAGAAGGACGGTGAGCAGGTGAACTGGCGACGCGCGCTCGCCACGAGCCTGTTCGCGCTCGGCCGCCCCGACGAGGCGCTCGCCACGCTGCGCGAGTGCGTCGAGCGGTGGCCGCGCGACCCGTGGGGCTACATCGCGCTCGCCGACGCGCACGCGAACGTGTACCCCAAGGCACCGGGCATCCCGCGCGACGCGGAGGAGGCGCGGCCGTGGCTTCGCGCCGGGCTGGGGGCGGTGGGCGATGACCAGCGAGCGCGCGGCGACCTCCAAGATCGCCTGCACGAAATCAACGCGCAGGAGCCGCCGAAAGCTGGCTCGCTGCTCTAGCGCCGCTGCTCCCCTCCGCGCGCGAGCACCTGCGTTGCCACCCCGCGCAGCGCTTCGATCGTCGGCATCCCCGGTGGCAGCGCCTCGCCGTCGAGGAAGAGCTGCGGCACGGCGCGCACACCGCGTTCGCGCGCCTCGTTCTCGTCGGCGAGCACCGCGGCGCGCAGTCGGTCGCGCTCTCCGTCGAGCAGGGCAGGATCGACGCCGACCGCCTCGACCAGCCGGTCGAGCGTCGCCCGGTCCGCGAGGTCTCCACCATCGAGCCAGTGGGTTCGGAAGGCGGCGCGCTGGAACTCTCGCGCACGCGCGGGCGCTTCGCGTGCGACCAGCTTCGCGGCTTCGTGGGCGGCGCGCGTGTCGACGCCGAGGGGCGGGTGGCGCTCGGCCATCGGCAGCCCGAGCTGCGCCGCCCGCTCGCGGAGCGCCGGGAAGTGCGCCGCGATCATCTCCCGCTTCCGGGCGTCCATTGGGGGGCTGCCCGCGGGGCGCAGCTCGAAGGCGCGGTAGGTGATGCGGGCGCCGAACTCATCGACCAGTGAGTCCAGACCGGACTCGGCGAGGTAGCACCACGGTCAGACGAAGTCGGACCACTCTGTGACGTCGAGGCTCATGCCGAGAGCATACCCCGGGGCGCCGCACAGCGGCGTGTGCGCCGTCGAGCTACCGGGGCGAGGTCGTTCGCCTCGCCCTCGACTCGATGAAGGGCGTGCCAGACACGATCAACCCCGTCCTGCGCGTCGCGATCGATCGCACGGTGAGGTTCGAGGAGATCCCGCCGGCCACTGCGACCTGAACGCTACCGACTCGACGACGGCAACACCGCGACGATCCTCAGCGGCGCACCTGTGCCGCGCCCGATCTTCATCGGCAGCGCGATGACCAGCGCGCCCGTTGCCGGCAGCTCCTCCAGCGAGGCCACGTTCTCGAACTGCGGCACGTCCGCGCCGAGCAGAACTTGATGCGACGGGAAGTCCTTCGAGGGGCCGTGGTCGATGCTCGGCTCGTCGATCCCGACGGCCGCGATGCTGCGCTGCACAAACAAGCGCGCCGCATCCGCGCCGATGCCCGAAAAGTGCAGGTCGCTGTCGTCGTCGAGTGTCTCGGTGCCGTAGTAGCGCTTCGGGTCGGCGTAGCGCTCGACCCAGCCCGTGCGCACGAGGACGATGGTGCCGGCGGCGATCGCGCCGTGCGCCTGCTCGAACACCAGCACGTCGGCCGCCCGCAAGCGACCAGACGCAAGTTGGACAGCTCGCTGTGCCTTCGTCGAAAACTTGCCGCACGCTCCACCGTCGGTAGACTGATCGAATGGAGGTCCACCAGATGGTGCCCACGGCGCGCATGACATGGGACGAGATCAAGGTTGCCTACCCCGGGGAGTACGTCGTCCTCGACGATCTGGTGATCGACGAGAGAACCCACGGCGCCTGTGCCGGTCGAGTCATCTCGCACGCTCCGACGAGGCGCGAGGCGCTCGCGCTGGAGCCCAAGGCGGCGATCGGCGAGGAGCGGGCGCTCAAGTTCACCGGGCCGATCCGCGTCCCGCCCGGGTTCGTCGGGCTGTTCAGCGTCAGGTGATCGTCACCGCGTTCGATCGCGACGCGCCGCTGATCGTCGTCACGGGGCGCGTCGTCGGGCCGCTCGGGCCGCGGCGGGTCGAGCTGGTGCTCGACACCGGCGCCGAGGAGACGATCATCGCGCCGGAGGTGCTCGACAAGCTCGGCTACAGCGCACGCGACGGCGACGCGTTCTCGTCGGTCAGCTCGATCATCGGTCGCGAGGTCGGCTACTTCATCCGCGTGCGTAGCTTCGAGGCGCTCGGCTACACCCTCCCCGACTTCCGGGTCGCCGCCCACGACTTCCCCGACGGCTTCGGCATCGACGGACTGCTCGGCCTGAGCTTCCTCCGACGCTTCGATCTCGACCTGCGGTGGAAGACCGGCGAGATCCACCTCACGCCGATCGGGTGAGCACACCCAAGCTGCGGAACTGCATCAGGTGCGAAAGCGATCGTCTGGTGGATGCGAAAGTCGAGCGCGTGCGCGAGGTGACGGGCCGCCTGTTCTCGACGGTGCTGCCGGCGAGGCGGTGCGCGAACTGCGGCGAGGAGTATTTCACGCTGGCCGATTTAGCACGATTCGATCTCGCGGTCGCGCGGTCACTCGCCGACGCTGGTGTGTTCGACGCGCCCGCGGTGCTGTTCATGCGCAAGGCGCTCGGGTTGCCGGCGAAGGATCTCGCGGCGCTGCTCGATGTGCGAGCCGAGACACTATCGCGATGGGAGAACGGCAAGACGCCGCTGGTCGACCGGCCGGTGAAGGCGGTGCTGCACCAGCTCGTGAGCGATCGGGCGGCGGGCGCGTCGACCACCGAGAGCTACCTGCGCTCGCTGGTGAAGCCGCGCCGGCTGGCGAAGCGGGTGAAGGTTGCGGCGCGAGAAGTGGCGGCGTTGGAACAGGTGACGCGCGAGTAGGGTGGCTCGCGGCCCTTCTACTGGCGCCCGGGATCGTCCTCGTCCAGCAGGCGCAGGAGGTCGAGCAGGCGGCGGCGCAGGCCGCGTTCATCGCGGGCGCCGATCCACGCCGCTTCGGCCTGCTGGAGAGCGGCGGCTACCGGATCGAGAGCGCCGGCATCGCCGACACCGGCTGAATCCTCACCGGGCCGGGTCGCCGTGCTTTGGTCCAGTTTTGGTCCAGTCGTTTTTGGGGGTGCCTCAAGAGGCAAAAAAGCCAGATGTCTCGCGGACATCTGGCTTCGTGCTTTTGAGCGGGAACCGGGATTCGAACCCGCTCGGAGCCGATCTTGAGAAACTGAGTCACGACGCGACCTTGCATCGTTTTCCTCAAGATCGGCCGCTACTTCCGCTCACTTCCGCCCCTCCGTCCTCATCCGTTTAGACCCGTTCAGACCCACCCGAATCCGTACCCGCGTGGCAAAGGCGTGGCAAAGAGTTTTCGTAGTTTTGGGCGCCGGTCGCGATGGGAATTGATCGGACCTGCCGACCTGCCGAGACTTTCCATAGTCCCGTCTCCCGGCCGTTTTCTGATCCGATCGGTCGCCGGGCGTTAGAAGTCCTGCCCGTTTTGCCACGGTCCCGTCGGTGGCGGCGCTGGAGATTTTGCCACGCCTACCTCGGTCCCGTCGGTGGGCGTTCGATGAGCTGTCACTGGACACGCGGCGGCTCGTCATCGGTGCCTCCGCAGCCGTCCGCGATCGACTCCGATCTGCTGTCCTCCATCCGACCGCTCGCGACGGCCTTGCCCGGGACGCCGCCTCATCGTATATTCCTCCCCAACGAGGGAACACTTTATGACCGACGTCCTCACAACAGCCGAGGTGGCCGCCTTCACCGGCCTCGATGAGCGTGCAGTCCGCAAGGACGTCGAGCACGGGATCTTCGGCTCGGCCAGCCCGCCCCGCTTCGGCTTCGCGGCCGTCGTGTACTTCCGCGCGCTGTCCCTGCTCGGGCTGCACCTCGGCACACAGGATCGGCGGCGGATCTACCAGCTCATCGCAGACGCGCTGGCGGCGAAGAAGTCGACCGTCGAGATCGGCACCGTCGCCGAGATCAGGCTGGCGCCGCTGCGGAAGGAGATCGAGGAGCGGCTGGCGCAGTTTGCGACGTGGAAGCGCAAGCTCGTCACCAGCGACGAGATCCTCGGCGGCGAGCCCGTGTTCCCGAAGAGCCGCCTCGCCGTGCGCCACGTCGGCGGGATGCTCCTGCGCGGCGCCTCGCCCGAGGAGATCCGCGAGGACTACCCGTACGTCACCGAGCAGGACTCCGAGTTCGCCCGCCTGTATGCGCTCGCCTACCCCCGCGTCGGCCGCCCGCGTGGTGAGGCGGGCTGACCGAGCGGCGACGGCCATCGCAGATCCTCGATCGAAAGGCCGGCGACCCCGGCGCCAACGCACAGCGCCACGTTCGCCGCGACGCCTTCGGGATCGTCCGCGTAGCCGGCTTGGAAGTCGGCGTTGGTGGGCAGGGGGGTGGCCGCGACCATCTCGGTGATGTGGGCGAGCATCGCGTCGCGGGTGACGGCGCGCGCGCTGTCGGGAAGCCCGCGCGAGAACGCCATCCCCGCCGACGTGGTGGCGAGCGATTTGAACCCGAGGTGTTGGAGGAGGACCGCCGAGCCCACGTCCCACGGGTTCGGCAACGCGAAGCACCCCGACTCGTGCAGCGCGCGGAAGGCGGCGACCTTGGGCGAAGGCGCTCGTGGCGTCATCGGGCGAGTCTATCTCGCTGACCGAATGATCCGCGACCGCGACGAAGCCCGCGCGAGAGCGGTGACGTCCACGCGTCGGATCGCACGCAACCGAACAGATCGATGATCGTGGTGCCCGGCGAGTCGCCTAATATGCCGCCGACGATGCCCACGCCAAGCAAGAACGCGCCATGCCCCTGCGGCTCCGGCGTCAAGTACAAGAAGTGCTGCCTCCCCAAGGATCAGACCGCCGCACCGCCAGCTCTGCCCATTGGAGCGCGCCTCCTCCGGCGCGACGGCGAGTCCTTTGTCGTCAGCGAGGGCGTCACCGAGAGGATGCTCGACGGCCCAACGCGCCACTTCAAAGAGGAGCGACGCGGACGTGGGCCGGCGCAGCAGATGGTGGACTTCGCCCAGCCGCTCATCGACGCGGCGGGCGACGACGAGGCGGCGCTCAACCGCGCGATGACGATGGGGATGGTGTGCTGGAACCTCGCGCTATGTCGGGACGAGGGCTCGCGGGAGGGGCTACTCACTACAGCGGCTGGTGCTCTTCCAGATGACGAGCAGGTTCGTTCCGACTTCCGTGAGATCGCGTCGACGATGATCGCCCGGCATCGCTCGATGTTCCCCGAATTGCACCGGGCGCGGTGAGCCGCGCTACGTCGGGCAGCCCGACGCCGCCACTCCGCGCCAACGTGGAACCTCGCGCCGAACAGCGGTAGTCTGCCGCCCGTAATGGCCAAGCGTCCTGCCCCCGATCCCAAGTCCGCGCTCGACGCGCTCGCGGCCGATCTCCTCTCCCGCACCGCGGCGTTCTGCGCGGCCCACCTCGACGTCGAGTACGCCGGCCTGTGCGCGAAGCTGCCTTTACGTCCCCGACATCGACGACGACATCGGTACGCGCGAGCAGGCCCGGACCGCCACCAACTGGCTCTGTTCGTTCGGCAAGCAGGAAGGCGTGGCCATGCTGGTGCTCGCCCACCGGACCCGGCACGTCGAGCGGATCTCGCCCCTCGTCGACACCGTCCTGCACTTCGATCCGCTGGCACACTACCTGGGCGACGACGAGGTGCGCGAATCCGATCACGGACTGCGCGTCCTGCGCGCTGTCAAAAACCGGTTCGCGCCGGTCGCGGTGGCGGGGCTCAGGATGACGCCCGCCGGCCTCGTGGCGCTCGATCCCGACGCGACGAAGCGCGTGCTCCGCTACGCGAAACGGTAGTAGCCTTGCGACGTTTCGGGCTCGTCGAGGAACTGGTGGAGCGGGGAAGCGTAAAGGCGGTGTCGAGAATGAGCTTCGAAGGTGAGGGCGAGGTCGTCGGCGGTGCCGGGTGGTGCCGGCGGCCGGGCGCTGCCCGACCTCGTCGCGCGACCGGACAAGGACGGGTCGCGTGATCGCCCTGCCGGAACTCTGTGAGCAGCGCGAATCCGGCTTCGCGCGCTTCGGGGACCACCATCGCTCCACGCTGGCGTGGCAGCTCCACGAGGCGAGCGTCGCCGTGCAGGTGATCGACGAGGACCGCGAGCAGCGCTACGGCTTCGAGCTTCGGGTCGATGCGGGCGCGGAACTCGTCGCGGGCGACGACGAGACATCGCAGTGGTCGATGGTCCGCGGCCTGTCGCTCCGCCGATCTCGCGACGCCTTCGCCGAGGTGACGCGTCAGATGCACGGCGCTCTATTCCCGATGGAGAGGCCGCGTCGGGCCGAGCGCGTTCGGCGGCCGGCCGCCGAGGTGGAAGCGGCGCGGGCCACGATGCGGCGGGTGTACGGCCGCGTCCGCGAGCTGGCGATCGCGGCCGCCGACCGCTGCGTCCCGGCGCCGCGCGAGATCGCGCTGCGCTTCTTGCCGCACCTTCGTTTCCGCGTCTATCAGTACCTCGTGCGCGACCCGACGGGCCGCCTCGCGCAGCTCGCCGCGACGGCGCCCGGCGCCTTGATCTTCGCCCTGGCCCTGGTCGAACGCGGCGGGCGGTGCGCGCGGGCCGGCGAGCGAATGCTCGGCGACGTCGTCGCCGGGCGGCGCCTGCGACAGCTTCTCGACGAAGCGATCACGTCGTGGGCGGACGCCGCCTCGGATCGGATCGTCCGCGCGGAGGGGGAGTCGTCCCGATTCAACGGCGTCTGGCAGCGACTCCTCGACCTGTCGCCGCCCCGCCGCGCGTCGGCGCTCGCCGCCCAACGGCTGCTCGTGCTGCGCGCCGGGCCGCAGGTGCCGACCACGCTGCTGTTTCTGCCGCCGCCGGTCTGGTTCGCGCCGGAGGACATCCCGACGGCGGTCCGCGCCAACGCCCGCTGGTATCGCGTGATGAAGGGAAGCTGGGTCACCCTGCGCGACGGCGACGCGCGCGATCCCGCGCGACCGGCGATCGTCCGCTTCGCGTCCCGACATGCTGCGGCCCTGGCTGGTGGCTCGGACCGTTCGATTCGGGACACGCTCGGCCAGCTCGCCGACTACGCGGTGGCGACGGGGCGCCGCCCGGGGCGCTGCACCGATCCCACGGCCGTCGTCGAGGAGAGCGGACGATGGCACGCGCGGCTGGCGCGCGCCGGAGAGCTGGCGGAGCTGGAGCGGATCGCCGGTCTCGACGCCGGAACGCTCACCTCCGGCGGTGACCTCGCGCTCCCGCCCGCGCCGCTCGCCGCGTGGACCCGAGGCTCTGCGACGGTACGACCGCTCGTCACCGC
>SHYZ01000166.1 GCA_009692535.1 Myxococcales bacterium
CGCAGCCGCGGTCGCATTGGCGGCGCCGTGCATCACGCGATCGCACAGCCGGGCCAGGCTGTAACCCGCCGCATAGCGCGCCATCGCCGCGTGGTCCGCGTCGCGGGGGTGGAGCAGCCGGCGCTCCTCGACGATGAGCAAGAAGAGGAGCCGGTACCCGAGCCGCATGAGCTGGCCGAAGTAATCCGTCGATGAGAGCGCGCCGCTTCCGAGCGCGGCGCGGAGTGCGTCGTTCTTCGGGTGCGCAAGGAAGCCGCGCCCGAGCACGAGGAGCGCGTCCTTGGCGCCGCGTCGCAGCGGCTCGAGCTCGCGCCGGCCAGCCCCTATCGACGACCGGGTCACGTCATCGCGCCAGCGCGAGGAAGATCGTGTGCGCGGGACCGCCGGCAGCGCCGCGGGCGGCTGCACGATGGGCGGCGACGTCGGAAAATCCCGCGCGCGCGAGGGTGCGCTCAAACTCCGGCGAGGCCGAGGCCGACCAGACGGAGAATGCGCCGCCGGTGCGCAGCGCGCCCCTGACGAGGCCGAGGCCCTGCACTCCGTAGAGGAGCTGATTCGCGGGGCGCGTGAGCGCGGCGGGACCGTTGTCGATGTCGAAGAGGATCGCGTCAAAGCGCGTGCGCGTGCTCCGAAGCAGCCGGCCGACCTCGACGGTCTCGACGGTGACGCGCGGGTCGGCAAGCGGGCGTGCGGCGAGCTCGGCGAGCGGGCCGCGGTTCCACTCGACCACCGCGGGCACGAGCTCGGCGACCACGACCGCCGCATCCGGCCGCGCAGCGTCGAGCGTGGCGCGCAGCGTGAACCCCATGCCGAGGCCAGCGACGAGGATGCGCATGCCGTCGCGCGGCGCAGCGGCGGCGAGCGTGAGCTGAGCCATCGCCTCCTCGGAGCCGTGGGCGCGACTCGACATGAGCTCCTGTCCGCCGACGCAGATCGAATATTCGCCGTCGCGCTCGGCGAGCACGAGCGTGCCGCTGCCGTCGGCGCGGCCCTCGCCGAGTCGCCGCCAGGGGATCACGGCGCACGCCTCTGCGTCACGACGAGCCGCCGCATCACGGCGCACGCCTCTGCGTCACGACGAGCCGCCGCATCACGGCGCACGCCTCTGCGTCACGACGAGCCGCCGCATCACGGCGCACGCCTCCGCCGGGCGGCGACGCGCTTCTTGGTGAGCGCCGCGTAGGCCGCGGTCAGCTCGCGCGCCACAACGTCGGACGCCGCGCGCACGTCGGGTGCCGACTGCGCATGCCGATCAGGATGGTGCGCCAGCATCAGCACACGGTACGCCGCCTTCACGGCCTCGGGCGCCGCACGGTCAGCGAGGCCAAGCCGCGCGTACGCCGCAAAGTGCCGGCTCTTCTTCTGGCTCAGGCGCGCACTGCGCTTCCGACGCGGCGCCCGCAGCTTCTCGGTGAGTCCGAGCGCAGCGAAGAGCGTCTCGAACGCCGAGGCGACGAGCCGCCAACCGAGCGGCTCGGGACGCCTACTCTTCGCCCTTGCTGCCTTCCGCGCTCGCGCCACCCGACGTTCCCTTCTTGTCGCGCCCCCCACCCCTGCGGCCGCGCCGACGCTCGCCCTTTGCTGCACCTGCGCCTCCGCCTGCGGACGCCCCCGACTCCTTCACCGGCGCCTTCGCCAAGTCGCTCGCCGTCGCAGCAGACGCCGACCCCTTCCCCGGCCCCGTCCCCTGCTGCCCCTGAATCTCGAACTTCTCCACGTGCAACCCGGCGCGCCCGCGAATCTCGATCCGCTTCTGCAGCCGCTTCTCGATGTCGTCGACGAACGCGCGGTCGGTCTTGTCGAGCACCGTCGCCACCTCGGGGTGACACCAGACGACCACGGTCTCGTCCTGCACCGTGTTGCCGACGCGGCGCAGCTTGCGCAGGATCTCGTACGCCACCGTGATGCGCGACTTGTTGTAGCCCTTCCCCTCGCACGCGTCGCACGGCTCGGTGAGCAGCCGCGAGAGCGACTCGCGCGTCCGCTTGCGCGTCATCTCGACGAGACCGAGCTCGCTGATCTTGGTCACGTTCGCGCGAGTGCGGTCCTCTTTGAGCGCCTCGTTGAACGCCTTCCAGACCTTGTCGCGGTTGGACTCCTTGTCCATGTCGATGAAGTCCACGACGATGATCCCGCCGATATTTCGCAGGCGGAGCTGCGCCGCAACCTCCTTGCACGCCTCGAGGTTGTTCTTCGTGATCGTCTCTTCCTGATCCTTCTTGCCGACGAAACGACCGGTGTTGACGTCGATCGCCGTCAGCGCCTCGCCCTGCTCGACGATCAGGTAGCCGCCCGACTTGAGCCAGACCTTGCGATCGGTCGCGCCGGCGAGGTCCGCCTCGATCCCGTGCGCGTCGAAGATCGGATCGATCCCCTCGTAGTGCTGGAGCCGCCCCTGGAACTGCGGCATGAACGCAGCCACGAACTTTTGTACCCGCTCGAGCTCGCTCTTCGAGTCGATGATGATCCGCGCGACGTCCTCGGTCAGCTCGTCGCGCACGAGGCGCAGCAGCAGATCGAGATCGGCGTAGACCAGCGACGCCGGCTTGGCCTTTTCCATTTTGCGCAGGATTTCGCGCCAGAGCCGCGTGAGAAAATCGATGTCGTCCTTGAGCTCCTGCTCGGCCGCGCCCTCAGCGACGGTGCGCGCGATGAAGCCCGCGCCCGCCGGCCGGTTCGCCTCGAGCAGATCGCGCAGCCGCTTGCGCTCTTTGTCGGTGCCGATGCGACGCGACACGCCGAGGTGGTCGACCGTCGGCATGAACACGAGGTGCCGCCCGGCGAGCGACACATACGTCGTCACGCGCGCCCCCTTGGTCCCCATCGGGTCCTTGGTGACCTGCACGACGATCTCGTTGCCCTCTTTCAGCAGCTGCTCGATCTTTTGGTGCTGCTTCGACGCGCGCTTGGGCGAGTCGTTGTCGTCGGAGTCGGAGTCCGAGTCGAACGCCTTGAAGTCGCCGCCGCCGCGCACGTCAGCGACGTGGAGGAAGGCGCCCTTCTCGACGCCGAGGTCGATGAAGGCGCACTGCATCCCGGGGAGGACCTTGGCGACCCGCCCCTTGTAGATGTTGCCGACGAGCCCGCGCTCGCGCCTGCGCTCGATGTAGATTTCAGCGAGCGTGCCGCCGGAGAGCCGTGCAACACGGGTCTCGGGGCCGTCGGCATTGACGACCAACAGATTTTCTTTGGACATGTTCCCGCAATAAGTTGGGGCGCCACGGGTGAGCCGCGACAAGCGTGTCAGGTCGGCTCCTTCCCCGGATGCGCAAGGTGATGCCTCCGTAGCATGCGGCCCTGCTCGTTACAACCTCTTGCGCGGCGCCGCGCGGTAGTTCTGACCGTTGGCCCGATGGTTGCTCGCCGGGGGGGCACAGACCTCGCCTCGATTTCTTTTTCCTGCGTCTCTCGGTCGTTAGCCTAACCAACCTAATCGCTCGGCTCTGTCGTTTGGGAACTGCTCGGGTACGGCAAGGACGCCTCCGGTGACGCGCCGGGGGCGTTCGGCTTTTCGGGCGCGGCCGACTGGCGCGGCCGACTGGCGCGGCCGACTGGCGCGATAGACTGGCGCGATGTCGAGGTCGCCCGCCGAGCTGCTCCTGGCCCTCGCGGCCGCCGAATGGGACGAGCTTGGGCGGTCGCAGCTCGGACGCGCGATCGTCGGGCGACGCTTCGCAGGAGGCGCGGCACCCACGGCGGTGTTCTTCGGCGCGATCCATGGCGACGAGCCGCTCGGCGCGTGCTGCCTGCTGCGCCTCGCCGACGAGCTGGCCGCGCGTGCAGAACCACTCGCACGCACCGTCTGGCTGGTGCCGGTGGTGAACCCGGACGGCCTGATCGCCGGGACCAAGGACAACGCGCGCGGCGTCGACCTGAACCGCAATTGGCCGGCGCGAAACTTTACGCGCGAGCACCCGCCCGGCTACGCGCCCGGCGAGCACCCGCTCTCGGAGCCGGAGACGCGCACGCTCGCTGGGTTGATCCACGCCGCGCACGCCACGCGCCTGATCGCGCTCCACTCGCCGTTTCGCACGGTGAACTGGGATGGCGCGGGGGCGGCGCTGGCGGAACGGATGGCGCGGGCCAACGGGTACGGCGCCACCGACGACATCGGCTACGCGACGCCGGGCTCGTTCGGCAGCTATCACGGGAAGGACCTCGGGCGGGAGGTGATTACGCTCGAGATTCCGCCGCTGTCGCCCGAGGCGGCGTGGCAGGAAAATCGCGCAGCGCTGCTGGTGGCGGTGGACGGGCCGTAGTCGGGCAGTCGGCGGGGCGGCGGCGGGCAGTCGGCGGGCAGTCGGCGGGCAGTCGCCTTGTGCGGACTGTGCCATCCCGTCACACTGCTGGGATGCTGGCCGTCTCCACACGCGAAGAGCTGTTCGCGTTGCACGCGGTGCGGCGGATTCGCTCACTGATCGGGCAGCGTTTCGCGCTGGAGCTCGACCTGGTTCCACTCGAGACCCGCGCCGACGACGCGTCCGCACCGCACGCGCCGATCGTCGTCGGAGGACGACCGTGCGGGCTGCTGATAACGCGAGGCGCGGGCGCAGCGCTCGCACCGACCGAGCGCGCGTGGCTCACCGCGCTGCTCGCGGCGGCGGCCGACGAGATCGCGATTTTCCTCGCCGAGCAGGAGGCACCGACCGACCGAGTGCCGGAGCACGCGCTGGAACGGGGTCCTGAGGGGCTCGTCGGTTCATCGCCTGCGATGCAGGCGGTCTATCGCGTGCTCGCCAAGGTCGCGAACTCCGACGCGACGGTGCTCATCGCGGGCGAGAACGGCACCGGCAAGGAGCTGGTCGCCAAGGCGATCCACCAAGCCTCACCGCGACGCGGGCGGCGCTTCCTTGTGCAGAACTGCTCCGCGTTCAACGACAACCTGCTCGACAGCGAGCTCTTCGGGCATCGACGCGGCTCGTTCACCGGCGCGGTCTCCGACAAGCCGGGGCTGTTCGCGGTCGCCGACGGAGGGACGTTCTTCCTCGACGAGATCGGCGACATGTCGGCGGCGCTGCAGGTGAAGCTGCTGCGCGTGCTGCAAGACGGGACGTTCATGCCGGTCGGAGACACGCAGCCGCGGCAGGTCGACGTGCGGATTCTCGCGGCGACGAACCGCGACCTCGCGGGGATGGTGGCGCGCGGTGAGTTTCGTGAAGACCTCTACTACCGCGTGAACATCATCCACCTCACGGTGCCGCCGCTGCGCGAGCGCCCCGAGGACATGGCGCCGCTGGTCGCGCACTTTCTCCGCAAGCATGCGCGCGGTCGGATGAAGCGACTCGCACCGGCGTGCCTCGACCGGCTGCTCCGCTACCGCTGGCCCGGCAACGTGCGTGAGCTCGAGAACGAGATCGAGCGGCTGGTGGTGCTCGCGGGCGACGCGCGCGTGATCGGCGAGGAGCTGATCTCACCGCGCATCGGGCGTGCGGCTGAGGTCGATGGCTCCGGCGAGAGCGCGGCGGCGCGCGGACTGCCCGCTGCGGTCGAGCAGCTCGAGCGGAAGATGATCCTCGACGCGCTCCGACGCACGTCGTGGAACAAGACGCGCGCAGCGACCGACCTCGCGATTTCGCGGCGGAACCTGATCCGCCTGGTGCAGAAGTACGAGCTGAGCCCGCCCGGGCGCAACCGCGCCGACTAGCCCTGCGCCGCGGGGCGAAGGAGGAGCGCGGGGAGTGCGCGCTCGAGCGTGCCGAAGCGGAACGTGAAGCCGGTCCGCAGGAGTGCGGCGGGGACGACGCGCCGCCCGCCGAGAACGTACGGCGCGAGCCCACCGACCGCGAGGCGGACGAGCGGCGCAGGGAGGGCGAACCGCGCGGGACGGGAGAGCGTGCGGCCGAGCACGCTGGCGAGCTGGGCGCTTCGTACGCACTCGGGCGCGACGAGATTGACGGGGCCGTCGAGCGGCGCGTGATCAAGCGCGTGGAGACAGGCGGCGACAGCGTCGTGCTCGTGTACCCAGGAGAACCACTGGCGTCCGGAGCCGAGCGGCCCGCCGAGACCGAAGCGAAATGGCGCGACGATGCGGGGCCACGCGCCGCCGTTGGTGCCGAGAACGAGACCCAGGCGCAAACAGATCACGCGCGCGTCGGCCGACCGTGCCGCCTCGGCCTCGTGCTCCCACGCGACGCAGACGTCGGCGAGGAATGAGTCGCCGGGCGGCACGTGCTCGTCGTGAGCACGGTCGGACTCGTCGAACGCATAGCGATCGACGCCGCTCGCCGAAACGAGGACTCGCGGGCGCTGCCCGACGGGGGCGGCGGCAATCGCGGCGACGACGTGCCGGGTGCCGAGCACGCGCGAGTCGAGGACGCGACGACGGTGCGCCGCGCCGAGGCGGCCGCTGGCGATCGACTCACCGGCAAGGTGCAGCACGGCGTCGCAGCCGCGGAGCGCATCCATCCACGGTCCGGCCACCATCGGGTCGCCGGTGACGTCGGCGCCGGGGCGACGCGAGAGCGCGACCACCTCGTCGCCGCGTGCGCGGAGGGCCGACGCGACCGCGCGTCCGACGAAGCCGGTGCCGCCCGTGACGAAGACGCGCAGGGTCACACGAGGACTCGTGCGCCGCGTCCGACGGCGAGCGGGGCGCGCAGGCGAGCGGAGAGATAGGCGCGGGCAGCGCGCACGGCGTCGGGCAGCGAGAGGCCGGCGGCGAGTCCGCAGGCGAGCGCGGTCGCGAGCACGCAGCCGGTGCCGTGGAGCGGGCCGGCGTCGACGCGCTCGCCGGTCAGCTCGAGCGGCGCGCGCGTGCTGTCGCTGTCGCTGTCGCTGGCGCTGTCGACGAGGAGGTCGACCGGAGCGCCGGTCAGGTGCCCGCCCTTGACGAGCACCGCCTTCGCGCCTCGTGCGAGCAGCGCCTGCGCGGCTCGGTGCATCGCGGGAAGGTCGCAGACGGCGTCGAGCCCGGCGAGCGTCGCCGCCTCGGCGAGGTTCGGCGTGACCACGCGCGCCTCACGCAGGAGTCTGGTCGCCGCGTGGGCGACGTCGCCGGTGAGCAGCGGCACGCCGCCCCGCGACGGCAAGAGCACCGGGTCCCACACCAGCGGCGCGCGGGTCAGCGCGAGCGCGTCAGCGACGACGTCGGCGAGACGCGCGTCCCCAAGCATGCCGAGCTTGACCGCGTCGACCTCGACATCACCGAGGAGCGCGCGGAGTTGATCGCCCACGACCTCGAGCGGCGACGGGTGCGACGCGCGTACGCCGGAGGTGTCCTGCACGGTGAGCGCGGTGACGACGCCGACGGCGCGCATGCCGTGATCCGCGATGACGCGCGCATCGGCGAGAAAGCCAGCGCCGCCCGATGGATCGAGCCCGGCGACGACGAGGATCGACCTCACTCGACGGTCACGCTGACGATCCGGTCGCCCGGGAGCAGCAGGTCGATCACCTCGAGGCCCTTCACGACCTGGCCGACGATCGTGTAGCGCCCTTCGAGGTGTGGCGCCGCCGAGTGCATGACGAAGAACTGCGAGCCGCCGGTGTCGGGGCCCGAGTCAGCGATCCCGACGGTGCCGCGGAGGTAGCGTTGCGCGCTCGGCTCGGCGGGGACGAGGTAGCCGGGGCCGCCCATGCCGGTGCCGGTCGGGTCGCCGCCCTGCACCACGAAGTCGGCCACGACGCGATGCCACGACGTGCCGTCGTAGGCGCCGCTCCTCGCGACCGCGGTCAACACGGCAGCGCTCCATGGCGCGAAGTAGGGCGAAAGTTCGATGGCGACGCGACCGCGCGTGGTCTCGACGACGAGCCGCACCGGCTGCGGCGTCGGCGCTGGTGTCACCGGCGGCAACGGCATCGGGCCGGCGGCGCGTGGGCCGAGGTCTTCGCCCGAGAGCGACTGCCAGCACTCGCGTGCGCGCTCGGCGACCGCCGTCACGCTGCCCGCGTGCGCAGCGCGCAGCACCGACTCGGCCGAGCGGTCCTTGGCGCGACAGAGCGCGGCGATGAGCCCGAGGCGAACGTCGACGGGGAGCGCAGCGTCGCTCGCACGGGCGCGCAGTGCGCCGAGCCACGAGGCCGGCACGCGGCCACGGTCGGCGCGTGTGGCGATCGCCTCGGTGACGAAGCCGAGCACGATCGCGTCGCTCTCCGTCAGCGCCGCGAGCACGACGCCCTGTGCCGCAGCGCCCGTAGCGCCGGAGTCGTCGTCGTCGTCGTCGTCGTCGTCGGCCGCGCCCTTGCCCACGAGCGACACTGCGGCCGCCGCGGCCGCGCCCCGCACCGCCGCGTCGGTCGACCGCGCGTGGGCCATCACGAGCGCCGCACGCGCACGCGGCTTACCGGCCTTCTCG
>SHYZ01000009.1 GCA_009692535.1 Myxococcales bacterium
GCAGGTATTCCGCGGCGCGTGGCGCGTGCTCTTCACGTTCGTGATCCCGCTCGGCCTGATGACCACCTACCCGGCGATGGCGATCCTCGGCAAGCTCGAGGCGCGCTCGGCCCTCTTCGCCGGCGCGGCCAGCCTCGCGTTCGCCGTCACCGCGCGCGCCGTCTTTCAGCGCGCGATCTCCCGCTACACCTCCGCGTCGAGCTGATCACCGAGGCTCGGCCCGCCGAGGCTCGGCCCACGACCGCGGTTTCCACCGAGGGAAGAATCTCGCACAGGAGTTCGAGCTCGCCGTGCCCGCGCGAACCCGTCGGCGCTAGCGTCGCGGGATCGGAGTCCTGTCCGAGCGAGCTCGCCTGCAGAGCCAGCTGGTGCAGGCCACGCCTGCCACGGAGAACAACAGCCCCACGCCGCCGAGGGCGAAGCGCAGCGTGAGTTCGTGGGCGTGTGTGGCCCACGCTGGCGTGGCGGAGAGCCATGCGGTGTGCAGCACGACGTAGGCGCTCGCCACGGCGCCAAGTGCTGACAGGACGATGAGGCTGCTTCCTACGCCACGCCTCATCGTTGTTGCCTCATCGTTGCCTTATCGTCGGCCACTCTGGCAAGTCGGGCGCGGCCACGGGTGCGCCACGCTGTCGGTACCGAGTTGACCGCCGCCGCTGTTGAGTTGGGCCACGGCCCGTGATAGCTAGCCGCCATGTCCAAGACCAGCGTCGCCACGTTCCTCGCTGCCTCCATCCTCCTCATCGCCGCGTGCGGCGGGAAGCAGCACGCCGCGCCTGCGACTGCTGCGGCTGCGCCCGAGGCTGCCGGGCACGGCGGGCACGGCGATCATCACCCCGAGCTGCCGCCGGCGCTGCACGCGTTCCACGAGCTGCTCGCGCCGCTCTGGCATGCGGCCGAGGGCGACGAGCGCACGCAGAAGACCTGCGACGCGGTCGCGGACTTTCGCATCAAGGCGGCGGCGGTTGAGAACGGCACGGAGGTCGTCGCGGCAGTCGAGATGCTCGCGGGTGCCTGCGGCGTTGCGGCGCGGCCTGAGTTCCAGGCCAAGTTCGGGGCGCTGCACGACGCCTTCCACGCGGCGATGGAGCGCGTGGGCAAGGGGCACGAGGACCACGGCGACAAGGGCGGCCACGGCGATCACAGCGATCACAGCGATCACGGCGATCACGGCGATCACGGCGGCAAGGGCGACCACGCCGGGCACTAGTCCTGGCCACGTCCGGCGCGGTGGCGTGGTAGATCCGCGTTCATGTCCACGCACCGCGCTGCTTCGCTCTTTCCCGCAGTCTTCGCTGCAATCCTTCTCGCGTCGTCCTGCGGCGGCGCGTCTCGCACGCCTGTCGTGACCGACCTCGCCATGCCCGCACCGACGGCCGCGACGACCGCGCCCGCCGCGCCCGAGTTCCCCTATCCGGCCGCGCCGCGCTCCGACGTGGTCGACAACTACCACGGCACCGAGGTCGCCGATCCGTATCGCTGGCTCGAGGATGCCGACGCTGCCGACACCGCCGCGTGGGTCACCGCCGAGAACGAGCTGACGTTCGGCTTCCTCGGCACGATCCCCGAGCGTGAGCGCATCCGCGCTCGGCTCGCCGAGGTGTGGAACTTCGAGCGCTACGGCGTGCCGCACCGCGAGGGGAAGCGCTTCTTCTTTCAGAAGAACGACGGGCTGCAGAACCAGTCGGTGCTCTACGTCGCCGACGCGCTCGACGCCGCGCCGCGCGTGCTGCTCGATCCGAACACGCTCTCCACCGACGGCACGGTCGCGCTCGCTGGCTACGAGGTCTCCGACGACGGCAATCATCTCGCATACGGACTCGCGACCAGCGGCTCGGACTGGAACGAGTGGCGCGTGCGCGAGGTCGCGACCGGCAAGGACCTCGCCGACTCGGTGAAGTGGATCAAGTTCTCCGGCGCGTCCTGGACCAAGGACAGCACCGGCTTCTTCTACAGCCGCTACGCCGCGCCCACGGAGGGCGGGGCGCTCGAGGAGACGAACTACTTCCAGAAGCTCTACTTCCACAAAATCGGTGACACGCAGGAGCAGGACACGCTGATCTACGAGCGGAAGGATCAGAAGGAGTGGGGCTTTGGCGCCAACGTCACCGAGGACGGCCGCTACCTCGTGATCACCGTCTGGGCTGGCACCGATCCGAAGAACCAAGTCTTCTACAAGGACCTCAAGGCGAAGAAGAACGTCGTGATCGAGCTGATCACCGGCTTCGCCAACGGCTACGAGTACGTCGGCAACGACGGCACGGTCTTCTACTTCCGCACCGATCTCGACGCGCCGCGGGGACGGATCATGGCGATCGACCTCGCGAAGCCCGACCGGAAGAACTGGAAGGAGATCGTCCCGCAGGCCGCCGAGACCATCGACGGCGTGACCGCGCTCGGCGGCAACAAGCTGATCGTGAACTACCTCAAGGACGCGCGGACCGCGGTCAGGATCTTCGGGCTCGACGGCAAGCACGTGCGTGACGTGGAGCTGCCCGGCATCGGCACCGCCACCGGGTTCGGCGGGCGGCGCACTGACAAGGAGACGTTCTTCGCGTTCTCGGCCTACACCGCGCCGCCGACGATCTACCGCTACGACCTCGCGACCGGCGCGGCGGTCGTACACCGCCAGCCGAAGACGGTGTTCGATCCGTCGGGCTACGAGACCAAGCAGGTCTTCTACGCGAGCAAGGACGGCACCCGGGTGCCGATGTTCGTCACCAGCAAGAAGGGGCTCGTGCTCGACGGCACGAACCCGACCTATCTCTACGGCTACGGCGGGTTCAACGTGCCGCTCACGCCGTCGTTCAGCCCGGCGGTCGCGGTCTGGCTCGAGCTCGGCGGCGTCTACGCGGTGGCCAACCTGCGCGGCGGCGGCGAGTACGGCGAGGAGTGGCACAAGGCCGGCACGATGCTGAAGAAGCAAAACGTGTTCGACGACTTCATCGCGGCGGCGGAGTGGCTGATCGCGAACGGCTACACCACCACGCCGAAGCTCGCGATCGGCGGCGGCTCAAACGGCGGGCTGCTCGTCGGCGCGTGCATCACGCAGCGCCCGGAGCTCTACGGCGCGGCGCTGCCCGACGTGGGCGTGCTCGACATGCTCCGCTTCCACAAGTTCACCATCGGCTGGGCTTGGATCGACGACTACGGCTCGTCTGACGACGCTGAGCAGTTCCGCGCGCTGGTCGCGTACTCGCCCTACCACAACGTCAAGGAGGGCACGCACTACCCCGCGACGCTGATCAGCACCGCCGACCATGACGACCGCGTGGTGCCGGGGCACAGCTTCAAGTTCGCCGCGGCGCTGCAGGCGGTGCAGACGGGGGATCGGCCGGTGCTGATTCGCGTCGACGTGAAGGCGGGGCACGGCGCCGGCAAGCCGACGTCGAAGTTGATCGACCACGTGGCGGACAAGTGGTCGTTCCTCGTGAAGGTGCTCGGCATCGCGCTGCCTGTACCGCAGTAACTTCGGCGCGCGTCGAGCGGTCGCGCTAGGCGCCGCGACGGGCCCAGAGGAAGCGGAGCAGCGACTCGGCTTTCGGCGCGAAGCTCGCGAGCTCGACGTACTCGGTCGTCGTGTGAAAGCCCATGCCACGCGGGCCGAGGCCATCGATGCACGGCACGCCGAGCGCGCCGATCGTGTTGGCGTCGCTGCCACCGCCGACGAGCGGCGACTCGGCGTGGCCGAGCCCGGCGGCGCGCTGGCAGGCGGCCACCTCGTCGAAGAGTGCGCCCGATGCGGCGGTGCGCTCGAGCGGCGCGCGGTTCACGCCTCCGGTGAGCGTGATGTTCGTTCCGGGCACCTCGGCGGCGGCCTCGGCGGCGGCGGCGGCGAGCACGGCGACGAGCGTGTCGCCGTCAGCGAGCGACTCGCAGCGAAGGTCGGCCATGCACTCGGCGCGCGCCGGCACGGTGTTCTTGCTGGTGCCGCCACGGATGGTGCCGACGTTCACCGTGATGCCGCGCGTGTAGTCGGTGAGCCGCTGTGCGCGATCGATGAAGCGGGTGAGCGCCCAGATCGCGTTCGCGCCGTCCTTGTGGTTGTTGCCGGCGTGGGCCGCGCGCCCCTCGGCTACGGCGGTGATCGCCCCGGTGCCGCGACGGCGCGTGACGATGGCGTCGGCTACGCGCCCTGACTCGAAGACGAGGGCGCAGGTCGCGTCCTTGGCGAGCGCGCGGAGGTGTGGCGCGGAGTCGGGCGACCCGACCTCCTCGTCGCCGACGCTGACGACGATGATCGGCAAGTCGGCGAGCGCGCCAGCGGCATCGAGCGTGGCGAGCACGGCGCGGATGATCGCGAGGCCGCCCTTCATGTCGAGCACGCCGGGGCCGATCGCGCGGCCCGCCTCCTCGCGCCATCCCTCGAAGTGCCCGGGCGGGAAGACCGTGTCGTGGTGGCCGACAAGGAGGATCGGCCGGGCTCCGACGCGCGTGGCCGCAGCGGTCGCGAACACGAGGTGCTCGCCGAAGCGCTCACTCGGGACGACGCGCGTGGCGAGCGAGGGGAGGTCGAACGCCTGCCGGAGCAGCGCGCCGACGGCGTTCACGCCCGCGATGTTCTCGGTGAAGCTGTTCACCTCGACCCACGCGCGGGTCTGGGCGTGCATCTCGAGCGTGCGCGCAGCGAGCGCGGCGAGGAGCGTGTCGGGCGGACTCACGCGCCGAGTATAGCGAGCGAGCCGCGCGGGGTGCGGGGCGGCAGGTGGCTCACGGGCAGGACGATGGAAAAGACGCCGTGCCCGCTATGAGGTCCGTACACGCCAAGCTTGGGATGTCACTCACGCAGCGGGAACCCGGTAGGTCGGGACGGCGCGAGGAGCGCGCCCCTTGTACAGGTCGCGCTCGCGTTGGATCACGGTAGCGCCCCTATTTCGAAGCGTACCGAAGTGGTCAGACTCTCGCAGCGCGGCCTCGGTTTGTTCGCGTGGGCTTGCGCGTGGAATAGGTCCAGCACGTCGGTCGGCGCGGCAGGTGTAAGCTCCGCCGCCATGGGCAAGTCGAAGCGGGCCGCGCTGATCGGCGGCAGCGGTTACGGCGGCGCGGAGATCATCCGGCGGCTGCTCCTGCATCCTGACGTCGAGTTGGTGCGGGTCGCGTCGGTCGACTTCGTCGGCGAGCCGCTCGGTGCGGCGCACCCGAGCCTCGAGGGGCAGACCGACCTCCGCTTCGAGAAGCTCGCGCCGAAGGACGCGGCGGCCGGCTGCGACGTCGCGCTGCTCGCGCTGCCGCACAAAGTCACCGCCGACAAGGTGCCGGAGCTGCTCGCGCTCGGCGTGAAGGTCGTCGACATGTCGGGCGACTTCCGACTGCGCGACGCTGCGGTGTACGAGCGTTACTACGGCAACGCGCACCCGCACCCCGAGCTTCTCGCCGGCGCGTTCGTCTACGGACTCCCCGAGCTCAACCGCGAGAAGATTCGCGCCGCGCAGAACGTCGCGTCGCCCGGCTGCTTCGCCACGTCGATCGAATTGGCGCTGCTGCCGCTCGCTCGCGCCGGGCTGCTCGGCGGCGTCGTGCATGTCACGGGTATCACCGGCTCGTCGGGCGCGGGCGCGATCCCGACGGTGACCACGCACCATCCGGTGCGCGCGGGGAACCTTCGCACCTACAAGCCGCTCGAGCACCAGCACACGCCCGAGGTGGTGCAGACGCTCGCAGACGGCGGTGCGCCAGGCGTGGAGTTGCGCTTCGTGCCGGTCTCGGCGCCGCTCGCGCGCGGGATCTTCACGACCTGCTTTGTGGAGCTGCCCGCCGAGTGGGACGAGGCGCGTGTTGCCGCGCTCTACGACGCGTACTACGCCGACGCGCCGTTCGTGCGCCGGCCGAAGCAGCGGCTGCCCGAGGTGGTCGCGGTGGCCGGGTCGAACCACGCCGAGGTCGGCGTAGCCGTCGGTGCCGAGGTCGGTGGGCGACGCACTGCGACGCTCTACGCCGCGATCGACAACCTCATCAAGGGCGGCGCAGGGCAGGCGATCCAGAACATGAACCTCGTCCTCGGCCTCGACGAGCGCGCCAGTCTCGAAGACGTCGGCTCATGGCCGTGAGCGGCGAGCGCGGCGGCGTGAGCGGCGAGCGCGGCGGCGTGAGCGGCGAGCGCGGCGGCGTGAGCGGCGAGCGCGTCGTCGTCAAGATCGGCGGCGAGGTGCTCGCTGGTCCCGAGGCGGCGCTGCTCGCTGCCGACGTGCGTACGCTGGTCGACGGCGGCGCGCGCGTCGTGATCGTCCACGGCGGCGGCCCGCAGGCGACCGCGCTCGAGCGCCGACTTGGTCTCGAGACGCGGCAGGTCGCCGGCCGGCGCATCACCGATGCGGCCACGCTCGACGTGATGAAGATGGTCCTCGCCGGCAAGCTGAACGTCGACCTCTGCGCGCTGCTCTGCGCCGCAGGCGTGAAGCCGGTCGGCCTCCACGGCGCGAGTTCGTGTGTCGTTCGCGCCGAGCGTCGTCCGCCGCGCGTCGTGACCGGCGGCGGCCCCGACCCGATCGACTTCGGCCTCGTCGGTGACGTCGTCGGCTTCGACCTCGCGCTCCTTGGCGCGCTCGCCGACGCCGGCTACGTGCCGGTGCTCGCGAGCCTCGGCGCCGACGCGCAGGGCGGCGTCTACAACATCAACGCCGACATCGTCGCGAACCAGCTCGCAGCCGCGCTCGGCGCCGACCGGCTGTTGCTCGTCACCTCTGCGCCCGGCGTGCTCGCCGACGTGAAGGACCCCGCGTCGCGCCTGCCGCGCCTCACCGTGAGCGACGCGCGCCGTGCGATCGCCGACGGTGTCGTCACCGGCGGCATGATCCCCAAGCTCGAAGAGGCGATCGCCGTGCTCGGCGCTGGCGTCGGTGCGATCCACATTCTCGGACGACTCGCAGCGGGCGACCTCGTGCGTGAGGCACGCGCGCCCGGCTCCGTCGGCACCGCGCTGCTGCCGTAGCGCCGGAATCGCGCTGCTGCCTACGACGTCGGTGCGAGCAGCTCGAGGAATCGGGCGCCGCCGGCGAGGGCTGTGCCGCCGTCAATGACCAGCGTGGTGCCAGTGATCCAGCTTGCGGCGGGGGAGCAGAGGAAGAGCGCGGCGTCGGCGATCTCGTCGATCGTGCCGAAGCGTCCGAGCGGGACGGCGCGGCGCATGGTGGCGGCCATGTCGCCGGGCGCGAGGCGGCGCATGCCCTCGGTGTCGTCGATGGGACCGGGCGCGAGGGCGTTGACGCGCACGCCCGAGCCGGCCCATTCGAGCGCGAGGTCGCGCGTGAGCTTTTCAATGCCGGCTTTGGCGGCGCCGGCGTGGCACTGCAGCGGCGTCGGGACGAACGCCTGCGTCGCGGTGATGTGGAGGATGGCGCCCTTGCGTGTAGCGAGCGCGGCGTAGGCGGCGCGGCAGGCGTTGAAGGTGCCGCACAGGTCGATGTCGACGACGGTGCGGAAGCCGTTGGCGGAGAGCGTGGCGGCGGGGGCGAGGAAGTTTCCAGCGGCAGAGCAGACGAGTAGGTCGAGGGCGCCGAAGGTTGTCACGGTGCGGCGTACGGCTTCGTCGACGGCGGCGTAGTCGCGCACGTCGGCAGCGACACAGAGCGCTTCACCACCGGCGGCGCGGATCGTGGCTGCGGTCGCCTCGAGCTTTTCGGAGGTGCGCCCGAGGAGTGCGACGCGTGCGCCCTGTGCGGCGAAGCGGCGGGCGATGCCGGCGCCGAGGCCTGAGCCGCCGCCGGTGATGAGGGCGACCTTGCCGGTGAGGATGCCATCCTTGAACTGGGACATTTCGACTCCTTTCGCTAGCGCGCTGCGCGTAGCCATTGGTCGACGAGCTGCATCAGCGGCGCCGTCGCGCCGGCCTTTCGCAAGGCGGTGAGCTCGGCGACCTCGGCAAGCGGCGCGGCGAGCCGGAGCCGCCCGCGGTCAATCCACGCGAGGTGCGTGGCCCACGACTCGAGGCCGTCGAGAATGTGCGTGGCGTAGAGGATGGTCGCTTCGCGCGACTCGGTCTCGCGGCGGAGGAAGTCGAGCAGATCGAGCCGCGCCACGACGTCGAGGTCGGTGGTGATTTCGTCGAGGAGCATCAGGCGCGCGGGGCGGAGCAGGCCGAGGAGGAGCTGCACGCGCCGCCGTTGTCCGTCGGAGACGCGGTGCATGCGCCAGCCGGGGTCGACGCCGAGGAGCGCGACCAGTGCGTCTCGGCGTGCAGGATCGCTGGCGTGCTGCCGCGCGAGGATCTCGCCGACGCCGAGGTCGACGTCGAACGGGAACGCGCCGCCGAGCAGCGCGACCTCGCCGGCGAGCGCGGTGTCGTGGAATGCGGGGCGACCGAGGATGCGCACGCGCTCCTCGGGGATAAGGTGTCGGCCGCCGAGCACACTCAGGAGCGTGCTCTTCCCCGCGCCGTTCGCGCCGACGAGGAGCAGGCGGCTTCCTGTCGCCACGTCGAGGTGGAGGTCTGCGAGTACGTCGCGCTCGCCGCCGCAGTAGCGGAAGTCGAGCCCGCGGAGCGAGATGGCCGGGGTCACGGGGGACTGGGAAGGGAGCGAGCCGGGCGCGTCGTGCGGCTCGAGGGTCGTCCGCGCTACTCGATCACGACCGGCGCGCAGGTCGATACGCCGGCGCCGACGATGAAGTAGGGCAGGTCGGAGAGGATTCGGTTCGCCGTGCCGGTCATCGGATCGAGCAGGACCACCTGCGAGTTCTGCGTCCCGAGGAAGTCATCGCCGTCGGTGACGAAGATGTAGAAGCGGCCGCCCCAGTGCGCGAAGGCCCACGCCATCACCTGCCCGTCGAGGGGGGGGAGTGTGTAGCGCTGCTGGATCTGCGCGGTGGTCTTGTCGAGCCGCGCGACGAAGGTGTCGAACATGCCGGGGTAGTAGGCGTAGAGCTCGGCGTTGCCGGTGCCCGAGAGCTCGGGGCTGTTCTCCGCCTGCGCCAGCCCGCCGAGGGTTTGCACGGTCTGCGTCTGCGGATCGATCGAGCCGAGGTTGCCCGAGCCGGGGGCGGCCGCGGCACCGCCTGAAATGTACAGGTGCTCGGCGGCGCTGCCGGGCGAGTCGGAGACGAAGCCCATGCCGAAGAGCTGGAAGCCGTTCGAGCCCTTCACCCAGGGCGAGGCCTGGCACGACGCGTCGGCGGTGCTCACCCAGAAGATCTCGCCGCTCGTGTAGACCACCCACGCGCGCCCCGAGCGGTCGACCGACATCGAGAACGGCGTTGCGGGACCGAACCCCAGCCAGTCAGGCCACGACGGGCCGGCGGGGCAGTTGAGCTGGCCGATGAGGGTGAACGTGTTGGCGTTGTTGCGCGGATCGAAGCTCAGCAGGCGATAGGAATCGTCGACGACGTAGATGAGCTTCGCCTCCTCAGCGCACTCGTCGTTCTGACAGAAGCCGTCCTGACAGGTCTCGAACGGGCAGGTGCCGACGTAGTTGCCGATCGTCCCGTCGTCGCTGCAGGTGTAGGTGTCGTCGCCTTGGCAGATCTGCGGGCGCTGCGGATCACACTCGCTGCAGCCGAAGCTCGGCGCACAGTGCAGCGGCGCGGCGCAGCGCTGCTGCTCGACGAACTGCTCGCCCACGCAGGTCTGGTACGACTCGCCGACACAGCGCGCGGTCTCGCCGGCGCAGCGTTCGCCAGCGTCGGGATCGCCGCGGAAGTCAGCGGGACCGCAGGCGGCGAGAGGAACGGCGGCGAGGACGACAAGCGAGAGCAACAGGCGCGTCATAGGACCTCCGTGGCGCACAAAGTAGCACGCCGCCCGTGCGTGCTACCTTCGCCAGTGATGGCCGGTCTCGTGGAGCGCGCACGCGTCGCGACCGGCTCGCTGCTCACCGACAGTGCGTTCCGTGCGGCGGCGCTCGTGGGGCGGCTCCACCCCAATGCCCGCCCGGCGCGGTACGGCGTCGACGTCGTGCGCGACGTTGCGTATGGCGGCGAGTCTGAGCACCGGCTCGACGTGTGGCGCCCGCGCACGCCCGGCCCGCACCCGGCGGTGCTCTACGTTCATGGCGGCGGCTTTCGCATCCTGTCGAAGGACACGCACTGGGTGATGGCGCTCGCGTTCGCACGGCGCGGCTACGTCGTGTTCAACGTCGACTATCGGCTCGCGCCGCGGCATCGCTTTCCCGCCGCGGTGCAGGACGTTTGCCGCGCGTATGAGTGGGTCGTCGCCAACGGCGCGCGGTACGGCGCGGAGGTCTCACGGCTCGTCGTCGCTGGCGAGTCGGCTGGTGCGAATCTCGCCGCGGTGCTCGCGATCGCCGCTTGCTATGAGCGTCCCGAGCCGTGGGCGCGCGCGGTCTATGCGACCGGCGTCGTGCCGAAGGTCTGCGTGCCGGCATGCGGCGTGCTGCAGGTGAGCGACGCGGCGCGCTTCTCACGCCGCCGCCGGCTCTCGACGTTTCTCAACGATCGGTTGGCCGAGGTCCAGCGGGCCTACCTCGGCGGCGTCGACGCGCTCGCGCTCCCCGGCGGCACCGACCTCGCCGATCCGCTGCTCCTCTTCGAGAGCGACACGCTGCCTGCGCGCCCGCTTCCGGCATTCTTCGCTGGCGTCGGCACACGCGATCCGCTGCTCGACGACACGCGCCGCCTCGAGGCCGCGCTCATGCGTCGCGGCGTCACCTGTCGCGCGAGTTACCACGAGGGTGAGGTCCACGCGTTTTTGGCGCTCGTCTTCCGGCGCGAGGCGAGACGCTACTGGCGCGAGCTCTTCGCGTTTCTCGACGAGCAGCTGCCCGTCACGTAGGCGGTGCGCGCCGCGGTCCGCCGCGCGCTACTCGATTGTGATGGTCGCGAGGTCGAGGCCGCCCGGGTAGAAGTAGCTCGTGTACCGACCGTAGCCGTACACGCTGACGCCGAACGGCTCGTCGCCGGACATGGTGTGGTTGCCGTTGATGCCCGCGCCCAGCTCGACCTTGGCGACGCCGTAGCCTGAACCGCCGACCGCGATGAAGCCGGTGACGGCCGCTCCGTCGAGCACGATCGCTGCGCCGGTCGGAGCCGTGACGTTCACGTAGTTCACTTCGTAGTTGGTCGGCGCGTGAAAGAGGTAGCCCGTGCGGAACTGGTCGGTCGCCACCGCGAGCGCCATCGCAGGATCGCCGGTGTCGCCGCTGCCCGGCGCGTCCTGCCCCTCCATGTACTGCGCGACGAGGATCTTGTGGTTCGCCGTCACCTGGAAGTCGGCCGTGACCTGCTGCGTATGGATGAAGCTGCCGACCTCCGTGAGCAGTGTGGGCAGCGCAGGCTGCGGCGGGTCGTAGACGAGCGTCGTGTCTGGCTCGGTCGCGATGATCCGGACGACCTGCTCGCGTCCGTCGGGGCTGTCCGGTACCGCGGTTCGCACGACGAGGTACTTCGTTGAGAGTGACTCGATGGGGAACATCGACTCCTCGAGGTGATCACAGGCGTAGAACGCGTCCGGCACGCGCGCACAGAAGTGCCCGCCGATCACCTGCACCGGCTTGTCGGCGCGCACCAGCGAGCCGGTCAGGTCACCGGTGAACGCCATGAGCTGGACGGCGTCGCCGCTGTTCAAGACGATCGACTGCGGTACGCCCGCGAAGAACGCCGGCGTGCCGATACCGTCCATCGTGTCGGCGCGCGTGGTCAGCTCGACGATCGTGCTGTCCTGTGTGGCGGTGACGGTGAGCTGGCTCGGCATCGTGAACAGGAGCGTGCTGGTGGCCGCATACGAGGCGACCACATAGTTCCCCGACCAGACGTTGGTCGGGAGCAGGAGCGAGGCGTCGTTGGTGCTGCTGAAGGTCATGCCGTCGGTGTAGTCGAGCGGGTTGAACTGGTAGACCGTGATCGGCTGCGTCGAGCGGAGGTGGTACGCGCCGCGCTCAGCGAACGCGCCTTGGTTCAACGGCCCGCCGCACGGCGGCTCCGCGCCACCGCAGGCCTTGAGCAGCGGCACCCAGGGCAGCGGCTGCACCGCGACGTTGCCCGGCGGGACGGTGAGGGTGATCGGCGCGGGCAGGGCGCCGTCCTCGATCGTGATCATCGCGGGCAGGCTGGTGGTGTTCGAGATCGCGACGGCGAATTCGAAGTTGGCCTCCACGGTGTTGCCGGTCACCGTGGGGTAGTACTCACAGCCGATGTAGGTCGTGCTCAGGTTTGCGCGCGTACAGGGGCCGGTGCAGAGGCCCGACTTGAAATCGCACAGCGAGCCCTGCACCGGGTCGCACACTTCGAGTTCGTAACCCGAGCCATCCGGCAGGCAGCGCTGCGAAGCCCCGTCGCTGGTGCAGACGCCGCTGCCGAGACGGCACGCGACGCAGCCGAGCAGCGCGTCGCACTCCATCGCGCAGGACTCCTGGTCGATCCACGCGCCGTCGACACAGATGACGACGGTGTTGCCATCGCAGCGCGTGACGCCGTCGACGAGACAATCGGGCGGCGGCGGGCCGGCGTCGTTGCGGGGGCCCGCGTCGCCGATGGGAGCCGCGTCGAGCGGCGTACCGTCGGGCAGGTCGCGCGGCCCACAGGCGACGATGGCGATGGAGAGCGCGAGTGCGAGGCTGGTGAACAACGTGCGTGTGGCCATGGGAACCGCTCCTTAGTTGTGGCGCGCTACTCGATCGGGATCGTCGCGAGGTCGAGACCGCCCGGGTACCAGTAGCTGGTGTACTGGCCGTAGCCGTAGACGCTGATGCCGAACAGCGCGTCGCCGGTAATCGTGTGGTTGCCGTTCACACCCTGTCCGAGCTGCACCTTGGCGACGCCGAAGCCCGAGCCGCCGACCGGCACAAAGCCACCGACCGGCGCACCGTCGAGCGTGATCGCAGCACCCGTCGGCGCGGTCACGTTGACGTAGTTCAGCTCGTAGTTCGTCGGTGCGTGGAAGAGGTAGCGCGTGCGGTACTGGTCCGTCGCGACCGCGAGGGCCATCGCCGGATCGCCGGTGCCGCCGCTGCCGGGCGCGAACTGCCCCTCCATGTACTGCGCGACGAGGACCCGCTTGTCGGTGGTGATCTGGAAGTCGCTCGCGTTCTGCTGCGTCTCGAGGAAGGCACCCTCGTAGCGAAGCGTCGTCGGCAGCAGCGGCTGCGGCGGATCGTAGACGAGCGTGGTGTCGGCCTCCGTCGCGATGATGCGGACGACCTGCTCGCGCCCCTTCGGGGCAATCGGCACTGCGGGGCTGGTGACGACGTACTTGGTCGAGAGCGTCGCGACCGGGAACATCGACTCCTCGATGTGGTCGCACGCGGCGTAGCCCCATGGCACCATCGCGCAGTAGTGGCCGCTGATGACCTGCACCGGTCGGTCGGCGTAGATCAGCGAGCCGGTGAGGTCGCCGGCCGGCGCCATGAGCTGCAGCGCGTCGCCGCGGTGTAGTCCCACCGATTGGGGAACCCCGACGGCAAATGGTGGCGAGCCGAGGCCGCCGGGCGTGTTCGCGCGGGTGGTGATGGTGACGGTCGTGTCGTTCGCTAGCGCGGTGATCGCAAGCTGACTCGGCCAAGGCGCGACGCCGGTCCAGGAGGCGTGCGATGCGGTGACGTACCGCCCCGACCAGACGTGGGTCGGCAGCAGCAGGGAGGCATCGTTGGAGTAGCTTAAGCGGTCGCCTAGTTTGTAGTCGAGCGGGCTGAACTGGTAGACGGAGATCGGCTGCGTCGAGCGGAGGTGGTAGGCGCCGCGGGTGACTAGCGCGCCACTGTTTTGTGCAGCACCGCAGTCGATGACGTCGCGGTCGGGGCAGGCCTTGAGCGCGTGGACCCACGGGATCCGCTGCACGACGAGGTCGCGCGGCGCCACCATCAGCGCAAGCGGAGCGAGCAGCGCGCCGTCCTCGATCACGATCTGGGCGACCGTGTCGCCTTGGTTCGAGAGCACCACCGCGAATTCGAAGTCAGCGGGGACAGCGTTCCCGGTCACCGTCGGGAAATACTCGCACCCGAGGTAGCTCGTGCCGAGGTTGTCGCGTGCGCAGGGGCCGGTGCAGCGGCCGGTTGCGAGGTCGCAGCTCGAGCCCTGCACGGGATCGCAGGCCTCGAGTTCGTGGCCCGAGCCGTCGGGCAGGCAGCGCTCCGAGTCGCCGTCGCGGGTGCAGACGGCGGTGCCGGGCGGGCAGGCCACGCAGCCGAGCGTGGCATCGCAGGTTGTCGCGCAACGCTCCGCGTCGGCCCACGCGCCGTCGCGACAGACCACGAGCAGCGTGCCGTCGCAGCGGGTGGTGCCGTCGACGAGGCAGGCGCCCGACGGCGGAGCGGAGTCGACCTGCGCGCCGCCGTCCTCGGGAAGCTGGTCGGAGCCGCAGGCGACCAGGAGCGACAGGAGGAGGGCGAGCGGGAAGCGGAGGGGCATGGGAGGTGGCGCTCACTCAATCGGGAACGTCGGGAGCTTGAAGCCGCCCGCGAACCAGTAGCTAGTGTACTGCCCGTAGCCGTAGACGCTGATGCCGAACGGCTGGTCGGAGGACATGGCGTGGTTGCCGTTGCCGCCCGAATCGAGCTCGACCTTGGCGACGCCGAAGCCCGAGCCGCCCACCGGCATGAAGCCGCCGACCGCCGCGCCGTCGAGCAGCACGGTCGCGCCCATCGGCTCCGTTACGTTCACGTAGCTCACCTCGAAGTCCGGCGGCGCGTGGAAGAGGTAGCTCGTGAGGTACTGCTCGGGCGACACCACGAGCGCCATCGCAGGGTCGCCAGCGCTCATGGCGCCGCCCCGGCCGCTCTGCCCTTCCATGTACTGCACGACCACGATCCTTCGGTTCGCGGTGACCTAGAAGTCGACGCCGAGCTGCGACGCCTCGACAAAGCTGCCGGCAGCCGCGATGTGGGTCGGAAGGTCCTGCGGCGGGTCGTACACGAGTTCGGTGTCGGGCTCGGTCGCGATGATGCGTACGGCCTGCTCGCGTCCCGCGGGGAGCTCTGGCAGCGCAGGCGTCGCGACGACGTACCGCGTGGCGAGCGTCTCGAGGGGGAGCATCACCTCGTGGATGTGGTCGCACGCACCGTGGACTGGCTCAATCGCAAGCCCATGACGTAGTCGAGTGGGTTGAATTGGTAGACGACGACCGGCTTTGTCGAGCGGAGGTGATAGGCGCCACGCGCGGCGAGCGTGCCGGTGTTCTGTGGCGGACCACACTCACTGCCGCCGGGGCACGCCTTGAGCGCGAGCACCCACGGGATCCGCTGCACCACGACATCCCTCGGCGCCACCCAGAGCGTGACCGGCGCAGCGAGGGCGCCACCCTCGATCGTTACCTCCGTCGGCGTGCTCGCCGGGTTCGCGATCGCGACAGCGAACCGAAAGCCACCCAGCACGGGGTTGGCAGTCACCGTCGGGAAGTACTCGCAGCCGATGGAGCTCGCAGCCGATGGAGCTCGCAGCCGATGGAGCTCGCAGCCGATGGAGGTCGCGGCGATGCTGCGCTCGTCGCACGGGTTGGCGTCGGGTGCCGCTGGCGGGCCGGCGTCGACCGGTGCGCCAACCACTACGCTGGCGTCGATGCGCGGAACCGTGCCGTGGGGCAGCTCGGCGGGGCCGCAGGTCAGGCGGTCGCCGCGAGCGCGACGCCGAAGACTTGCATGCGGAGGCGCAAGCGCAACGCCATCGTCGCGCTACTCGATCGGGATGGTCGCGAGGTCGAGGCCGCCGGGGTACCAGTAGCTGGTGTACTGGCCGTAGCCGTAGACGCTGATGCCGAACAGCGCGTCGCCGGTCATCGTGTGGTTGCCGTTCACGCCCTGACCGAGCTGCACCTTGGCGACGCCGAAGCCCGAGCCGCCCACCGGCATGAAGCCGCCGACCGGCGCGCCGTCGAGTAGGACCGTGGCACCCATCGGCGCGGTCACGTTGACGTAGTTGGTCTCGTAGTTCGTCGGCGCGTGGAAGAGGTAGCTCTGGCGGTACTGGTCGGTCGCGACCGCGAGCGCCATCGCCGGATCGCCGGTGCCGCCGCTGCCGGGCGCGTCCTGCCCCTCCATGTACTGCGCGACGAGGATCTTGTGGTTCGCGGTGACGTGGAAGTCGGTGCCGTGGCGCGGGATGTCGAGGAAGCTACCCGTCGCGCCGAGGTTGGTCGGCAAGGACTGCGGCGGGTCGTAGGTGAGCGTCGTGTCGGGCTGCGTCGCGACGATGCGGACCACCTGCTCGCGTCCGCCGGGGCTCGCCGGCACCGCCGGCATCGCGACGACGTACTTGGTCGAGAGCGTCTCGATCGGGAACATCGATTCCTCGAGGTGGTCGCACGCGGCGAAGCCGTGCGGCATTTGCGTGCAGTAGTGCCCGCCGATCACCTGCACCGGCCGGTCGGCCTGCACGACGGAGCCGGTGAGATCGCCGCTGGTGGTCATGAGCTGCAGCACGTCGCCGCTTCCGAGCGAGACAGACTGCGGCACGCCGGCGGTGAACGGCGGCGAGCCAAAGCCGCCGGGGGTGCTGGCGCGCGTGTTCACCGAAACGGTGGTGCCGTCGTGCATCGCGGTGATCGCGATGAGGCCCGGGAGCTGGAAGCCGGGGACGACGAACGCCGGGTACGCCGCGGCGACGTAGTTCCCCGACCAGACGTTGGTCGGCAGCAGCAGCGACGCGTCGTTGGTGTAGCTAAAGATCCCGCCGGTCGCGTAGTCGAGCGGGTTGAACTGGTAGACGGTGACCGGCTGCGTCGAGCGGAGGTGGTACGCGCCGCGCCGTGCGAGCGCGCCGTTGTTCTGCTGCGCGCCGCACTCGACGATGAACGGATCGCCAAACGAGAACTGGGTGCAGGCCTTGAGCGCCTCGACCCACGGCAGCCGCTGCACAACGACATCGCCGGGCGCGACCATCACCGTCATCGGCCCGCCGAGCGCGCCGTTCTCGATCGTGACCTGCGCGACCGAGCTCGAGGTGTTGGAGATTGCCACCGCGAACTGGAAGTCGGAGAGCACCTCGTTCGCGGTCACCGTCGGGAAGTAGTCGCAGCCGATGTAGCTCGTGCCGAGGTTGTTCTTGGAGCAGGGGCCGGTGCAGACGCCCGACTTGAAGTCGCACATCGAACCTTGTGTTGCGTCGCAGCTCTCGATCTCAAAGCCCGAGCCGTCGGGCAGACAGCGCTGCGATTCACCGCCACTGTTGCAGACGCCGCTGCCGGGGCGGCAGGTCACGCAGCCGCGTGCGGGATCGCACTCCAGGCCGCAGACCTGCTGCTCGGCCCACTCGCCGGCGCGGCAGACGAGCAGGGTCTTGCCGTCGCACGCGGTGATGCCGTCGACGTTGCAAGCGGGGAGCGGCGTGCTGCCGTCGGTGCGGCCGCCGTCGGGGAGTTGGCCGGGGCCGCAGGCGGCGACGGCGAGTGCGAACGCGAAGGCGAAGGCGAAGGCTGAGATGCGCACGGGAAGCTCCTTGCGAGGGCGTTACTCGATCGGGACGGTCGCGAGGTCGAGGCCGCCGGGGTACCAGTAGCTGGTGTACTGGCCGTAGCCGTAGACGCTGATGCCGAACGGCGCGTCGCCGGACATCGTGTGGTTGCCGTTCATGCCTGGTCCGAGTTGCACGCGCACCACGCCGAAGCCGGAGCCGCCGACGGGCGAGAAGCCGCCGAGCGGTGCGCCGTCGAGCATGACCGTCGCGCCGGTCGGTGCGGTCACGTTCACATAGTTGGTCTCGTAGTTGGTCGGAGCGTGGAAGAGGTAGCTCTGTCGGTACTGGTCGGTCGCGACCGCGAGCGTCATCGCCGGGTCGCCGGTGCCGCCGCTGCCGGGCGCCTCCTGCGACTCCATGTACTGCACGACGAGGATCTTGTGGTTCGCCGTGATGTGGAAGTCGCCGGTGAGGTGCGGTGCGTCGATGAAGCTGCCGGTCGCCGAGAGGTTGGTCGGCAGCGACTGCGGCGGATCGTAGACCAGCGTGGTGTCGCCCTGCGTGGCGATGATGCGAACGACCTGCTCGCGCCCTTGCGGGTTCGACGGCACCGCCGGCATCGAGACGATGTACCTGGTGGAGAGCGTCTCGATCGGGAACATCGTCTCCTCGATGTGATCGCAGGCGAAGAAGCCGTGTGGCATCTGCGTGCAGTAGTGCCCGCCGATGACCTGCACGCGCTTGTTGGCCTGCACGACCGAGCCGGTGAGGTCGCCCGACGTGGAGAGGATCTGGAGCGCGTCGCCCTTGTTGAGCATCACCGACTGCGGCACGCCGACGTTGAAGGCGGGTGAGCCGAGGCCGCCCGGTGCGGCGGCGCGCGCGTTGACGCCGACGGTGGTGCCGTCCTCCGCCGCGGTGATGGTGAGCTGGCTCGGCCACGCCGGCGAGACGAACGACCACGCCTGGTATGCGGCGCCGACGTAGTTGCCGGTCCAGACGTTGGTCGGCAGCAGCAGCGCGGCGTCGTTGGTGTAGCTGAAGGAGAAGCCGCCGTCGGTGTAGTCGAGCGGGTTGAATTGGTAGACGGTGACCGGCTGCGTCGAGCGCAGGTGGTAGGCGCCTCGCACCGCGAGCGCTCCGGTGTTCTGCGGCGAGCCGCACTCGGTGCCGCCGCCGCCGACGCACGCCTTGAGCGCGGCGACCCACGGCAGGCGCTGCACTGAAACGTCGCCGGGCGCGACGTTGACCGTGATCGGCGCGCCGAGGGCGCCGTCCTCGATCGTGACCTGCGCGGGGGTGCTCGAGGTGTTCGAGATCGCCACCGCGAACTGGAACGTGTCGAGCACCGTGTTGCCGGTCACCGTTGGGAAATATTCGCAGCCGATGTAGCTCGTGCCGAGGCTGTTGCGCGAGCAGGGGCCGGTGCAGACGCCGGCCTTGAAGTCGCACATCGAGCCCTGCACCGAGTCGCACGCCTCGATCTCGAAGCCGGACCCGTCGGGCAGGCAGCGCTGTGATTCGCCGGCGCTGTTGCAGACGCCGCTGCCGGGGAGGCAGCTTACGCAGCCGCGCGCGGCGTCACACTCCATCGCGCAGACCTGCTGCTCGGTCCACGCGCCGCCGCGGCAGACGAGCAGCGTCTTGCCGTCGCAGCGCGTGACGCCGTCGACGATGCAGGGGGGCAGCGGTGTGCCGCTGTCGATGCGGGTGCCGTTGCCGTTGGGGAGGGCGCCCGGGCCGCAGGCTGCGATGAAGGTGAGGCAGGCGAGGAGGCAGACGGCGGCGAGCCGCGAGGACGAGGAGAGGCTGCGCATGGGGCTCCCGAGCAGAGGGCTCCCCGAGAAATACCACGCGCCGCGTCGGGCGGGCCATTGCGTGCGTGGTCGGTTGTGGCAGGCGTCTCTCGGCTATCCTCTGCCGCGATGCTGCGTCGCCAAAATCTCGGGGGGCTCGACTGTGTCGTCACCGGCGCGGACGATGGCCCGGTCGTGGTGCTGCTCCACGGCTACGGCGCGTCGGGCGACGATCTCGTCCCGCTCGCGCGTGAGGTCGAAGCGGGGCCGCTGCGCTGGGTCTTTCCGGCCGCGCCGCTCGCGCTCGCCAGTGGCTACGGCGACGGACGCGCGTGGTGGGAGATCGATCTCGCCGCGCTCGAGGCGGCGCTCTCCGCTGGCGTGGCGCGCGATCGCTCGACCGAGGTGCCGCCGGGGCTCGCGTCGGCGCGTGCGCAGGTGCTCGCGCTGCTCGACGCGCTGCCCGATGCGCTCGGTCCTCGTGCGGTGCGTCCGGTGCTCGGTGGTTTCTCGCAGGGCGCGATGCTCGCGTGCGATGTCGCGCTGCGCTCGCCACGCGCGCTCGCCGGGCTCGCGTTGCTCTCGGGCACGCTGCTCGCGGCGCATGAGTGGACGCCGCTCATGCCGGCGCGGCGCGGGCTCGACGTCTTCGTGAGTCACGGCACGCACGATCCCCTGCTGCCGTTCGATCAGGCTGAGCGGCTCTGTGCGGAGCTGCGCGCTGCCGGCGTGGCGATCGACTGGGCGCCGTTCTCCGGCGCGCACGAGATTCCGCCGCTGGTGCTCGCACGCCTCGAGGCGTTCCTCGCGCGGGTGACCGCGTGTGCGGTCGCCGCGCTCGTCTGAGTCGCGCCGGCACGGGCGCACGCGCTGCGAATCTCGTACACTCGGCGGTGCATGGGACACGACGGCATTCGAGTGACGGGGTTGCGCGGCCGAGTTGTTGTCACGGGTTGGGTCTCCGTGGCTGCCGCGGGGCTGCTGCTGTTGGGGGCGACACCAAGGGTGGAGGCGGCGCCGGCGCGTGCCTGGCTCGCGGCCAAGGCGAAGAAGGTGCCGCTCCGTCCGGGCATGACGGCGATCTTCAAAGCCGACGGCGAGGTGCTCAGTCGGCCGGCTGAAGGGTCGGCAGAGCTTTTCGGTGTCTCGAAGGGCGAGAGAATGGTCGTCGTCCAAGTGAAGGACGACTGGGTGCGGATTCAGGATCGCGACGGCATCAAGGGGTGGGTGCCGTCGCGGCTCGTCGAGCGGTTCAGCGAGGATGACCGCGGCGACGACGAGGCGGCGGGTGACGACGGCGCCTCGGCCGAGGAGGGTGCCGCCGATGCTGACGCTGACGCGGACGGCGCGTCGAACGAGGACGAAGAGCGCAAGTCGACCTGGAAGAACAAAGATCGCAAGAAGGACAAGAAGGAGAAGGACAAGGCCGCTCGTCGCAAGAAGGTCGAGGAGGCGGTCGAGATCACCGACTCAGACCTGCAGCAGCCCGACTTCGGCGAGGACGCGGAGAGCGAGTCCGGCGGCGGGCGGCGTAGCGCAGGCGGGGACGAGGACAATGACGAAGGGGGCAGCGCGAGCGACGACGACGAGGGCGACGGCCGACGGGAGCGAAAGCGTCGCAAGACCGACGACGAGCCCGCCGATGACGGGGCGGCCGTACAGCTGCGCTCGCGACTCAGCGCGTCCTTTGGGCTGATCTCCCGCTCGCAGGACTTCAACTCCGAGGCGTCCGGGATCGTCGGCAAGTACGCGCTCGCGACCTCGGCGCCGACCGCACAGGTCGTCGCGGGCATCGATCGCTGGAAGGGGCGCGTCGGCCTCGGCCTCGTGGCCGGATTCACCACAACGATCGGCGGTGACGGCGTCACGGTCCCCGGCGAAATGGCCGGCGAGGACGAGACGCTGGCATGGAAGAGCGGCGCCCTCGAGCTGAAGGCACGGGCGCTCTACGCCGCGAAGGAGCAGCTCGACGTCGGCGGCCATGTCGGCTACCGACGCACGGCGATCACGGTCGATGTCTCCGAGGTCGTGCGGCTGCCGTCGGAGCGGCTCTCGGGCTACACGATCGGCGCCGAGGCGCACGCGCGCCGGATTGGCCTGCCCGAGCTCGATGTGTCGCTCGGTGCGGAAGCGCTGCTCAGCGCGGAACTGCTCCAGACCGAAGGGCTGAGGCACGGCGACGAGACCAGCGTGACTGCGTATCGCCTGCTGCTCGGCGGCACCTACCGACTGAACGACAAGGCCGAGGCGATCCTCTCCTACACGCTCGCGATGGAGTCGTACGCATTCACCGGTGACAGTGCGCGCGCCGCCGGCGCCGAGGACGGCACGCGCGAGGACGTCGAGCACCTCGTCTCGGTCGGCATCTCCTACCGGCTGATGTAAGCGGCGCCTTGCGTGCGCGGCGCCTTGCGTGCGCGGCGCCTTGCGTGTGTGGAGCCGGGCCTAGAAGGCCCAGTCGAGTCCGACGCTGAGCGCACCGATCGACTGTGCGTAGGTCCCGGCGGCGTCGGGCTGCCGGCTGGGCGGCAGCCCGGTCACCGCGTCGCCGGCAGCGTCGCGCATGCGCGGCGCGACTTCGCGCGTGAAGTAGATGAACTGGGTGTAGTTCACCGTCAGCGAGAGCCGCTCGCCGAGCAGTCCGATGCGCGCGCCGACGCCGGCGAAGACCTTGTTCATGTCGAAGAGCGCGGGATCGATCGTCTCGTCGGGCACCGCGTTGCCGTCCCAGCCGAGCGAGCCGGAGACCTCGAGGCCGGGGCGCGCGAGGTAGGTCGCGCCGATGCGGGCGCCGAGCGCGTCCTGCCAGGCACGCGGCACGTTGACGATGATGCCGACGCCGGCCTCGTTGGCGGGCGTCGCCGGGTCGTCGACCGCGACCGAGCCGTCGTCGGCGAGTCGGCAGGCGCGGTCGGCCATCGTCTTGTCGAGGAAGCACTGCTTCTCGAACAGGCTCCAGCGCACGAACTCGGCCTGGGCGCGGAGCTCGAGGCGATCGGAGGCGAGGAAGCGGAAGCCGGCGCGCATGACATCGGGCAGCTCCTGCAGCACTTCGATGTCGCCCGAGGTCACGGTGCCGCCGGAGAGCTTGTTCTTCACAAAGCCATCGAGCGTGTTCTCGCCGAAGCCGGGCTGGCTCTGGTAGGAGAGCCCGACGAACAGGCGATCGGTCGGCAGCCAGATCACGCCCGCGCCGACCGAGAGCGTGTTGCCGGCGGCGGTCACGAGGCTGCGCCCCTCCTGCAGGGTGCCGGCTGCGCTGACGAGATCATCGGTGCCGTCGGCGTTGCGCGCGCGCAGCGTGTCGATCTGGTTGCGCACGAAGTTGACCGCGGCGCCGACGGAGAGGCGCGGGCCGGGCAGGTAGTAGGCGGCGCCGGCGGAGGCGTAGAGCGAGCGGATCGTGCCGTCGATCGCGTGCCAGCGTTGGACGCCGTCGACCGCGCCGGGGTAGGCGGTGTTGCCGGCGTAGGCGCTGTTCTCGTCCCACGACGCGCTGCCGCCGAACGGGACGTAGACGCCCGCGCCGACGCCAAGGTGCTTCACTCCGAGGTCGGAGGCGAAGCCGGCGAACGGCGCGGCGACAAAGTTTGAGAGCGTCGCGGTGCCGGAGTTTGCGCCGGTGGCGTCCGACGGTGTACCGCCGCTCGAGACGCCAGCTGCCAGCGGATTGTCGACCGCGGCGTCGGGGCGCGTGTACTCGATGCTGCGGAGCGCGAAGACGCCCTCGAGCGCGATCCGCGTGCCGTGACCGAGCGCGAGGCCGGCGGGGTTGTAGTAGATCGCCGACGGGTGGCTCGTCGCGGGTCCCGCGTAGTCGCCGCCAAAACGCGCGACGAGGAAGCCGCTCGCGGCGGCGGTGGCGGGAACGAGCGGCGTGGCGGCGGCGAGGAGGAGTGCGAGGGCGCGCTTCATGGGTGGCGTCGCTTCCGTCAGTTAAGGGGTGGCGTCGGCGGCGGCAGCGTCGGGCAAGCCGGCGTCGGGCGCGGCGGCAGCGTCGGGCGGGCCGGCGTCGGGCATGGCGACGGGGCATGCGGTCTCGAGCGGCGGCAGGACGCCGCCCTTGCGGACGCTCGCCCAGGTCGAGCCGGCGAGGTCGATGCCGCTCGTCGTGAGGCCCATCGGGATGTCGCCGCACATGCGGTGCTCGTCGATGATGCGGCCACGGAATACGAGGTCGGCTGCGACGTCGGAGCCGGTGATCGGGTTGGCGGCCGCGGGCACCAGCAGATCGTCGAACATGAGCTCGAACTCACCGGCGGAGCTCACCGGGGCGCTGCGCGTGATCTCGTCGCCGACCGGCGCGCCGTCCATCCAGTTGCGTGCGCGGAAGCGCAGCTCGAGCGTGGTGACGCCGGCCGCCTGCGTGAGCGTGTTCGTCGCGTCGAAGCTGAGCGGCTGGTCCGGTGCGATGAGCAGCGAGACGCCGAGCAGGAAGTCGCCGGTCACATCGGGGATGTCGTCGAGCGGCGCGCCGTCGATCTGCACGATGCGTGCGGCGTCGGGGACGCGTGCGACGAAATCATCGAAGCGACCCGAGGGATTGGGGCAGCCGGCGATGGGGATGATGAGGAGGGTGGCGACGTGTAGGGCGCGCATGCGACGTGGGGCCACGCTAGCCGAACGGCCCGCGCAGCGCCACCGGGCGGAGGCGGGGCGCGCTCGTGTAAGCTCGTGCGCCGATGTCGTGCCGTCCCGCAGTCCGCGCGCTCGTCTCGTTCGTCTCGTTCGCCGTCGTGCTTCACGCTGCAGCGTGTGCGGCGCCCGCGGCTATGCCCGACGCTGGCCCGCAGGGGATCTTCGCGCTCGAGGTTGACGTGGCGCGGGTCGCGCTCACACAGGGGACTGTGGTGACGGTCGCCGTCGAGATCGTGCGGAGCCCCGACTTTGCCGGCGAGGTCACGGTCGCGGTGGCGGGGCTGCCGACGGGGGCGACCGTGGAGCCGCTCGTGCTCGCGCAGACGGAGACGGTCAAGCTGATCGAGCTGCGTTGCGCGAGTGACGCGCAGGAGACCTCGTGGCTCACAGCCGAGGTGGTGGCGCAGGGCGGCGGCGTCGAGCAGCGTGAGCCGCTCGTGCTGCGAGTGACCGCTCCGCACGGCGGGCTCGACGCGACGTTCGGTGAGGCGGGCGTGGTGCTGGGGCCTGAGGACGGGACCGGCGCGGCGCATGCCCTTGTGCGGCTCGTCGGAGGCGCGCTGCTCGTTGCTGGAGCGAAGGACGTGGGTGTCGACGCCGTGCCGGCACTCTGGCGCTACCGTGCCGACGGCACGCTCGACGATGGCTTCGGCGTGGGCGGCGAGGTCGTCGGCGGCGGCGAGGCGGGCGCGCGCTATGAGGTGCGGCAGCTCGCGGTGGCGCCAGATGGTGCGATCGCGCTAGCGGGAAGCATCGCTCCGTCGGGGCGCAGCTTCGTCGAGCGGCGCGACAGCACCGGCGCACTCGACCTCGCGTTCGGCGGCGGGCGGGTCGTCGTCGACGCTGCGGCCGCCGAGGTCACGCTTGTCGCGCATGCGGTCGGCGGTGGCGTCGTCGTCGGCGTGCGACGAGCGGGTGGCCTCACGCTGCTCGCGTTCGACGCTGCCGGTGGCGCCGACCTGGCGTTTGGCGACGCGGGACTGCTGTCGCCGCTCGTCGGTGAAGAGCGCGTGCCGGCCGAGGTCGCTGCCTTCACCGCCGAGGGGCGCGTCCTCGCTGGCGTTGGCGTGGGCAACGCGCTGCTGCTCACGCGCTTCGACGACGCCTTTCTACCCGACGTTGAGTTCGGCGTGGCCGGGCACGTCTTCGTCCAGCCTCGTCGCGGTTGGTTGTCGGCTCCGGCGACCGCGCTCGCGCTCGTCGGTGAAGGCGATGCACTGCTGTGCGGCGGTGTGGCCGAGACCTCGGTGCTGGCAGTCAAGCCGAGCGGCGCGACCGACCTCGGTTTTGGTGACGACGGCGCCGCCGGGATCGCCACGCTGCGCGCTAACGCAATCGGGCGCGATGGCAACGGGTCCACCTACCTCCTCGGCGACGCGCTCGGCGAGAGCGTCGTTGCTCGCCTCGATGGCATTGGCGAGCTCGAGCTCCCGTACGGTGCGCAGGGCTTCGCGCGCCCCGGCTTCGTGTCGGGGAGTACGCCGGGCGGGCTCGCGGTGGCCGACGACGGCGCGGTATTCGCCGTGGGGCCAGACGCGCTACCGGGGCATTTCCGCCTCGTGCGCATCGCGCCGTAGTGGGGCACGCGCGTCGGCCACACGGCACGCGGTCGGAGACGACGCGTGGTTGCCAACGAGCGGCCGAAAACCTCCGACTCCCTAGGATAAGCGCCGAACGTCGCGTGTTGGTCGTCGTCCCCTGCTATCGGCAGCACGACGACGTCATCCGCATCATCTCAGCCCGCACCGCGACGCCCCGTGAGCGTCGAACCTACCGAAGCCAAGGGAGCAAGCGGATGGCCGATGAGACTGGCGTGCCCTACCAGAGCCTCATCAACCTGTAGCTTCGCGACTGCCTGCTCAGCAAGCGCAAGCTCTCGATGGACCAGGGTTGAACCAGCCCGTTACGGCACCAGCACGGCGGAGCCGGAGATCTTGCCGGCCCGCAGCGCGGCGAACGCGTCGCCAAAGTGGTCGAGTGAAAATGCTGTGATGCTGGCGCGGAGCGGCGCGTGGGAGGCGAGGGTGACGACGCGCTCGACATCCTTGCGCGTGACGTGGGCGACGGAGCGGAGCACGCGCTCGCCATGGAGGAGCTCGTAGGGGAGGCGCGGCAGGTCGGTCATGCGGAGCTCAGCGCAGACGACGACGCCGCCGGGGGCGACGGCGCCCAGCGCGAGCGGCACGAGCTCGCCGGCGGGGGCGAAGATGATCGCGACGTCGAGCGGCTCGGGCGGGCGCTGGTCGGAGCCGCCGGCCCACTCGGCGCCGAGCGTGCGCGCAGCGGCCTGGCGCGCGGCGTCGCCGGGGCGGGTGAACGCGAAGACGCGGCGGCCCTCGAGTCGCGCGAGCTGGGTGAGCAGGTGCGCGGCGGCGCCGAAGCCGTAGAGGCCGAGCCGTTCGCCGGCGCCGGCGAGGTCGAGTGCGCGGCGGCCGATCGCGCCGGCGCAGAGGAGCGGCGCGAGCTCGGCGGGAGTCGGGCCGTCGGGCAGCGGCGTGCAGAAGTCGGCGGCGGCGACGGTGTAGTCGGCAAAGCCGCCGGGGAGGTGGTAGCCGGTGAAGCGGGCGTCGGGGCAGAGGTTCTCGCGACCGTCGCGACAGGCAGCGCAGGCGCCGCACGCGCCGCCGAGCCACGAGACGCCGACGCGCTGCCCGAGGCACTCGGCGTCAACGCCGGGGCCGCACGCAGCGATGGTCCCGACGACTTGGTGACCGGGCACGAGCGGAAGCACCGGGTGATCGAGTGCGCCGTCGAGCAGATGGAGATCGGTGCGGCAGATTGCGCAGGCGTGTACTTGGAGCAGCACCTGTCCCGCGCTGGGAACTGGCGTCGGTAAGGTCATCAGCCTGAGCGGTCGGCCCGGTCCGTCGAAGACGAGGGCGCGCATCGTCTTCGACGATACACCGGTGCGGCGCGGGCGCCCGCTACAGCATGCGGTGGCGGCGCATGAGCAAGAGCAGCCCGACGACGACAGTGGCGGTGACGCCCCAGAAGCCGAGGTAGGCGTAGCGCCACCTGAGCTCGGGGATGAACTCGAAGTTCATGCCGTAGATGCCGCAGAGAAAGGTGAGCGGCATGAAGATCACGCTGACGATCGTGAGCTTGCGCATCACGAGGTTGGTGCGGTGGCCGAGGATCGAGACGTAGAGCGTGACCGAGTCGTTGAGGATGTCGCGGTCGGCGATGATGTCCTGCAGCACCCGCTCGAGCGAGAAGACCATGTTGGCGAGGAAGCGCTGCGTCGACTCGCTCACGAACGGCGAGCGGCGCGTGGAGAGCTCGGCGACGATCTCGCGTGTCGGCACGACCAACGTGCGGAAGTGGAGCAGGTTCGCGCCGAGCGCCGAGACGCGCTGGAAGACGCTATCGTCCCCCTCGCCGACGAGCTCGCCCTGCACGCGCTTGACGCGGTCCTCGAGCTTCTGCTGCACCTCCTGGTAATTCTCGATGAGCTGGTCGAGCAGCTCGTAGAGCAGAAAGCTTGGCGTGTGCGCGAAGCGGACGAAGTCGTCCCGGTAGTGCTTCCGCACCGACTCGAGGAAGCTGGCGCGACCGCGGTGGAGCGTGAGCAGAAAGTGCTCGCCGACCAGGGCGTCCACGCGCTCGTCGTGCAGGCCGTCGTCGAAGAGATGGCAGCCGGTGAGCGAGAAGTGGAGACAGCTCTCGAAGCGCGAGAGATGCGTCGTGGGGTTCTCGTCGAGCGCGTCCTCGAGCAGGTCCTCGGGGATGAGCGCGAGCGGCGCGAGCAGGGCGCGTGCGGCGTCGCCATCGGTCATGTCGACGTCGAGCCAGATGAATCGCCCGGCGTCGATGAGCGCGCGCGCCGACTCGGGCGGGACCGAGTCGTCAGCCTTTTTCTCGAAGTCGAACGACAGGCAGCGCGCCATCGGGAGCGGCGCGGCCTCGGGTGCGGGCCGGTTCATGTCGGCACCTTATCGCGACCGCGCGCCGGGGCGCGAGGCAGCGCGAATACGCTCGCGACGATGCCGGTGAAGATGATGCCGACGCCGAGCCAGGTGCGAGGCGAGAGGCGCTGCGACTCGAAGAGCGCGTCGGCGGAGAGCGCGACGAGCGGGTGCACGAAGACCAGCGTCGAGAGCGTCATCAGCGAGACCCGCTTGACGAGGAAGATGTGGCAGCCGAACGCGATCACCGAGCCGAACAGGCCGAGGTAGAGCAGCGCGAGCGTCGGGGAGAGCGGCAGCGGCGTGGGCAGCGTGGTGGGACCGGTGAGGAGCGTGACGACCACCAGCACCGCCGCGGTCGCCGAGAGGAAGATGGTGGTGGTCGCGATCGGGTGCTGGTCCTGCGCGTGACGCTTGAAGATGAGGTTGTAGAAGGTGCAGAGCAGCACCGAGCCGAGCACCATCGCGACGCCGGCGCTCTGGGCGGGCGAGCTGTCGAGGCGGTCGGCGAAGATCAGCGCGATCCCGCCGAGCGCGATCAATGCGCCGATGAGCGCGCGCGCGGTTGGCCGCTCGACGCCGGTGGCGGTGCCGATGCCGGCGAGGAGGATCGGGTAGGTGCCGTAGAGCACCGCCGAGAGTCCGCCGGTGATCCGCTCCTCGGCGAGGTAGACCAGCGTGTAGCTCAGGCCGTTGAGCAGGCCGGCGACGATCGTCCACGCCCACGCGCGACGGCTGCTCGGGCCCGGGCGGCCGAAGCCGACGGCGCAGATGGCGCAAAGGATCGCGCCGGCGAGCACGAAGCGAAGCGCGGCGGCGAGGAACGTCGGGTAGCCACCCTCGCCGATGCAGACGCGGATGCCGTACCACGACGTGCCCCAGATGAGCGCGCAGGCGAGGTAGGCGAGGACGACCGGCATCTCAACGTGCGCCACGCACGCGGCGGTCACGGTAGCACGCAGCACGCGCATCGCTGCCGAGTGGGACCGCTCACGGGAGCGGCATGGATTGTCAATGGTAGTTACAGATGATGACAGTCGGCGACGAGGTTGACGTGCCGTACAAGACCGCGAGCGCGGCTGCCGGGCGGCGATCAGTAGCCGTGGTAGGCGAGGTGTTCTCGTATGCGCGTCGGTCGGTTGGAGATGTACTCGAGCAGTTCCTGGTAGGCGTCGAGGAACTCGCGCTCGCCATACTCGCGACGGGGATCGTTCTGAATGTGTGGCCAGAGCTGAGAGAACTGACCGGCGGCGCGGGCGGAGAGGCTGCTGGCCTCAAAGAGATCGTTCACCGCCTGAAGGCGGGCGGCGAAGGCGGCTTCGCAGTCGGGCTCGTCGAGGCAGCGCCGGGCCAGCACGCCCCCGACGCCCCACGGGTCTTGGTCACCGCCAAAGGTCTGATCGACGCCGGTCGGGATGAGGGTCCAGCGGTCCATCGTCGGGTCGTGGTAGACGCGATAGTTGTTCATGATGCTGAACTGGTACGCGTCCCAGTGTGAGATCACGGCCTCGAGCGCCCACTGCGAGAAGAAGGTCTCCATGTCGAAGAACGTCTCGACCTCGGGGTAGAACTCGCCGCTGCGCAGCTCGTCGATGCGGTAGACGAACGCGCGCAGCAGGTCGTAGGTCTCGGGATCGGCGCCGGGCTCGGGCGGGCTCGAGCAGGCGTCAGGCGAGAACTCGCGCGTCAGACAGTACGTGTCCTCCTCGCCGGGAGGCAGGTTGGCGGGGATGAGATCGCACCAGTAGGTGCCCTCGTAGAGCATGCCGTCGTTGGTCGGAAACCAGCGGTCGAGGAAGCGGCGATCGATCGCCTCGACGAGCGTGTAGACGCCCCAGTATTCGTCGTTCACGAAGACGTTGGCGGTGACGGCGCGTGGCGTCGGCACGCCGAGTTGGTGGTAGAGCCAGTAGGCGAGGCGCTCGTGCTGCGAGGTCCGGTCCTGCACGCCGTTGTTGAGCGTGAGGTGTTTCTGACCGTGGAGGCGCCGCTCGTCGGGGCAGCCGGGCACCGCGGGATCGTCCCAGCCGAGGTTGATCTTGAAGCTCGCCTTGCCGCCGAGGTTGCGCGACGAGCCGCAGCCGCCCTTGATGTGGATGCCGACGCCGGCAAACGACTCGCCCTCAAATGACAGAGCGCCCTCGTGGTAGTCGCGGTGGTAAGGGACGCAGCCCGGCGGCGACGCCTGGGCGTTGATCGGGTCCTGACTCTCCGGCGGGATGGTGATGTGGAACTCGCGCACCGCTGACGGGTCGAAGAGGTAGATCGAGCCGTCGTCGGTGCGAAAGGCCAGCTCGCTCGACCAAGCCGACCACTGGCTGCAGGCGTCGTGATCGTCGCGCACGCGCGCGCGCACGCCGTAGCGGCGCCACTGCGCGAGCCCGACGCCGACTGCGGCGCCTTCGTACGTGCCGGCGGCGAGGTAGGTCTGCGTCGCCCTGCCGGTGAGCTCGGCGTGCCACACGCGATCGATCGGCGTGTCGCCGGCCAGCGTCCAGAGCTCCCACTCGGAGGCGCCCTGGATGTCGCCGAAGTCGGGATCGGCAAAGCGCGCGATCTCGAAGACGAGGTTGTGGGGGAAAACGTCGATGCGACCGGCCGACGGCGTGGTGATCGTCGGCGTCTCGGGGAGAAGGTTGGCCGGACAGACGAAGGCGTCGGGCGTGAGGTCAGCGTCGGGCAGCGCGACGGGCTCGGTCGCGCAGGCGACGAGGACCAGCGTGAGCAGACGAGCAGTGTGCTTCATCGTCGCAGGATACGATCATCGCGCTGGATTTTAGCGTTCGCTGCTGACGCGTGACGCTAAGGCTGCGACGGAGCCCACGCCTCGAGATGGCTCGGGCCGGACTCGCGCTCGCACGACGCGACGACGAGCGTCTCGCCGAGGACTGCCGGCAGCGTGTACTTGCGGCCGGGGCCGTCGAGCGCGGCGCGGTCGATGATGGCGCCGTCCGAGACGCGCACGAGGTAGAGCAGTCCGTCGGTGCCACCGTCGGGGCCGGGGTCGACGAGCGCGGCGTACTCGATACCGGCGAGCGTCACCAGCACGACGCGACCGGTGTGCTCGCGAAAGCGCGTCACGGCTTCGCTCGATGAGAAGGAGGGCGCCTCCCACGCTCTGTGCCAGCGCGGGACGCCGCCAGGGTCGCGGATGATCTCGAGCGCGACGAGCCCGGCGGGGTTGGTCTGGTCGAAGACGAAAGTCGGCACCAGCACGGTCGGCACGCCGCCGACGGTGGTGGCGGCCGGCACCGTGGCCATCGTGCCGGCCCAGTTGGCGGTGCAGGTGCCGCCGTTCGCGCCGCAGATTGCGGTGAGCTGCAGGCGATCGTGGAGCGTGCCGAGATGCTCGGCGTCGACGAGATAGACGCCGCCGTCCTTGGCGGGCACGACGAGCACGTCGGCACCGCCGGGCACGCTGACGCGCGCGGGGGCGTTGGCGCCGAGGTCCCAGTCGAGCAGCGCGTAGCATTCGAAGAAGGTCTTGCCGTCGCAGCGACCGTCGGGCGGATCGAACGGCGGGTCGCCGGGGAGGAGGCGCGGGATGAACTGGTGGGCGCAGCTCGCGATGCAGGCGGGCGATGGATCGATCGGATCGAACGCGGCGCAAAGCACGGGATCGCAGCCGGGCTCGAACGCGAGACCGCGGCCGACCCGAAGGATGCTGTTGGCGTAGTCGCGCCGACCGAGGTCGAGCTGGCCGTTGCCGGTGGGGACGAGCAGCTCGAAGCCGCCCGTGTCGTGTTCGATCAGCGTCGGGCCCGACGGTGTCCAGATGCCGCCGCCGCAGATCATGTCGAGCGAGCCCGACATGCCGGGCGTGCCGCAGTCGGTCTCGGGCGTGGTGAGCAACACTGCCGACTGCGCGTTTTCGCCGCGCGCCCAAGCGTCGAGGTCGAGCTCGAACAGCCAGCCGTGCCACGGTTGAATGTCCTGCGTGTTGCCGAAGCCGACGTACGCGAGTCCGTAGGTCATGTCGGCGGGACGCGTCGTCGGGATCGCCGAGCGCGAGAACGCGTTGGCGGGGAGGAACTCGACGTCGGCCGTGCCGTCGAAGTTGGGCACGCGCGCGGCGAGCGTGAGCAGTGGGAAGCGCGGATCGAGCGCACGGGTCTCAAGGTCGAGCACCGCGACCGCATGGCTGCGACGGCGTGCGCCCTCGGCCTCGTCGCGCAGCATGGTTGCGATGACCACATGCGTGCCGAGTACGCCGGGCGTGGCGGCGATGAACGCGTCCTGTCCCTTGGGGGCGGCGAGCGGGACGCGAAAGACCTCGCTGCCGTCGGTCGGTGAGGTCGCGACGAGCACGCCGCTCGTAAGCGCGGTGAGCAGCAGCTCCTGCCCCTGCGACGTGACGACGAGCGGCGAGGCGATCGCGCAGCCGGGCAGATCGGCGCTGCGCCACGAGCGCGCAAGGTCGACGTTGGGAAGGGCGGCGTCGACCGCGTGCTCGCCGGGGGCCGGGGCGTCGCCACACGCGGTCGCGACGACGAGGGCGCTAGAGAGTGCGGCGCTGCGCAGCATGAAATGGAGTCTACTCGTCGCATGACCGGGAAGGAGCGCGAGCGCTGCAAGCGGTTGCTCGAGCGGCTGCGTGAGCAGGTGCTCGCGGCTGGCACGGCGAAGGCGGAGCCGACGCGCAAGGACGGCTCGGCGGTCGGTGTGCCCGATGAAGATGAGCAGGCGCTGACCGAGATGCAGCAGATCCTCGCGTCGACACGGAACCGCAAGCAGCGCGAGGAGCTGGTAGGCATCGACCGCGCGCTCGCGACGCTCGCCGACCGGCCCGACGACTACGGCGTGTGCGAGGAGTGCAGCGAGTCGATCGCGCTACGCCGGCTGGAGTTCATGCCGTTCGCGACGCTCTGCATCGAGTGCCAGGCGGAGAAGGATCCGAAGCGCGGTGTGCGCCGGCGGTCACTGAGCGACATCTAGGCGTGCGAGCGCGGCGCCGGGTTAGCCGGCCGACTGCGAGGGCGTCGGCGTGTTGTCGGCGTCCCCTTCAGCGAGCATCCGCTTCACCGGGCCGGCCAGCAGGAACATCACCAACGCCATGACGAGGCCGAACAGGATGAGCAGGTAGTAGAGGCCGCCCGTGCCGAGGTCGAGCGCGACCGCGAGCTTGCCGACCTTCTCCTCGGCGCGACCGGCGATGTAGTAGCCGACCGCGGTGGCGAGGAACCAGATGCCCATCACGAAGCTGGCGAGTCTTGCCGGCGCCAGCTTGTTCATGGTCGACAGGCCGACCGGCGAGAGGCAGAGCTCGGCCATCGTCGACACCAGATAGAAGGCGAACAGGTAGAGGCCGCTGACCTTGCCACCGTCGGCGACCGGGCCGAGCACCGCCGGCAGCATCACCATGAACGAGGCGGCCGCGATCACCATGCCGATGGAGAACTTGGTGACCGACGTCGGCTCGCGGTGCTGCCTGGCGAGCCTGATCCAGAGCCAGCCGAAGAGCGGCGCGAGCATCACGACGAACGCGGCGTTGATGAACTGGTAGTAGCTCGACGGGAAGTCGATGCCGAGGACGGTGCGGTGGACCTTCTCCTCGGCGAACAGCGACAGCGTCGAGCCGGCCTGCTCGAACAGGCCGAAGAACGACAGGCAGCCGAGGAACAGCACCATCATCGCGCGCACCCGTCGGCGCTCGTCGGCGTCGCGCGCGATGTACTTGTGCAGGATGGTGAAGAGCGCGATCGAGATCACGAGCAGCCCGACGCCGAAGCTGTCGGCGATGCTCGCCTTGTCGATGCCGTACTTGTCGAACAGCAGGTACGTCACCAGCCCGATGATCGCGACGCTCGCGCCGACGATGGCGTAGACCGGCGCTGGGGTAGGCGTGCTGGTCGCCGGATCGGGCCGCGTCGGGTGGGCGCCAGCGTCGCCGAGGTGCTTCCAGCCGAGGACGAACTGCACCACGCCGAAGCCCATGCCGACCGCGGCCGCGCCGAAGCCAAAGTGCCACGCGTGGTTCGGGTTGATGCCGGGGCCGCTTACGCTCAGGAGGTCGAGGCCGAGGAGCGGCACGTACGCGGTGACTACGCCACCGGCGAGGAAGTGCCGGAAGATCTCGCTCTGCGCGAGGAAGCCGCACACGATCGGCGCGAAGAACGCGCCGATGTTGATGCCCATGTAGTAGATGGTGTAGCCGGCGTCGCGGCGGATGTCGTTCTTGTCGTAGAGCTGGCCGACGATGGTGGAGACGTTCGGCTTGAGCAGCCCGGTGCCGAGCACCAGCAGGCCGAGCCCGGCGAGGAACGCGCCCTCTTTGGGGATGGCCAGCGTGATGTGGCCGCACATGATGACGATGCCGCCGATCAGCACCGCCTTGCGTTGCCCGATCAGGCGGTCGGCGACCCAGCCGCCCGGGAGACTCATCAGGTAGATGAGCGAGCCGTAGAGTGCGTAGAAGATGCCCGCGGTCGCCCTGCTTTCACCGAGGCCGCCTTGCGCGACCGGCGTCACGATGAAGACGACGAGGAACGCGCGCATGCCGTAGTAGCTGAAGCGCTCCCACATCTCGGTGAAGAAGAGGGTCTTGAGGCCGAGCGGATGGCCGAAAAAGGTCTTGCCGCTCGCGGGGTGTGTGGTCGTCGCAGGTGCGCCGGACATGGGGCGGCGAAGGTACCACGCGACGTCAGCCGTTCGCGGTGGCGGCGTGGTTCGGTGATCAGCGTTCAGGCCGCGTTCAGGTGAGTGCGCTGCTGAGCTGCAGGCGTCGCTCCAGTTCCACCCGCGCCACGCTGCTACGATACCTGCGTGGACGAGCCTTGGATGGTGCTACGGCGGGGCGGACTGCCGCTCGGCGCGCCCGTCGAGGCGCCGGCACCCACGGCCGAGTCGATGGCCACGGCGGTGAAGACGATCCTCGCCGCCGCCGACGAACCGCAGGGGCGGCACGCGATGCTCTCGCGGCGTTCGTGCTGGCGTGGCGCAGGCAGTGGCCGCGGGCATTCGCTGGCGCGTTCGGCACCGACGGGCCGGCCGTGCTCGCGTGGGCGGATCGTGCCGTGACCGATCCGAACCGCACGCTCAAGCTCTCGCGGATCGCGATGGCTCACCTCGCGACCGTGCTCTGAGGCATGGTGCTCGGCGTGGAGCCGGCGGTTGCGATCAGCGATGCCGAGGCGCGCTTTGAGCGCGTGCGTCGCAGCGTCGGGCTCTGGCTGGCAGCGCCGGTGTTCGGGCTGGTCTGGTTCGCGGCGGGGGACGGTAAGGACGGTCGGCTCGCGGCGATTATGGCGCTCGCGGCGGTGCTCTGGATCAGCGAGGCGATCCCGCCGGCGGTGACGGCGCTGCTCGCGGCGGCGCTCACCGTGCTCATCGGCGTGGCGACGCCGAAGGAGGCGTTCGGCGCGTTCGGGCACCCGCTGCTCTTCCTGTTCATCGGCTCGTTCTTTCTCGCCGAGGCGATGGTCGTCCACGGGCTCGGCGAGCGGTTCGCACGCGCGGCACACCGCGTGGCGCGCGGACGGATGGGCTCGCTGGTCGCGCTCTCGGTGGCGACGTTCGCGCTCTCGCTCTTCATGTCGAACACCGCGGCGACGGCGGTCGTGCTGCCCGTCGCGGTCGCGGTCGCGCGTGCCGACGGTCATCGCGGCTTTGGCGCAGCGCTGGTGCTGGCGATCGCCTACGCCGCGTCGGTGGGCGGCATCGGCACGCCGGTCGGGACGCCGCCCAATCTGATCGCGATCGAGCGGATCCGCGACGCGGGGATCGAGATCGGCTTTCTGCGCTGGATGGCGCTCGGGCTGCCGATCGGCCTGGTGATGCTCGCGGTGCTGTTCGCGCTCTTCGCCCGCCGCTTCGATCTGCAGGGCGGCGCGGCGGTGCGCGTGCCGGGGAGCTCCGGCCCGTGGTCGCGCGGCGAGCTCGCTGTCGCCACCGCGTTCTCGACGGCGGTGCTGCTCTGGGTGCTGCCCGGCGTGCTCGAGCTCGCCCTGCCCGGGCACGCATTCACCGTCTGGGTCGACGCACGCCTCGACGAGCCGGTGGTCGCGGTGCTCGCCGCCGCGCTGCTCTTTGTCTGGCCGATCGGTCGCGATGCCGACGGTGAGCCACGCCGCGCGCTCGGCTGGGCGCAGGCCGCGCGGATCGACTGGGGCACCGTGCTGCTTTTCGGCGGCGGCATCCTGCTCGGCGAGCTTGCTGGCAAGACCGGCCTTTCGGCAAAGCTCGGCGACGCGCTGGTCGCGGCGAGCGGCGCCGACTCGCTCTGGACGCTGACCGCGCTCATCACCGCCACGTCGATTCTCCTCTCGGAGGCGACGAGCAACACCGCGACCGCCACGCTCATGCTGCCGATCGCGATCTCGATCGCCGCCGCCGCCGACGTGCCGCTCGCGCCGCCCGCGCTCGGCGCTGCGTTCGGCAGCTCGTTCGGTTTCACACTGCCGATCTCGACCGCGCCGAACGCGATGGCCTACGGCACCGGGCGCGTCACGATTCGGCAGATGGCTGGCGCGGGCATCATCTTCGACGTGATCGGCTTCCTCGTGATCCTCGCCGGGCTGCGCCTGCTCTGCCCGCTGCTCGGGCTGGTCTAGCTCGGCCGGCGGACCAGCGGCACCAGCTCGCCGCCCAACTCGACAACGAAGCCGTCGCCGTCGCCGTCGCCGCAGGGGCGTGCGTGCTCGAGCAGCGCGTACGCTGCGGTGGGCGAGAAGCGTGCGGGGAAGCGCGAGTCCTTCACGCGACACTCGGGCACGTCGTCGTCGCCGAGCCGGAGCGTGGCGGTGTCGAGCGGTTCGCGCGTGCCGTCGGAGAGTGTGAGCTCGAGCCCGCCGCCTGCGTGCTCGGTGACAGCGCGCACCACGAATGGCGTGCGCTCGACGGTGACGTAGCACCAGTTCACCGCGTTGCGCAGCACGTAGCGCCCGGTCGCCGGCTCGACGGCGAGCCAGCTCGCGAACGCGGCGGCGAGCCCCGCATGCTCGACCAGCTGGCCGTCGTGCCAGAAACGCCCGTCCCCGTCGATGCGGATGCTGCTCTCGGCGGTGAGGCCCGGCGGTGGCGGCGGCAGCTCCATCGAGCAAAGGATAACCTGCTAGTCTCGCGCGCAGCCGCACCGATGCTGATCGGCAGCCTGATCGCTTTCGTACTATTGCTCCTCCTCGGGGCGGTTTCGGTGTTTGCGCCGGGTGCGCGCGGGATGCCGACCGGTCGCATCTGGCGCGTTGCACGCATCGGTCGGCTCTTCGCCGGTCTGTCGGCGAGCTGGCTCGGCGCGCGGGTGCGACGGCGCTTCGCCGGCAAGGCGGCGCGGGTGCGAATCGACGAGACGGCGCGTCGCGAGTCGGCCGCGCTCGTGGTGCGGTCGATGGGGCAAATGAAGGGCGCGTTCATGAAGCTCGGGCAGATGGCCTCCTTCGTGGCGAAGGATCTGCCGCCCGAAGTCCGCGCCACGCTCGCGTCGCTGCAGTCCGACGCGCCGCCGCTCGACTTCCCGCTGGTGCGCGACGTGGTGGAGCGCGAACTCGGTCGTCCGCTCGAGCGCGCCTTCGCTCGCTTCGACGAGCGGCCACTCGCTGCGGCGTCGATCGGGCAGGTGCACCGCGCGCTGTTGCCGTCGGGCGAAGAGGTCGTGGTCAAGGTGCAGTACCCCGGTGTCGCCGAGGCGATCGCCGCCGACCTCGCGAACTTCACGATGCTGAACCGCGCGGTCGCGTTGCTCTACCCTGGCTTCGATCCCAAGCCGGTCGCCGACGAGCTGCGCGAGCGGCTCACCGAGGAGCTCGACTACGTGGCCGAGGCGAAGCACCAGCAGAGGTTCGGCAACGTCTACGAAGGCCACCCGTTCATCCGCGTGCCGCGCGTCTACCCGTCGCACTCGACGGCGCGCGTGCTCACCATGGAGTACGTGAAGGGGCGCTGTTTCGCCGAGGTGCTCGAGGATCCGCCCGAGCTGCGCTCACGCTACGGCGAGATCCTCTATCGCTGGGTCTTCGGCACGATCCACCAGCACCGGATGTTCAACGGCGACCCGCACCCCGGGAACTACCTCTTCGACGACGTGGGGCGGATCGTCTTTCTCGACTACGGCTGCGTGAAGCGGTTCCCCGAGGGGATGCACGGCAACTGGCAGCAGCTCGTCATCGCGCACCTTGGCGGCGACCGGGAGGAGTTTCGCCGGCGCGCGATCGCGCTCAGTTTCATCGCGCCCGACTGCGACCTTTCGACCGACCTGCTCTACGAGTACTTCGGCTACTACTACGAGCCCTTCCGCCACGACCGCGAGTTCACCTTCACGCATGAGTACAACGTGAAGTCGTTCCGCATGGTGTTCTCCCCCGACGGGCCGTTCGCCGGGATGACCAAGAAGATGAACATGCCGAAGGACTTCGTCCTCGTGAACCGAATCCACTGGGGCGTGTTCGCGATCCTGTGCGACCTCGGCGCGACGGCGAACTATCACCGCATCCAGTGCGAGTATCTTTTCGGCGCAGCGCCATCGAGCGAACTCGGTCGACAAGACGCCGCGTGGCGCGAGGCGAGCGTGCCGCGCGCGTTGGCTGGTGCCGGGTGAGCTGGTGAGCTGGTGAGCTGGTGAGTTGGTGAGCTGGTGACCACGAGAACGACCCAACGCTGCTCGGAGGAGTCATGCGAATCGTTGCCAAGCTGGCTGTGCTCTTCCTCGCGGTCGGCTGCGCGCCCGGTGCACGCTCGCAGTCGGCGACGGTGAAGGCACCCGATGCTGCAGGGGCGGCGGCGCCACTGGACGACAGCCTGGTCGGGTTCCACTTCGCCGATCCGGCCGAGGAGCGCCTGCACGTCGCGCTGCGTGCGTGGATCATGCAGCGGAGCGAGGGCTTTCGGTTTCGCCCGCGCGCGCTCTCCGGCAACTTCGTGGGCGAGCGCTGGTGTCGGGGCGGTGGCGACCCGGCGTGCGACGGTGGCGCGATTCTGCGGTCCGACGAGCGCGGCGTGTCGTGGCGTGGGCTCGAGTCGCTCACGTACACGACTCCGGAGCGCGAGCTGTTCGGTACGCTGCTGAGCTACGGCCACATGCCGGCGGAAGGGCCACTCGGGCTGCGCGTCTGGCTGACCGACACCAGCAAGTGGCCGGACCAGCGCATCATGGGCGACTCGTTCACGCTCACGTTTGTCCGCCTCGGATCAGAGCGCGGCGTCGAGGAGCTCCACACCGGGCATGCGACGGGCATGTCGCGCCAGGTCGGGGGCTGGCCGCAGCACACGGTTAGCGTCGCGGCGCCGGCATCGTGGCGCGACACGCTGCGCGCGCTCGCGGGCTCTCCCGAGTCACTCGCCAAGTTCGTGCTGGCGCAGGAGGAGCAGCTCCTCGCCGAGGGACTCGCCGAGCTCGCCGACGGTCGCCGCCTCGGCTACGACGAGGGGCCCTACGAGGGGCGGGGCATCCCGCCGGAGCAGACGCCGCGACCGCTCACTGCCGCCGAGCGCGCCACGATCACCGCAGAGTTGCAGGCCGAGCACGCGCGGCGTCGAGCCTTCGTGACGACGAACGCGGCTGCGATGCACTCGATGCTCGTCGAGCAGGTGCCGGTCGCGATTCTCCTCGGCGCACCTTAGCGGCGCGCGCACTCCTCGAGCGGAACGCACGGCGTGAGCAGCGTGCGGCCGTCGCACCGCTGGCCCTCGCACGCGTCGAGGGCTTACGCTCCGCGCATGGTCGCTCCGAAGCAGCTCTTCCTCGGCATCGCCGCCGGTGTCGGACTCGGCCTCGCCGGGCGCCTCTTCGCCGGCGACAGCGCGTGGTTCGCGTTTGCCGTGCAGAACGTCGCGCACCCGACCGGGCAGATCTTCCTGCGTCTCCTCTTCCTGCTCGCGGTGCCGCTCATCTTCGCCGCGCTCGTCACCGGCGTCTGCGAGCTCGACCTGCGTCACCTCGGCCGACTCGGCCTCCGCACGCTCGGCTACACCGTCGTCGTCTCCGCAATCGCCGTCGGGATCGGTCTCGCGCTCGTCACCATTGTGCGCCCCGGCGAGGTCGGCGGTGATCTCGCCGGGCTCGCGAACGGCCTCGCCGAGACCACCAAGGTGCCGCAGCCGCCGAGCGAGAGCGGCGTGGAGCTCCTCATCCAGCTCGTGCCGAACAACCCGGTCAAGGCCGCCGCCACCGGCGATCTCGTCGGCATCCTCTTCTTCGCGCTGCTCTTCGGCATCGGTCTCGCGCTCACCCCCGGCGAGAGCGCGAAGCGGCTGCGCGAGGTGATCGACGGCCTCTACCAAGTCACGATGCGCCTCGTCGCCGGCGTACTGAAGCTCGCGCCGATCGGTGTCGGCGCACTCCTCTTCACCACCACCGCGCGCCTCGGGGTCGACGTGCTGCCCAAGGTCGGCGCGTACGTCGCCGTCGTCGTCGTTGGACTCGCACTCCACCTCTGCGTGACCTACCCGCTTATCCTGCGTTTTCTCGCCGGGCGCTCACCACTCGCGTTCTTCCGCGACGTGCGCCCCGCGATGCTGACCGCGTTCGCCACCGCGTCGTCGGCCGCGACGCTGCCGGCCGCGCTCGAGGTCGCCGATGCGCGCCTGCGCTTGCCGCGTCACGTGAGCCGCTTCGTGCTGACCGCCGGCGCGAGCATGAACCAGAACGGCACCGCGCTCTTCGAGGGCGTGACCGTGCTCTTCCTCGCGCAGGCGTACGGCGTTGATCTGAGTCTCGGCCACCAAGCGCTCCTGCTCGTGATTTGCGTGCTCGCCGGCATCGGCACCGCGGGTGTGCCCGCCGGCTCGCTGCCGGTGATCGCCATGATCCTCGCCACCGTCGGCGTGCCCGCCGAGGGACTCGCGCTCATCGTCGGCGTCGACCGACTGCTCGACATGTGCCGCACCACGCTCAACGTGACCGGCGACCTCGTGGCCGCGGCCTACGTCGCGCATGCCGAGGGCCTG
>SHYZ01000167.1 GCA_009692535.1 Myxococcales bacterium
GTGCGGCCGGGCTGGCGGCGGGCTCGTACAAGTGGCGAGAGAGAGAGACGACGATCTCCGACGGACCGGACGCGTGGGCCGAGTTCGCCGGCAGCGGTACCGCCTTCGTGATCGCCGCGCCCGACTCGGACGGCGATGGCGTCTCGCCACCGGCCGACTGCACCGACGCGAACCCGGCGATTCGTCCGGGCGCGATCGAGCTTCCTGGCGACGGCACCGACCAGAACTGCGACGGGCAGGAACTCTGCTTCGTCAACGCCGACGGCGACGGCTTTCGCACCGCGGCGACGGTCCCCTCTGCCGACGCGGACTGTGCCGACGCTGGCGAAGCGCTGGCCGCGCTGGCCACCGGCGACTGCGACGCAAAGACCGCGCCGACGCGGCCGTGCTGCGCGCGGCACTCGAAGCGCTGCGCCGCTAACGGCTCGTGAGCTGCCGGCCGAGCGCGGCGGCGAGGCGAGCGGCGAGCAGCGGCGCGAACTCGGCCACGGACAGCTCACGCCCGAGCTCGCGCGAAAGCGAGGTCATCACGTTCGCCTCGAAGCCGCACGGGTTGATCCGCGCGAAGTAGGCGAGGTCGGTCGCGACGTTGACCGCCACGCCGTGGAAGGTGACCCATCGGCGGCACGCGATGCCGATCGACGCGAGCTTGCGCACGCCGTCGATCCAGACGCCGGTCGCGCCCACGCGTCGCCCCGCGCCGACGACGCCGACCTCCTCGGTGGCGGCGATGATTCCCGCCTCGAGGTTGCGCAGCAGGCGATGCAGGTCCTTCTCCTCGGGGCCGGCCGAGCCGAGTTGCACGATCGGATACGCCACGAGCTGCCCCGGTCCGTGGTAGGTCGCGTCACCGCCGCGCTCGATCTCCACCACCGGCACGTCGCCCGGTGCGAGCACGTTCTTCTCGGCGGCGCGCGAGCGGCCGAGCGTGATCACATGCGGGTGCTCGCACAGGAGCAGCGTGTCGCCGATCGCGCCGCGCTGCCGGGCGGCCACGAGCTCGAGCTGGCGGTCCCACGCCGCGCGGTAGTCGATCCGCCCGAGGTCGACGACGTCGAGCGAGATGCTCACTTGTTGATGACGTGGATGGCCTCGCCGAGCGCGTGCTTGGCGGCCTCCATGATCGCCTCGGGCAGCGTCGGGTGCGGATGCACCGTGAGCGCGATGTCGTGGAGGAACGCGCCCATCTCGATCGCCAACGCCGCCTCGCTCACGAGATCCGACGCGGCGCCGCCGACCACGTGGACGCCGAGCACCTCTTCGGTCTCGGCGTCGGCGATGACCTTGGCAAAGCCGTCGGTCTCGTTCACCGAGAGCGCGCGCCCGAGTGCGGCGAACGGATACTTGCCGACCTTGAGCTTGCGGCCCGCCGCCTTCGCCTCGGCCTCGGTGAGTCCGCAGCCGGCGATCTCGGGATCGGAGAAGACGACGTACGGGATCACCCGCGCGTCCATCTCCGTCTTCTTCCCGGCGATCACCTCGGCGACGACTTCCCCCTCCTTCGACGCCTTGTGCGCGAGCATGATGCCGGTCGCGCAGTCGCCGATCGCGTAGACGCCGGGCACGTTGGTCTGCTGCCGGCGGTCGGTGATGACGAAGCCCTTGGCGTCGAGCTTGACGCCGAGCTTGTCGAGCCCGAGCGTGCCGTCGGTGTTGGGGCGACGGCCGACGGTGATGAGGATCTTGTCAGCGTCGATCGTGACCGGCTTGCCGTCGATCTCGACGGTGACGACGGCGCAGTCGCCCCGCTCTTCCCACCCCTTGGCCTTCGCGCCGGTCAACACGTCGACGCCGAGCTTCTTCAGCTTCCGCGCGACGACCTGCACGCACTCCGGGTCGATGCCGGTGAGGATGCCGGGCAGCGCCTCGAGCACGGTCACCTTCGAGCCGAGCTTGGCGTAGACGGTGCCGAGCTCGATGCCGATGTAGCCGCCGCCGACGACGACGAGCCGCTTCGGGATCTCGGGGAACGCGAGGCCGCCGGACGAGTCGACGACGCGGTTGCCGTCGTACTTGAAGGTCGGGATCTGGATCGGCCGCGAGCCGGTCGCGATGATCACGTTCTTGGCCTCGATGTGCAGGACCGAACCGTCCGCCTGCTTCACGTCGAGCGTGCGCGAGGTCAAAAACGAAGCCTCGCCCTCGATGTACTCGGCGCCGTTCGCCTTGAGCAGCGCCTTGATGCCGCCGGTGAGCTTGCTCACGACGCCGCTCTTCCACTTCTGCGTGGCGCTCCAGTCGATCGTGGGCGGCGCGGCGAGCTTGATGCCGATCTCTCCCGCGTGGCCGAGCTTGTCGAACGTCTTCGACACGTGGATGAGCGCCTTCGACGGGATGCACCCGACGTTCAGGCAGACCCCGCCCGGCTGCTCGCGCTCCACGACGATCGTCTTTACGCCGAGCTGGCCGAGTCGAATCCCGGCGACGTACCCGCCAGGACCCGATCCGATTACGACTGTATCAACCTGCTTGGTGGCCACGGAGCTCCTCCATCTGTTCCCCGAGGTGACGGGGAACGGTCTCGAACACATCCTCGACGAGCGTTGCAAGCGCGGGCGGACCCGCGGACTCCTCGGCCGCGATCGCCTCGCGCACTTCGCGCTCGATCATGTCAGCGAGCGCGGCGTCCTCAGCCGCCGTAAGCCAGCCCCGCGCCGCGAGGAACGTGCGCAGCCGCGTGAGCGGATCGCGCTCCTCGCGCCAGGTCTTGGTGACCGACTCGTCGCGGTAGCGCGACGGATCGTCCGACGACGAGTGCGCGCTCACGCGGTAGGTGAGCGCCTCGATGAACGTCGGTCCGTCGCCGCGCCGCGCCTTCGCGCACGCGTAGCGCGTGGCCGCGAGGACCGCGAAAATATCGTTGCCGTCGCAGCGGAGCGACTCGACGCCGTAGCCGATCCCCTTGAGCGCGATGGTCTCCGCCGCCGTCTGGCTGCTGCCCGGCGTGGAGATCGCCCACTGGTTGTTCTGGCAGAAGAGCACCACCGGCGAGCGGTAGACACCCGCGAAGTTGAGCGCGACGTGAAAGTCCGGCTCGGACGTGCCGCCGTCCCCCATGTAGCCGACGGCGCAGCGCCCGGTGTCCCCGGCGATCTTCATCGCCATCGCGATCCCGACCGCGTGCGGCAGCTGGCTCGACACGCACGACGACATCACGACGTAGTTCCGCTCGCGATCGCACGGGTGACAGGGCATCTGCCGTCCGCGTGAAGGATCGTTCGCGTTGCCAAAGATCTGCGCGATGTACTGGCGCAGCGGCATGCCGCGGAAGATCCCCACGCCCGCCTCGCGCAGCGCCGGGACGATCCAGTCGTCGGGCAGCGTCGCCGCCGACGAGCCGACCACCGCCGCCTCCTGCCCGCGCGCCTCGCCGTAGAAGCCGATGCGCCCCTGCCGCTGCAGCGCGAGCAGCCGCTCGTCCATGATGCGGATCGTCAGCATGCCGCGGTAGAGGCGCAGCGCCTCGGTGCGATCGACGCCGTCGGGCAGCGACGCCTCATCGACCAAGGTCCCGTCGGGACGCAGGATCTGGAGCAGTCCGCGCGCCTTCGCCTCGTCATCGCCGGCGAGGTAGTCCGCTGCTGCCGACCGCAGCTCAGGCGCGGCAGCGTGGGCTTGGCCCTTGCCGCTCGCCTTGCCCCGCACGGTCGGCTCGCGCTCCACTAGCTCGCCTCGAGGAAGAGCATCGCCGGCGACTCGAGCAGCGACTTGACCTCCTGGAGGAACATCGCCGCGTCGTAGCCGTCGGCGATCCGGTGGTCGGTGCTGATCGAGAGGTTCATCATGTGCCGCGCGACGATCTGTCCCTCACGCACGACCGGCCGCTCGACGATCTTGTGCACGCCCATGATCGCCGACTCGGGGAAGTTGATGATCGGCGTGGCGAGCAGCCCGCCGAGCTGACCGAGTGAGCTCACCGTGAAGGTCGACCCGGTGAGATCCTCGCGACTCGCCTTGCCGTCCTTGATCGCCGCCGAGATGCGCTCGATCTCGCGCGCCACCTCGAAGATCGAGCGCCGATCTGCATCCCGCACGACGCCGACCGAGAGTCCTTGCGGCCCCTGCGTGGCGATCCCGAGGTGGTAGTACTTCTTGTAGACGATCTCCTGCTTCACCTCGTCGAGTGAGCAGTTGATCGCAGGCCACTTCTTCAGGCCCGCCACGACCGCCTTCAAGATGAACGGCAGGTACGAGAGCTTCACGCCCCGCTCCGCCGCCATCGCCTTGACGCCCGCGCGCATCCCGACGAGGTCGGTGACGTCCACCTCCTCGACATACGTAAAGTGCGTCGCGGTGAACTTGGAGCGGGTCATGTTGGCCGCGATCGCCTTGCGCATGCCACGGAACGGCACGCGCTCCTCCGACGGGCCAGGCGCGATCGACACGAGCTCGCGTCCTGGCATCGCCGCGACCGACGCCGCCGCGCCACGCCAGCCCTGCACGTCGGCGGTGGTGACACGACCGCCCTTGCCGGTCGGCGGTACGGCTGCGAGGTCGACGCCGAGCTCACGCGCGATCTTGCGAGTGCGCGGCGTCGCGAGGACCCGCCCGCCCGGGCGCGCAACGACAATGGCCGCCACCTTCGCCGACGGAGCCGCAGTCGTCACCGACAGCGTCGCCGGCACGTTCGCCGCCATCGCGGTCGCCATGTGCATCGGCGCGCCGTTCCCGACTGGCGCATGCGCTGGTGCCGCAACCTTCGCCGCACTGCCGTCGTCGATCACGATCAGCACCTGCCCGACTTTGCAGAGGCCCCCCTCCGCGACCATCAACCGCGCGACCTTCCCCTTGGCCGGCGCCGGAATCTCCACCGTCGCCTTGTCGGTCATCACCTCGACCATCGGCTGGTCCATGGCGATCGCATCGCCCTCGGCGACCATCCACTTGACGACCTCGCCTTCGACGACGCCCTCTCCGATGTCGGGCAGCTTGAACTCGAAGGGCATGGCTACCAGTCCAGCGTCTTCTGGATCGTCGAGAGCACCCGGTCCCCGTTCGGCATGTACTCGTGCTCCAGCGTGTAAGGGAACGGCGTGTCGAACCCGCACAGCCGCTCGACCGGCGCCTCGAGCCACGCCATCGCGCGCTCGCTGATCGTCGCCGACAGCTCGGCCGCGAAGCCACACGTGCGCGGCGCTTCCTGCACGATCACCGCACGCCCGGTCTTCTTCACCGACTCGACCATCGTCTCGACATCGAACGGCATCAGCGTGCGCAGGTCGATCACCTCACACGAAATCCCCAACTCCGCCGCCTTGTCGACGCCCTCGAGCGCGGTGTGCAGCATCGAGCCCCACGCGATCACCGTCACCTGCGTGCCCTCGCGCACGACGCGCGCCTTGCCGAGCGGGATCGTGTAGTCGCCCTCGGGCACTTCGCCCTTCGACGCACGGTAGATCCGCTTCGGCTCGAGGAACAGCACCGGGTCGTTCTGCCGGATGCACGAGAGCAGCAGCCCCTTGGCCTCGTACGGATCCGACGGCACCACCACCTTGAGCCCCGGCGTGTGGATGAAGAGCGCCTCGGGCGACTGCGAGTGGTAGTGCCCGCCGCGGATGCCGCCACCGTAGGGCGTGCGGATCACCACCGGCGCCGGGTACTGCCCGCCAGAGCGATAGCGAAACTTTGCCAGCTCGTTCACGATCTGATCGAACGCCGGAAAGATGAAGTCGGCGAACTGAATCTCGGGCACCGGGCGGAGGCCGTAGAGCGCCATGCCGATCGCGGCACCGATGATGCCGGCCTCGGCGAGCGGCGTGTCCATCACGCGATCAGGGCCAAACTCGTCGACGAGACCGCTGGTCGCGCGGAAGACGCCGCCGAACTTTGCGACGTCCTCGCCGAGGATCACGACGCGTGGATCGCGCCGCATCTCGAGCCGGAGCGCGTCGTTCACGGCTTGGATGATGTTCATGGTGGGCATGGCGAGACTCCTGGGAGCGTTCTAGTGAAAGTAGTGCGGGCTTTTGGTGCGGGGCTGCGCCATGAGCCATTCCTTCTGCTCGCGCAGGTGGCTCGGCAGCTCCTCGAACACGTCGTCAAAGAGCGTCTCCACGTCGGGCGGCGGCAGGTTGGCCACTTTGTCGTGCGCCACCGTAATCGCCTGGTCGAACTCGGTGCGGAGCGCTTCCTCCCACTCCGGCGTCCAGAGCTTTTTCTTGCCGAGGTAGCGCTGGAAACGCGCGAGCGGATCCGCCTGCTGCCAGCGCTTCGGCTCGTCGGGGTCGCGATAGACCGACGGATCGTCCGACGACGAGTGCCCATGCACGCGGTAGGTGAGCGCCTCGATGAACGTCGGCCCGTCGCCGGCACGCGCCCGCTCGGCCGCATCGGCGGTGGCTTGGTAGAGCGCGAGCACGTCGTTACCGTCGACGCGGATGCCCGGCATGCCGTATCCGACCGCCTTCGACGCGAACGTCTTGGCCGCCGTCTGGCGATCGGCCGAGGTGGAGATCGCCCAGCCGTTGTTCCGGCAGAGGAAGATCACCGGCGCCTTGAAGACGCCCGCGAAGTTCGCGCCGACGTGGAACTCGCCGGTGGAGGTCGCGCCCTCGCCGAAGTAGACGATGGCGACGTCGTCCTTGCCCTGGATCTTCGCGGCCATCGCCATCCCGGTGGCCTGCGGGATCTGCGTACCGACCGGCGAGCTGATCGACACGTAGTTGATCCAGTTCATCGAGTGGTGCACCGGCATCTGGCGGCCCTTGATCGGGTCGGCCGCGTTGCCGTAGAGCTGCGCGATGAACTGCTCGAGCTCGTAGCCCCGGTAAAAGGCGGCGCCCGGCTCGCGGTAGCTCGGGAAGACCCAGTCGCTCGGCCGGAGCGCCGCGACCGCGAGGTGCGTGGCCTCCTCACCGGTGGACTGCATGTAGAAGCCGAGCCGGCCCTGCCGCTGCAGCCGCATCATCCGCTCGTCGACCACACGGACCTGTACGAGCGTGCGGTAGATCTTGCGCAGCTCTTCGTCGGCGATGTCGGGCGGCCGCGCGCCCTTGACGACGTTGCCTTCCTCGTCAATGACCCGCTTGAGCTCGTCGTTCTTGGCGATAGCGACCATGAATCCTCCAGGGCTCGCGCCCGGGCATGGTGTAGCGAAGCGAGGCGCGGGGTGTCAACGTCGGTTTCCGCCGCGTGTCGCGGTGCGTCACCGACGGCGTCGGAGTGCGCGCTGGCCGTGCTAGCTTCGCGCCGATGCTTGAGCTGATCGTGGCTGGCGCTGCAGTCCTCGCGGTGGGCGGAGCGGTGCTGGCGTTCCGCGCGGGGAAAAAGAGCGTGCAGGCCGCCGAGCGAGCGGTGCGCGCGGTCGAGGCCCGACGCGGTCTCGACGCCCTGCGGGTGAACGACATCGTGCAGCAGGGCGGCCGCGACTGGCTGGTCGAGGGCGTGGTCGAGTACCTCGAGGACGGCCACGCGTGGCGACACGCGCGCGGCTGCGACGTGCCGGACGAGCGCTGGTTCGTGGTCGGCATGGAGCGACAGGGCGGGCTCACCGTGCGCGTGGTCGCAGCGGTGCCGGGCCTCACGCTCGCCGGCTATCCCCCCGACGCGATCACGCACGACGGCGTCGACTACAAGGTCGTGCAGCGCGGCACCGCGACGCTCACGCTGCTCGGCGAGCTCGGTGCCGACCTGCCGGCGGCGACGGCGCAAGGTTCGGGCGCGCGCTGCCGGTTCTTCCGCTACGAGGCCGATGGCGGTCGCACGCTGCTCGTCGAGGAGTGGGGCGAGCGGCGCCGCATTCTCGGCGGCACACGGCTGCCGGCCGGCGACGTCGAGCTGCTCGGCGCGGGCTAGCTCGACGCGGGCCGCTCGACGCGGGCTCGCTATACTTCGCGGCATGTCCACCCGCGCACTCCGCCTCGCGCTCGCGGCAGCGTTCGCCGTCGCGCTCGCGTTCGCCCGCCCCGCCGCGCGTGCCGACGCTCCACCTGGCCGCCCCGAGCTCGCCAAGCTGCTGGCCGAGACCGACGCCATCGCCGCGACGGTCTCGAAGCTGCGCGGGCTGCCGGTGAAGCGCCCGCTCGTCCGCAGCGTGGTCACGCGTGAACAGGTGACGCGCCGCGTGCTCGAGCGGATGGACGAGGAGAAGAGCGCGCAGGAGATCCTCGCCGAGCAGCGTGCCTTCCAGCGCCTCGGCCTGCTCCCCGCCGAGTTTGACTACAAGAAGCTCGTGCTCGACCTCCTCACCGAGCAGATCGCCGGCTTCTACGA
>SHYZ01000168.1 GCA_009692535.1 Myxococcales bacterium
TCGGCCCGCTCTTCGTCTTCTGCGTCTCCTGCATCTTCGCCGCGAGGTTCTTCCGCTTCTCCTGCGCGCTCTGAATCTTCGCCCGCGCGGCCACCTTGGCTTCCTCGGTGACGGCGGCCGCCTCTTCCTCCTGCGCGGCAGCGAACTCCTTATCGGCCTTCGCGAGGTCGGCCTGCAGCAGCGCGACCTGCACCTTCATTTCCTGCATTTCCTTCTCAGACGCGGCCTTTTTGGCCTCGGCGAGGGCAGCCCCCTCCTTCGCCGCCAGCGTCTCCTGCTCCAGCTTCACCTCGCGCTCCTGCCGCTGCACGATCATGATGCCGAGGCCGACCACCACCGCCACCAGCACGCCCGCGGCCACCATCAGGCCGATCGGCTTCTTCTTCGAGCTGAGGACCGTTCGCGCCTCAATCTCTAGCTTCATCCGCTGGCCCTCGAGCGCCGCATCGGCCTCGACCCGTGCGCGCCGCTCGGCCTCCTTGAGCCGCAGCTCGCCGTCGCGCTCGATCTGCGCCGCGGCCTCTACGCGCTGCCGGTCGGCGTCCTCGACCGCGCGCTTCGCACGGTCGGCCTCGTCCCGCACACGACGCTCGTCGGACTCGCGCGACAGCCGCACGTCCTCGTCGCGCTTGCGCGCGTCGTCGTCTTCCTTCTTGACCCGATCGTCCTCAATTTTTCGCAGCTCGCGCAGCGAAAACAGAACGGAGTTCTCCTTCTTCTCCGCCATGATCGTCTTCATCCTCCGGTCGGTGTGAACGCTCGAGTGGAAAAGTGTATCTATCACACAGCAATGGACATCGCCAAGGCGGGTGCGGCCCATGATACCCCGGCGTCCCTCTGTTCCTGCTGGCCTCGCTCGGTCCGGCGGGTACTATCGCGCCGCTCTCATGGGCCTCTGCGACCTCCACTCCCACGTGCTTTTCGGCATCGATGACGGCGCCCCCGACCTCGGGACCTCGCTCGCGATGCTGCGTGGACTCGTGGCGCTGGGCTACGACCGCGTGACCGCTACGCCGCACCAGAAGGCCGCGCAGTACCTGCCGACCGCGCGGCAGATCGCCGACACGCATGCCGAGGTTACGGCGGCGCTTGCGGCGGCCGGGATCGTCGTCGAGCTGGGCCTCGCCGCAGAGAACTACTGGGACGACGTCTTCCACGCGCGCCTCGCCGAGAGCGGCGCACCGGAGCTGCCCCGCTATGACGGCGGCCGTGCGTTCCTGTTCGAGATCCCCAACGCCGAGCTGCCGACCCGCTTCGAAGAGTCGCTCTTTCGCATCGCGACGCGCGGGCTGCTCCCGGTGCTCGCGCACCCCGAGCGCTATCGGCCGTTCTGGGACGACTTCGATCGCGCCGCGCGTCTCGCGCAGTCGATCCCGATGGTGATCGACCTCGCCGCGCTCGCGGGGCATCACGGCACCAAGCCGGCCAAGCTCGCGCGCCGGCTCGTGGAAGAGCGGATCGCGCACGCCGCAGCGTCGGACGTGCACCGCGAGGACGACGTCCGCCTCGCGGCCGAGGGGCTGGCGTGGATGAAGAAGCGCGTGGGTGCCGACGAGGTTCGGCGGCTCTGCGATGAGAACCCGCGGCAGATCCTCGCTGGCCACTTGCCCGAAAACTGATGCCGGAGACCCAAGACCGATGGAGACCTCGATGAGCATGTTGCAGCGACGGATCGAAGCGCGTGAGGCGCGGGTCGCGGTGGTCGGGATCGGCTACGTGGGCCTCCCGCTCGCGGTGGAGATGGCCGACGCCGGCTTCCGCGTGACCGGCTACGACAAGAGCGCGGCCAAGGTGCGCGACGTGACGGCCGGCCACTCCTACATCGGCGACGTGCCCGACGCACGGCTCGCGCCGCATGTCACGTCAGGGCGGCTCTCCGCCTCGACCGATCCCGACGTGCTCGCCGGTGCCGACGTGGTCGTGATCTGTGTGCCGACGCCGCTCAACAAGACCAAGGACCCCGACAACTCGTTCATCCTCGCCGCGCTCGACGATCTCGTGCCGCGGCTCGGGCGTGAGTGCCTGGTGATCCTCGAGTCGACCACCTTCCCCGGCTTCACGCGCGAGGTGATGGTGCCCAAGCTCGTCGAGGCCGGCCGCAAGATCGGCGAGGACACCTTCGTCGCGTTCTCGCCCGAGCGCGTCGATCCGGGGAACGCGCGCTACCACACGAAGAACACGCCCAAGGTCGTCGGCGGCGTGACCCCCGCGTGCACCGAGCTCGCGCGCACCATGTACAGCCAGGTGATGGAGCAGATCGTGCCGGTCTCGTCGACCGATGCTGCCGAGATGGTGAAGCTGCTCGAGAACACCTTTCGCGCCGTGAACATCGGCCTCGTCAACGAGGTCGCGATCATGTGCCACAAGCTCGGCCTCGACACCTGGGAGGTGATCGACGCTGCGGCGACCAAGCCGTTCGGCTTCATGCCGTTCTACCCGGGCCCGGGACTCGGCGGACACTGCATCCCGGTCGACCCGCACTACCTCTCGTGGAAGCTCAAGACGCTCAAGTACAACGCACGCTTCATCGAGCTCGCCGGCGAGATCAACTCGTCGATGCCGGAGCTCGTGGTGGCGCGCGTGCAGGACGCACTCAACGACGCTGAAAAGTCGGTGAAGGGGGCTCGGCTGCTGGTGCTCGGCGTCGCGTACAAGCGCGACATCGACGACGTGCGCGAGTCGCCGGCGCTCGACGTGATCGATCTGCTCGAGGCGCGCGGCGCCAAGGTGAGCTACCACGATCCGCACATCCCGAGCCTTACGATCGGCGAGCACCGCAAGCAGTCGGTGCCGATGGGCGAGCTCGGCTCGTGGGACGCAGTGGTGATCGTCACCGACCACCGCGCGATCGACTGGGCGCGCGTGGCGAGTGAGGCGCACCTCGTGATCGACACGAGAAACGCGCTGCGCGACCACAAGCAGGGCGCGAAGGCGCGAATCGTCACGCTGTAACCGGCACGCGCGCCCGCATCGTGGCGCTGTAACCGCCGCCGATTTTCTGCTATCCCCGCGCCGTGAAGCTCGCCGTCAACATCGGCCTGTCGCTCGGCATGCTCGGGCTCTGCCTCTGGCTGGTCTGGCCCGCCGCTGCCGATCGTGCCGGGCTTGCGCGCGTGCTCGGCGCGCTCTCCTTCAACACCTTCGCCCCATATCTCGCCGGCTACGTCGCGCTGCTCGCCGCCACGCACTTCTTCCGCGCCTGGCGCTGGCGTCACCTGCTGCGGCCGATGGGCGTCGAGCTCCCGCCGGTGCGCCTGCTGGCGATCTCGTCAGTCGGCTTCATGGCGATCCTCGCGCTGCCGGCGCGGCTCGGCGAGTTCGTCCGCCCCGCGCTGCTGCGCCAGAAGGGCAAGGTCTCAGCGGCGGCCGTACTCGGCACCGTCGCGGTCGAGCGGATCGTCGACGGACTGCTGGTGTCGCTGCTCGTCTTTTCCACCTGCTTCGCGCTGCGCGGTCCGAGCGCGCCGGGCTGGATGATGCCGACCGCGTGGGCCTCACTCGGCATCTTCGTCACCGCGATGACCTTCCTCCTGCTCGCGCTCCGTTGGCCCGACGTCACCGTCAGGACCAGCGTGCGGCTCTCCGGCGTGCGGCTCGCGTCGCCCCGCATCGCGGCGCTGCTGGAGGAGAAGCTCCACAGCCTCATCAGCGGCTTTCGCGTGCTCGACGATCGGCGCCATCTCGCCGGGTTCGTGTTCCACAGCGTGATCTACTGGGCCGCGAACGGACTCGGCATGTGGGTGCTCGCGCGCGGCATGGGGCTCGACCTGCCGATCGTCGGTGCGTTCGCCACCATGGGCATCATCGCCGTCGGGATCACGCTGCCGAACTCGCCCGGGCTCGTCGGGCAGTTCCATTGGTTCACCACGCTCGGCCTCGCGCTCTACCTGCCCGGGCCGGTCGCGCAGACCGCCGGACTCGCCTACGCCATCATGCTCCACGGCATCCAGGTGCTCTGGTACGTCGGCATGGGCGCGCTCGCGATGATCACCGGCCACGTTGCGTGGGACGACCTGTGGCGCGGCACACGCGACGACGGCGACCGGCCCGACGACTTCGACCGGCCCGACCGCGCAGCGGCGTAGCCCGCGTGGAACGCGACGCCGTGCGGCTCGGGCGCGAATTGTTGCGGCGGGGTGCTGCCGCGCCCCACGCTCGCGCCATGCGGCTCGCCCTCTCGCTCGCCCTCTCGCTCATGCTCCTCGCGCCGCGTGACGCCGTCGCCCGCACCACGCGCGACCTCGGCTGGAGCTTCGCGCAGGTCTGGCCATCGGCGCTGCGCTTCCTCCGCGTCGACGAGCGGCTGGAAATCACCGAGCGCGACGCCGACGCCGGCTACCTGCTCTTCGTCTACGCCTCCGACGGCAAGCGCTTCACCGGCGCACTCGAGTTCGTGCGTGTGAAAGATGCCCACGACCGCGACATCGTGCGGCTCGTCCTCTCCATCCGCGATCGCCCCGCGTACCTCGAAGAGGCGCTGCTCGACCGGCTCGCGCGCAAGCTGCGCACGGAGTTCGGTGACCCGCCGCCAGCGCCACGCAAAGAAAAGCCACCTGCCCCAGGAGCCGCACCATGAGTCACGCCGTCGTCGACCTCCGCTCTGACACTGTCACGCGCCCCACATCGGCGATGCGCGACGCGATGGCCCACGCCGAGGTCGGTGACGACGTCTACGGCGAAGACCCGACCGTCAACCGCCTGCAAGCGACCGTGGCCGACCTGCTCGGCGTCGAGGCCGCGCTCTACGTCCCCTCCGGTTCGATGGCAAACCAGATCGCGATCAAGATCCACACGCAGCCCGGCGACGACGTGCTGATCGGCGAGGGCTCGCACAACTGGCTCTACGAGTCCGGCGCGGCCGCAGTGATCTCCGGCGTGCAATTCACCATCTGCGGCGAGGGCGGCCTCTACGACGCCGACCAGCTCCACGCTGCGATCAAACCCGACAACCACCACTTCGCGCCGACGCGCCTCGCCTGCGTGGAGAACACGCACAACCGGGGCGGCGGGCGAATCTGGCCGCGCGCCCAGGTTGCCGCGCTCCTCGAAGCCGCCGCCACGCACCGACTCGCCACGCACCTCGACGGCGCCCGGCTCTGGAACGCCTCGGCCGCCACCGGCGTGCCGGTCGACGAGCTCGCGCGCGGCTTCGGCACCGTCTCGGTCTGCCTCTCCAAAGGACTCGGCGCACCGGTCGGCTCGCTGCTCTGCGGTCCACGCGACCTCATCCACCGCGCCCACCGCATGCGCAAGCTGCTCGGCGGCGGCATGCGGCAAGCAGGCATCCTCGCCGCGGCCGGCCTCCACGCGCTCGCGCATCACCGCACCCGCCTCGTCGAGGATCACGCCAACGCGCGCCACCTCGCCGAGCGACTCGCCACCGGCCTCCACGTCGACCTCGCATCGGTCGAGAGCAACATCGTCCTCGCCGACCTGCCCGACGGCGCACCCGGCGCCGACGAGCTCGTCACCCGCGCACGCGCCCGTGGCGTGCTGGTGAACGCGATCGGCCCGCGGCGGATTCGTCTCGTCACGCACCTCGATGTCGACCGCACGGCCTGCGAGCGCGGCGCCGACGAGCTGCTCGCCGCCTGCGGCTAGGATCGTCGACGGCGCGTCGCCGTCATTCGCCGTCAGGCGATGACAGCGACGACGGCACCCTCTTCGACCGGGTCGCCTTCCTTGACCCGAATCGCAGAGATCGTGCCGCCCGTGGGCGCCTCGATCGGCATCTCCATCTTCATCGACTCGAGGATCACCACGGTCTCTCCCTCCGAGACCGCGTCCCCCACGCGCTTCTCGACCTTCCAGACCGTACCGGTAATGTGGGCGCAGATATTGGTGGGCATGCGAGCTTCGGTGCTCCGGGTGCGTGGGGTTGCGCCGACTACGGCTGGCGCAGCATCGCGGGGGTCGTGTCGAAGTTCATCTCGATCGACACCCCGTCGACGAAGCGGAATGCGCCGTCCTCGTCGACCGCCTCGGTGCAGTGCTTGGTGACCACGCCCGCGGCGTCGACCTCGTCGAGGACGATCGTGCCGTCGCCGTCGATGCACTTGTCGACCGTCAGCGGATCCTCCTCGATGTTGGAGTCGCAGAACTGCTCGAGCCCGTCGAGGTCGACGTCGATGTCGGGCATCTTGCAGCCGGACATCGGGTCAGTCTGCAGGCCGATGATCGTGCCGAGGATGTTTGCGAACACCGCGTCGAGCAGCGAGTCCTCGGCGGTAAGGCCGACCTCGTCGATCGCGATGCCGCGCACGGTGTCGATCGTGTGCGCGTCGAGCACGCCGCCGAGCCGGCCGTCCTTGATGCCGAGGCCGTCACCGACCGCCACCAACGTGCCCTCGATGGTCGCGCCGGTGATGCGGAGCTCGAGGCTGATGTCGTTGGTCGCGGGCACCGTCACCGAGAAGAGCGACGGACCGGCGTGGAGGCGAAGGTCGCCCGCCTCGCCGGTGACCGCCTCGCCCGAGTTGAAGATGATGACCGGCTTCATCGTGCCGGGCTCGAAGGAGAGCGGATCGAACGCGAGCGTGTCGGGCGTCTCGTCGTAGGGGGTGCAGGCGAGCACGCCGGCGCCATCGCGGCTAAAGTCGCTCGCGCCGTCGCAGTCGTTGTCGAGACCGTCGCCGCAAACCTCGGCACCGCCGGTGACCGCCGCGTTGCTGTCGTCACAGTCACCGTCGGCGACCGTGATCCCGTCCATGTCGGCGTCGGCGGTCGACGTCGAGGGGACGAGCGTCATGCCGCCGTCGGTTGCGGCCCAGGTCTCGTCGGCGTTGCCGTCACAGTTGTCGTCCTTGCCGTTGTCGGCGAGCTCCGCGACGCCGGGGTGCACCGCGGCATCGGTGTCGTCACAGTCGCCGCGCTCGCCCGCCGTCTCGTGCCCGTCACCGTCGAGATCGAAGCGATAGTTGCCGAGGTAGAAGGCCAGCTTCACGCACGGATCGGCCCCACGCTGCGGAAAGCTAAATACCTCCACCGGGATCACGATCGAGAAGTCCTGGAACGAGTCCTCGATCGCGCCGCGCGCCAGGGCACCGACGGCGGAGAGCTTGTTGTCGGGATCACCGTCGCCATCGAGGTCGAAGCCGTCCTCGGCCTTCCCGATCTCGAGGAACGAGATCACCATCTGCTGGTCGCCTCCGAGTGGCACCACCGGCGAGTCGATCTCGCACTCCGGCTTGGTGGGGAAGATCGTCCCCGGCTTGTCCACGCCCGGCGAAGAACAGCCAGCGGCGAGGAGCAGGGCGGCCGTGGCAACAGTAGCAACAGTAGAAGACGCGACAATGCGACGCATGAGCAACCTCCGAGGAAGATAATCGGCGGTAGCATACTGGCGCGCGCGTCGGTACACAACCGATGCAACCGGACATGTCACCCCGCATCGGCACCCGTATCGGCACCCGTATCGGCACCCGTATCGGCACCCGTATCGGCACCCGTATCGGCGCCCGCATCGGCGCTCGGCACGGCACTCGGCACGTCGTGACGCTCGCGGCGTACATGGCGTTCGCGGCTGCCATGCACGCCGCGCCGTCGATCGCGCGTGCACACCTCGCGCCCGATGCGCTGCGGAACAATCGCTACGCGAAGGTGACGCTGCTCCCCGATGCGGTGCGGGTGGTCTACACCATCTACTTCGGCGACCGTCCCGGCGCGGGCGAGCGGCAGCGCATGGACCGCAACCGCGACGGCCACCTGGACGATACCGAGCGCGACGCTTTCGCGGCGCAGCTCCTCACCGAGGTCGGCCCGGCGATCCTCGTTGAGCTCGACGGCGCGCCCGCGCCCGCGCGTTTTTCCGTCGCTGATGTCGGGCTCGGGACGCCCGCCACGCACGGCGCCTCCTTCTCAGTCGACCTGGTGCTCGTGGCAGCGATAAAATCCGGCGCCGGCGACCACACGCTGCGGCTGGTCGACCGCTACCCGATCCCGCTGCCGGGCGAGCAGGAGCTGCGCGTCGAGGAGTCACCCGGCGTGCAGGTGACCGCGACCCGCCTGGGACCACGCGCCGACGGGATGCTGCTCCACTTCGCGTGGACCGGCGCGCCGGGCACGCCGGAGGAGCGCGCGCTCACCGTGTCGTTCCGCGTCGCGCCCGACGCGCTTCCGTCAGGCGTCGCGCCGTCATCGCAGCCTGCCTCGCGCCGTGCCGCTACCGGCACGCTCGGCGGCGTACTGCTCGTGGTCGTGCT
>SHYZ01000169.1 GCA_009692535.1 Myxococcales bacterium
GCCTGCCGTTGGCTGCGACGCTAGGCGGCAGCGGCGGTGGTGCAAGCTTCGCTGCCGGGACGCCCTTGCGCCGGGCCCGTTCCGCATCGGAAGCCGCATCGGCCGCGCGTACCGCCGACGGCACGAACTTCCGGAACTCCTCGAGCTTGGCGCCCTCGTCCTCGATCTCGCGCGCGAACATCTTCTTCATCCACGCCGCGAGATCCTTGCGCGAATAGAATTCGCCCGCGCTGTAGACGAACGCCTGCAGCTCGTCATGGAGATCGATCGCGTTCTGATAGCGCTCCTCCACCTCCTTGGCGAGCGCCTTGAGCACGATGCGCTCGAGCTCGTCGGGGATTTTCCGGTTGTAAGTCGACGGCGGGAGGATCTCGACGTTTCTGACTTTTTCCAGCGTCGCGAAGTCGGACTCACCCACGAAGAGCCGCTCATTCGTGAGCAACTCGTAGAGCACGATTCCGGTCGCGAACACGTCGGCACGGCGGTCGACCGGCAGTCCGCGCACCTGCTCGGGTGACATGTAGCCGAACTTCCCCTTGAGGATGCCGGCCTGCGTCTTTACCGCCTGGCCCGCCGCTTTCGCGACGCCGAAGTCGATGATCTTTACCTCGCCCTCGAAGCTCACCAGCACGTTCTGCGGCGAGACATCGCGGTGGACGAGGTTCAAGTCCTCGCCCGACGGGTTCTTCTTGTTGTGGGCGTAGTCGAGCCCTTCACACGCCTTCATGGCGACGAAGCAGGTCTGCGCGATCGGCATCGGCTCGCCACGTTGCCGGCAGCGCTCGAAGATTGCGCGGAGGTCTCGGCCGTGGATGTGCTCGAGCGCGATGAAGTAGGCATCGCCGTGCTGGTCGAGCTCGAAGATCTGCGCGATGTTGGCGTGCGAGAGCTGGACGGCGAGCTTCGCCTCGTCCTTGAACATCTCGATGAATTCCTGGTCCTCCGCGATGTTCGGCAGGATCCGCTTGATCGCGACGAGGCGCTCGAACCCCGCGACGCCATAGGATTTCGCGCGGAAAACCTCCGCCATGCCCCCGACGTTGATGCGCTCCAGCAAGTAGTACTTGCCGAACGGAATTGGCTTCTTCACTTACCAGCCTCTCGAATCCCAATAGTGCGTGCAGCGTAGCATTCTTTCATCGTGTCGGGTACTTGGGCCTTGCACGGACCGCCGCTCTGCAGGCCGCGAAGGGCAGCCCCGACGTCGGCGAGATCCAGCACACCACATCGGACACCGAGGCAGCCCCGACCTTGGACCTCGGGTGCAGGCCGACGGGTAGCGACAAGCCTGCGGAGAGCGCGCGCCCCGCCGCCGAACGCCTGCGGCCGCTACCGCTCCTCGATCCAGACGCGCGTCATCCGATCGCCCGCACGGATCGCGTCGATCACCTCGAGGCCGGTCACGACCTGTCCGAACACCGTGTGCTTGCCGTCGAGGTGCGCGGGCGCCGAGTGACAGATGAAGAACTGCGAGCCGCCCGTGTCCTTGCCGGCATGGGCCATCGACAGCACGCCGCGCGCGTGGCGCCGCGGGTTCCCGTTGGTCTCGCACTTGATGCGATAGCCGGGGTTACCGGTGCCGGTCCCGAGCGGACAGCCACCCTGGATCACAAAGTTCGGCACCACGCGGTGAAACGTCAGTCCGTCGTAGAACGGCCGCGTCACCTGCTTGCCGCTACGTGGGTCGGTCCACTCTTTGGTCCCGGCCACGAGGCCGGCGAAGTGCGCCACCGTGCCGGGTGCGTCCTGCTCGAAGAGCTCCGCCACCATCTCGCCCCGGTCGGTCTCAAAGTGCACGTACTTGGCCATCGGTCAGCTCCTCATCGCGTCTGTCGTCGCATCCGTTACCAAGGTCGTCATCGCCCAGCTCACCCCGCCAGCGCGTGCGCCGGTGGCATCGCCGCTGCACGTCGGGCCGGCACCAACGCGCCGAGCACACAGAAAAACACGGCGAACGCGATCGCGCCACCGATCAACCTAGGCGTGAAGTCGAAGTAGGTGGCCGGCTTGAACGGGAAGTCGCGGACGAACCTCGACGAGATGAGGTCCACCAGCCGCGCCGCGCCCACGCCGAGCCCGAGGCCCAGTACGCCGCCGACAAAACCGATCACGGCGGCCTCTCCCAGGATGATGCGACGCACGTCGGCACGGGTGGCGCCGATCGCGCGGAGGATCCCGATCTCCCGCCGACGCTCACTGATCAGCATGAAGAACGTATGCGCGATGTTGACCGCGCTGATGCCGATGATGATGAACGAGATCACCAGAAACAGCAGCGTGATGATGAAGATCGCCGACGAGAGTTCCTCCGCGTAGGAATCCTCCTGCTCGAACCCTTCGTCGCGCACCCACTCGACGAACGCGGGGACATCCTCCTTCTCGCGCACGTCGACCACGATCGACGAGTAGCGGCTCGCCACCAACTGCCCCGCGAACGCCTCGTTCCAGCGTCGGATGTAGCCGATCGGCACGGTGACGCCGATCGGGATCGCCTTCTGGCTGATGCCGATGAGCTGCCCCTGCACACAGTCGATGCGGTCCTGTTCGAGCTCGACCTTGATCCCCGACATCGGTGCCCGGCCGAGCAGGATGTCGAGCTTGAGCACCTTCATGAAGCGCTCGGCGAGCGCCTGCTCGACGGTGCCGATCGGCTTGAGCCCGTGCGACGGCGCGAACGAGCCGTTGTACAGCTCGATGATCGCGCGAGAGAGCAGCACCGGGACGCGCCGCCGGCAGCGCCAGTCCCAGCCACAGTAGTGGTCCGCCGGACAGCCCTCCGCGCGCAGGTTGCTGCACTCCTCGCCAAAGCCGAGCGCGGCTCGTACGGTGCGCTTCACGTCGTCGGTCGCGCCCACCAGCGCGGCGAGGGCCGCCTGCAGCCGTGCCGCTTCCGTCGGTGCGATGAACGCCGGCGGACGGATGCCGGGGAAGCAGACGCCACCGACGCCCACCTCCGCTTCCCAATCACGAAACGCCGCCGTCCCCTTGTCGCCGGCGACGAGCGCGGGATCGATCCCATCCATGAAGCCGCCGAGCGGAAAGTAGAGCTCCGCGCCGAACAGCTTGCCCGAGCCGCGTGACGGGAAGCCGAGCTTCATCTTCGGGTAGACACCGGACACGCCAGGACGTGCGCGGATCTTGTCGACCAACGAGTTGTCGAGCGTGCGCGGAACGCCGGTGAAGGTCGCCTTGGGCGCGATCACCTCCACGCGATCGATCGGGAAAATATCGCCGAGCACCACCTTGCGAACACCGCCCGAGAGCGCGAGGAAGAACGCGAACGACGCGGTGCCAACGACGATGCCGAACACCGACAGCAGGAAGTGCTTCGCATTGCGGCGAATGTTCTGCCGCACGATCCGAAGCAGAGGCCCAAACCCGAGCGCGAAGATCACGGCGTCGGCCCCTCGTCGGTGCGCACGCTCGCCGCGCCGGACGGCGGCAGCTCGACCGAGCGCCCCTCCTGCGCGACGATCTTGCCGTCGGCGATCCGCACGACACGCTGCGCCGCCTGCGACACGCGCTCCTCATGCGTCACGATGAGCATCGTGACCCCCTCGTCGCGATTCAGCGACTGGAAGAAGCCGACGACGTCACGACCGGTCTCGCTGTCGAGGTTGCCGGTCGGCTCATCGCACAGGAGGATTCGCGGCCGATGGAAGAGCGCGCGCGCGATCGCGACACGCTGCTTCTGTCCGCCCGACAGCGACGACGGCCGCCGGTCACCGAGCTCGCGCAGCCCGACGCGCCCGAGCGCCTCGAGCGCACGGGCCTCCGCGCCCCCGCGCCCGCCCGCAAAGAACGACGGCAGCGCCACGTTCTCGACCACCGTGAGGTGATCGAGCAGATGAAATTGCTGGAAGACGAAGCCGATCTGCTCGTTGCGCAGCCGCGACAGCGCCGCGTCGTCGAGCTGAGCGTAGTCTCTGCCCTCGACGAAGACCTCCCCCGCGTCGGCGAGGTCGAGGCCGCCGATGATGTTGAGCAGCGTCGACTTCCCCGAGCCCGACTGCCCGACGATCGCGACCATCTCGCCGGCCGCCACGTCGAGCGACACCGACCGCAGCACCGACTGTCGCGCCTTCCCCTCGCCATAGCTCTTCTCGACACCGCGAACGCGGATGATCGGCTCGGCGACCATGGCCGCGTTCCTTGTACCACACGGTCGACGGGCCGCTGAAGGTCGCAACGCCACCGCACCCGTGGCTTCGCAGACACGGCACGCCGCAACCGTGCGCGACGAGGACCGATGGCTGGGCAGGTGACGTGGCGCAGGCGACAAAGCAGACGGCAATCGCTACCATCGTGTCGTGCCCCGTAAAGCCGTGAGGCCCAGAGGCCAGTGAAGCCATGAAGATCGACAAGCCATCCCACCTGACCGGGCCCGAGGCAGCTCCGGTTGCTGCGGGCCCCGACAAGTCGGGGCGTGCTCGGGAGGCGGATTTCGCCGAGCGACTCCACGCAACCGGCGCACCCGAGCCCGCGAGTGGAACGCCAGCAGTTGGCGCCGCGTCCGATCCGGTGGCCGACGTCGCGCAAGACCTGCGCGCGGGGCGCATCTCGCCCGACGAGGCGGTGCACAAGGTCGTCGAGCTCGCACTCGAACGAGCCGGCGGAGCGGCGCTGCCCGCCACCGTGCGCGAGCGGCTGCGCGAGACCCTTGTGCTGGCCGTGGCGGACGACCCGGTGCTGGCCACGCGTGCGCGCCGTGTTGGTGCCGCGGTCGCATCGCTCGTACCCGATGGCGATGGCTGATTCACGCCACCTCGTCGCGCTGCTCGTGCTCGTAACCCAGCTCGCCAGCGTCGCCCATGCCGCAGTCGAGACGGCGGACGATGACGGGCTCCGCGAGCCCGGACGAACCGCCGTGGCGATCTTCGTTGTGGGCGACAAGCCGCTGCCTGTGGGAACGCGCGCACCGCTGCTGCGTGGTGGTGAGCGTGCGCTCCAGCGCCACCCAACGCTCGCCGTGCAGGACAAGGATCTGCTCCTCGCCGAGTTCGCGGGCGAGACACCAAGTGGCCAGATCGCCGATGCCCGGACGCTCGCGGCCGCCGGAATCGCATTGCTGGCCGACGAGCGCGCGGCTCAGGCGGCCACCAAGCTCGCCGCCGCCGAGACTGCGCTCGAGCGCGTGCTCGCGTGGGTGCGAAAGAACGAGCTCGCCGAGGTGCAGACCGCGCTCGGAGTCGCGCACGCGCTTGCCAAGGACAAGGCGCAAGCCCGGGCAGCGTTCCGCCGGCTCGCTACGTGGCGTCCGACGTGGCTGTTCCCCGCCAACCGGTGGCCCGAGCTGCTGCCACTCTGGGAGAAGGAGCTTGCCGCCGTGACCGAGGGCCGCTTCGGCTCGCTCGATCTCGTGTCGGTGCCGGCGGGCGCGTCGGTGTTCGTCGACGGCGCCCATGCCGGCGTCACCCCGGTCGGCGCCGACTCGCTGGCGGTGGGTGTGCACTACGTGACGATGCGGCTCGACGGACACCGCCGCACGGTCACGCGCGTGACCGTCGACCCAAAAGTCCAGACGCGGGTCGCGGTCACGCTCGAGCGAAGCTCCAAGCAACTCCTCGTTCAGCAGTCGCTCGCCCGCGTGCGCACCGATCTCGACGTCACCGAGGTGCCGCGCGACCTCGCTGACCTGCGCACCGTGCTCTACCTCGACCATGTGGTGATCATCCACGCCACGACCGACGGCGCGAAGCTCCGTTTCGACGGCTACCTCTACGATCTGCGCTCGCGGCAGCGACTCGCGCGCGTCAAAGGCCCCGCTGCCGGCGCCGCGCTGGCCGACTCGCTGGAGCAGAGCGCCGAGACGCTCGTCGACGCGCTCTATGCGGGCATCGACGTCGCCCTGCCCGCACGAAAACCCAAGCGACGCGACCGCGAGACCCGCTCGTCGATCCTCTCGAGCCCGTGGCTTTGGTCGGTCCTCGCGGTCGGCGCCGCCGCCGCCGCAGCGCCCTACGTGTGGGACGAGCTTCCTTGGAGCCAGAGTCCGAGCTGCCCCGACGGCCACGCCTGCGGCGCGATCATTCTGGGCGACCGCTAGCCGAGGCCCGCGCTCAGTACTGCACCTCGGTGACGAACGCCGTGCCGTGCGTGGCCGCAAGCGGCCCCTCGAGCCGCAGCGGACGAGACTGGCCCGGCGCAAACGGCAGCACCATGAACGGACGCGCAAGCGGGCGCCCGGCGTCGTCGTAAAACGTCGCCGCAATCGACGCGACGGTCGCGCGGTCGCTACGACTCACCACCCGCAGCGTCGCCGCGAACACGTCCTCCTCGCGATCGAAGCGCACCTCGGTGACGACGACATCGAACGGATGCCGGTCGACCGGCGCATCGTGAACCTGAACCGTCGCCCGACGCGCAGCGGGAACCGCCGCCACCGCCGGCATCGCGAAGGTTCGTCGCTCGCCAGCCGGCACCTGCAGCATCTGGTGCGGCAGCGGCGCCAGCACGGCGCCCGCGTCATCGAGCAGCTGCCCCACAACGGTCACTCGGCGCAGCTCGGCGGTGCGATTTTCCACGTCGACCAGCACGTACGTCGCACGCCGACGGTCCGTGATGCCGACCGTGCCGGTCTTGAGCTGGTGCAACGCCTCGAGCACTACCACGCCTGCCGGAGTCGTTCGCGACGGCGCCGGGACCGGCTCGAGGCACGCACCGAGGAGCGCCACGGCTCCGAGCACCGCCAAACCACCGACCCGCTGGACATACCCTTCACGCACGCGAATCCGCCTTCGCAACCTTGCCCCGGTAGCGCTCGACCGTCTCGCGCGCCAACGGGGTGAGGAACAGCGGCTCGGTATCAAACGCCGCCAACGCGCGCGCCAGCGACGCGACCTTCTCCCCGACGGTGCCGCGCTTCTCGAGGATGACACGCCACGCGCCCTTCACCTTGCACAGCCCGCCGCCCGCGACCGACTCGGCAAGCGCCTCGTAGCTGAGCTTGACGCCGAGTTTCTCCGCCGCCCTCTCGAGCTCCTCCAAGATCGGTTCCAGCTTCATCGTGACCACGCTCCTCGCGCGGGACACACCAGCGCCCCGACCGTCTTCACATAGCAGAGTCGGCCCGCGCGGCGCGAGGACTCAACCACGATCCCGGCGCGACGCAACGATCGCCGCCGCGTAGATCTCCTTGAGCGGCACGCCGGTCGCGCGCGCCACCTTGCGACACGACTCGTACTCCGGTGCGACGTTGACCACCGCCCCGGCGCGCATCGCGAGCTTCACCTCCACCGGACCGTACGCCGTGGTCACGGTCTCCACGCGACGGTCGAGCACGCGCCGCCCGACCGCAGCGTGGCGAACCCCGATCGTCGTCGTCTCGCTGAGCGCGACCGCACATACCGCGTCGAGCGCGGTCGCCGGACAGAGCACGCCAAGCACGAACGCCGGCCGCCCCTTCTTCATCGTGGCCGGCGTCCACCAGACATCGACCGCGCCCGCCGCAAAGAGCCGCTCCGCCGCGTGCTCACAAAGCTCCGGGCTCATGTCATCCACATTGGCTTCGACGAGCTCGAACGCCCCACTTCCGGCCGTCTCCGCCGCACGCTCAACCACCACCGCGCGCACGAGGTTCGGCCGATCCGCGAGCTCCGCGTCCCCCGCGCCATACCCGATCGCCACCGGCACCCCCGCCGGCAGCTCACCCCACTCACCCACCAGCGCCGCCAAAATCGCAGCCCCCGTCGGCGTCGTCAGCTCGCGCGCGACACCGCCATCCACCACCGGTGCCCCCGCCGCGCGAAGAATCTCAAGCGTCGCCGGCGCCGGCACCGGCAGCCGACCGTGCGCCGTCCACACCGAGCCGTGACCAAGCGCCACCGCAGTCGCCGAAACCGACGAAGGCGCAAGCCACGCCACCGCCGCTGCCGTCCCCACCACATCGACAATCGAGTCGATCGCCCCGACCTCATGAAACGAGACGTCTGCTATCGGCACCGCATGCCGCTGCGACTCAGCCTCCGCGATGCGCGCAAAAATCCGCAGCGCCACATCCCTCGTCTCCACGTCGAGCACGCCCAGCAGCTCCACGATCTCCGCATATCGCCGATGCCCATGCC
>SHYZ01000170.1 GCA_009692535.1 Myxococcales bacterium
CGGCGAGACCGACGGGGCTGACGCGGAGGCCTTGGAGCGAACGGTCAAGTCGCCAGTGAGGTGAGCCGTCAGCGTGGCGATTAGGAGGAGCGAAGCGAGCGCCGCGAGCAGTACGCGGCGAGGAACGGGCTGACTCATCCATGACTCCTTATCCATCGGGATCATCGGCGTTCGCCGACCCGCACGCGGCAGCGTACCACCGTTCCCACGCACGTCGCCACGCGCCGGCGGTCGTGCTGCGGGCCGACCTCGAGCGCCTCACCGATGCCGGGGAGTCCCACCCCGATCATGGGGGGGGAGTCCCCGACGATCGCCCGGGCAAGGGGCGGGCAACGGGCCGGGTCTTTCGGCCGCCAGCGTCGGTGATGTAGCGACGTGTAGCGAAATGGATGCGCGTGGACCGGTTCTTGAACCCAAGCCCCCCATGCTCCCCGCCAAGGCTTGTCTGCAGTTCGTAGCCGCACTCACGCTGGCGGTCGCCGGGTGCAACGGTGGTGCGATATCGAACGCCGGGGACGACGACCCGATCGACCTCGTCGACCCGTCGGCGTGCATCGGCGTCTTCGGCGCGCCGATTCCCAACCCGGGCGTGTTGCCCGGCTGCTGTGAGGCCGAGGGCGGAGCGGCTCACTGTTTTGCCGCCGACCGCGCACCACAGGCTGTGAAGAACGCCTTCTCGTCCTGTGCAAGCGGCGGCCTCTGCGTGCCCGACACTATGCTCGAGACCGGCGGCAGCGTGGCGCCTACGAGCTGCACCGCGTTTGGTGGCGATGGCGTCTGTCTCTCCGTCTGCATGCCGCAGGTCGCGGAGAATGCGGCGCTGCTCGCGCAGGATGTCTGCGGCGCGACCGAGCGCTGCGCGCCCTGCATTCACCCAATCATGATGATGCCGACGGGTGCCTGCGACCTGCGTGAGGTGATGGTCTGCGCGGGCGAGCCGTTGACCGATCCGCCGCCGCCGTCGGCTTGCGACGACCCGGCCACCTGCGAGTACGAGCCGTCCTGTCCGCCGGTGGTGTCGGTCGAATCCTTGACGCCCTGTGCCGGCGACGCGCATTGCCTCGACCGGTCGGTCATCGCGGGGGCGACGCCGGAACTCGTGAATGAACTCGCACCTTGCACCGATGCGAGCATGCTCTGCGTGCCCGACGTATTCCTCGAGACCGGCGGCAAGTTCACGCCGCCGACCTGCACTTCGGTCAATGAGTCCGAAGGGCGCTGCGTGTCGCGCGCATTGCCGAGCGTGACGGCGCAGGCCGCGATGCTGCCCCAATCGAGCTGCGGCACGTTCGAGCTCTGCGTGCCCTGCTACAGTCCGCTCGACTCGTCGCCGACCGGCGCCTGTGCAACGAGCTGCGACCTCGGGCCGACCGAGCCGCCCAAGCCGTTTGCGAGCTGCTGTGAAGGTCGCGCGCGCTGCATCCCGACCGCGTCCGTGCCGGGTGACCAGACCGATAACCTCGAAGGGCACGAGTGCGATGACCTCGCGGAGGGTGCGTACTTCTGCGTGCCGAACCAGATCCTCAACGACGAGCCGACCGAGCCGTGCGAGGCCGATAACTTCCTTGCCGGCTACTACACCGGCGTCTGCCTGAGCGACTGTCTCGACTTCGGGATCGGGGGCCTCGCGATGTCGGGCGGCAGCTGTGCGGATGGCTACTCGTGTGCGCCCTGCGAGAACCCGCTCACCGGCGCGCCGACCGGCGCCCCGGGCTGCGCTCCGTAATACCGAGCTGCAATGACGGCGCGAGCCTTCCGCCACGCTGCGTTGCAGCACCGCGTCGCGCGTCCGCAGCCAGGACGGCCACGAAGGCGAGCAGCGCGAAGCCGAGGATTGCCGGCGCCATCGACTCGCCGAGGCCGACCATGAGGAAGAGCGTGCGGTCGGGACTGTGCGACCACCCCGGGTGCTCCGCGACGTGGATCAGGACCGCGGCAAGGTCGGCTGCCGTGCCGCTGCCGATCGCCGCGAGCGTGGCCAACGACATGAGCCGCACGAACCGCTCGCGGCGCGCCTCGTAGCGACGGACCTGCTGCGCGGCGGCCGCGACCAGCGCGATGCCGCCAAAGAGTGCAATGAACCACATTGGCGCGCCGCCTGCTGTCATGAGCCAATCCATCGCGGCCTCCGGTCGCCTGCCCGAGCGCCTCCAGCCACACCCGGGCCGCGCACCGCGAGTGCGCAGCCGCTCGCGCCGCGCTGAGCACTTGACCGCCATGCTACGGTCGCGCGCCACTCGCCAAGGAGCCCGCATGTCCCCTCGCGTGATCAACTTCAACGCCGGCCCCGCCGGTCTGCCCCTTCCCGCACTCGAGCGCGCACGCGACGAGCTCTGCGACTTTGCCGGCACCGGCATGTCGATCATGGAGCACAGCCACCGCGGCAAGCACTACGAGGGCGTGCATAACGAGGCGATCGCGCTGCTGCGCAAGCTGCTCGGCGTCGGCGACACGCACCATGTGCTTTTCCTCCAGGGCGGCGCGAGTCAGCAGTTCGCACAGGTGCCGATGAACCTGCTGCCCGCTGGGAAGAGCGCCGACTACCTCGTCACCGGTCACTGGAGCGAGCGCGCCCTCGACGAAGCCAAGCTGGTCGGCACGGCGCGCGTCGCCGCGTCGAGTAAGGCGGACGGCACCTACCGCCGCATCCCGCGGCAGGACGAGCTCGAGCTCGATCCGGGCGCGGCGTACGTGCACATCACGACCAACAACACGATCTACGGCACGCAGTGGTTCGCCGAGCCCGACACCGGCAGCGTGCCGCTCATCGCCGACATGTCGTCCGACTTTCTCTGGCGGCGCCACGACATGTCGCGCTACGCGATGATCTACGCCGGCGCGCAGAAGAACGTCGGGCCATCGGGCGTGGTGGTGGTGCTCATCCGCAAGGATCTCGTCGAGGGCGGCCGCAAGGACATCCCGACGATCTTCCGCTACGCGACGCACGCGGCGAACAACTCGCTGTTCCACACGCCGCCGACGTTCTCGATCTACCTGGTCAGGAACGTGCTCGCGTGGGTCGATGCGGCGGGCGGGCTCGACGCGATGGAGGCGAGGAATCGTGAAAAGGGCCGCATCCTCTACGGCGCGATCGATGCCGACCCCGAGTACTTCCGCGCGCCGGTCGCGCTCGCCGACCGCTCGCTGATGAACGTCGTGTTCCGGCTGCCGACCGAGGCGCTCGAGGAGCAGTTCATCAAGGCGGCGGACAAGGCCGGCATGGTGGGGCTCAAGGGGCACCGCAACACCGGCGGCATTCGCGTGTCGACGTACAACGCGGTCTCGCCCGAGGACGTACGCACGCTCACCGGGTTTATGGCGGAGTTCGCCACGAAGCATCGCGCCTGAGCACGGGACCCGCGGGCGTCGGACGTTCCGGCGCCCCGAGCTAACGTCGAGAATTCGCTTGCTCTAGCGCGTCGGTTCGCGATACCCGATAGCGCCTTTGCAGGCAGGGAGTTTTTCGTGCAGACCGACCTCTCCAAAATCAGAAACATCGGCATCTCCGCCCACATCGACAGCGGCAAGACCACGCTGACCGAGCGCGTCCTCTACTACACCGACCGCATCCACCAGATGCACGACGTAAAGGGGAAGGACGGCGTCGGCGCAAAGATGGACTCCATGGATCTCGAGCGCGAGCGCGGGATCACCATCTGCAGCGCGGCGACGCACTGCATATGGAAGGGGCACCACGTCAACATCATCGACACGCCCGGTCACGTCGACTTCACCATCGAGGTGGAGCGCTCGCTGCGCGTGCTCGACGGCGCGATCCTGGTGCTCTGCTCGGTGGCCGGCGTGCAGAGCCAGTCGCTCACCGTCGATCGCCAGATGCGCCGCTACAAGGTGCCGCGGATCGCGTTCGTGAATAAGTGCGACCGCACCGGCGCGAACCCGCTGCGCGTAAAGGATCAGCTGCGCGAGAAGCTCAACCACAACCCGGTGCTGCTGCAGCTCCCGATCGGGCTCGAGGATCGCTTCGAGGGCGTGGTCTGTCTGGTCGAGATGAGAGCGTTCCGCTTCTCGGGACCGGGCGGCGATGACATCACCGAGAGCGAGATCCCGGCGGAGATGCTGGTCGAGGCCGAGGCGGCGCGCCTGGTGATGCTCGACGCGGTGTCGATGTTCTCCGACGCGCTGATGGAGGCGATGCTCGAGGAGCGCGTGACCATCGATCTCATCCGCGGGGCGATTCGCAAGGGGACGATCGCGCTGCAGATGACCCCGGTGCTGATGGGGTCGGCGTACAAGAACAAGGCGGTCCAGCGCCTGCTCGACGCGGTCACCTACTACCTGCCCGATCCGACCGAGGTCGTGAACGAGGCGCTCGACCTCGGGAAGAACGAGGAGAAGCTGATCCTGCCGAGCGATCAGTCAAAGGCGCTGGTCGCGCTCGCGTTCAAGCTCGAGGACGGTCGCTACGGGCAGCTCACCTACCTGCGCATCTACCAGGGGTCGCTGACGCGCGACGAGTTCATCACCAACTCGCGCAACGGCAAGCGGCACAAGTGCGGCCGGCTGGTGCGCATGCACGCCGATGAGATGGAGGAGATCGGCGACGCCGGCGCCGGCGACATCGTCGCGATGTTCGGCATCGACTGCAATTCTGGCGACACGTTCACCGACGGCACCGTGAACTTTGCGATGACGTCGATGCATGTGCCCGAGGCGGTGATTTCGCTCTCGATCAAGCCGAACGACACCAAGAGCGAGACCAACATGGGGAAGGCGCTGCGCCGCTTCTCCAAGGAGGACCCGACCTTCCGCGTGCACGTCGATGACGAGTCGGGCGAGACGATCATCAGCGGCATGGGCGAGTTGCACCTCGAGGTCTACGTCGAGCGGATGAAGCGCGAGTACCAGGCGCTGGTCACCACCTCGCCGCCGCAGGTCGCGTACCGCGAGACGATCTCGCACCTGACCGAGTTCCACTACACGCATAAGAAGCAGACCGGCGGCTCGGGCCAGTACGGGCGCGTCGTCGGGCACCTCGAGCCGTGGTCCGAGGGGGAATTCCAGTTCCAGGACGAGATCACTGGCGGTGCGATCCCGCGGCAGTTCATCTCCTCGGTGGAGAAGGGCTTTCGCTCGATGCTCGCCAAGGGGCGCAAGATCGGCTTCCCGGTGGTCAACGTCTCGGTGACGGTGAACGACGGTCAGGCGCACGCGGTCGACTCGTCGGACATCGCGTTCCAAGAGGCGGCGCGTGGCGCGTGGCGCGATGCGTACGATCGCGCGCGGCCCAAGATCCTCGAGCCGATCATGCGGGTGGTGATCGAGGGGCCGGCGGAGTTCTCGGGCAACGTGCTGGCGACGCTGATGCAGCGGCGCGGCATGGTGGTCGGGTCGGCAGAGGACGACGGCTTCGCCAAGGTCGAGGCCGAGGTGCCGCTCGCCGAGATGTTCGGCTACTCGACGACGCTCCGCTCGGCGACGCAGGGGAAGGCCGAGTTCACGATGGAGTTCTCGCGCTACCTGCCGGTGCCCTCGTCGATTTCGGAGGAGCTGGTATCGAAGTACCAAGAGCAGCAAAAGGCTGCTGCGCTCGCGCGCAAATAGCGGCAACCGGGAACAGCGTCGGCCAGGGGAAGCGGAAGCCGAAGGGGAAAGGCCATGTTCGCCAAGCAGGTCAATGACGAGAGCCCGCTGCGGATTCTCGAGCAGTCGATTCATGGTGGACTCGGCGCGGGCAACCTCGGCGTCGTGATGGCGCACGCGGGCGTCGGCAAGACCGCCTGCCTCGTGCAGATCGGTCTCGACGACGTGCTGCGCGGGCGACCGGTGTTCCACGTCGCGCTTGGGCAGACGCTCGAGCACGTGCAGTCCTGGTACGACGTGCTGTTCAACGATCTCGCGGAGCGGACCTCGCTCGAGGATCGGGAGGCAGTGCGCAAGACCGCGGCGAGTCACCGGGTGATCAAGGCGTTCGCGGATCACGCGCTCACGGCGGAGCGGCTCGCGCAGGCGCTCGAGCTGTTCACGCAGCACTTAGGGTTCAGGCCAGCCGCGATCCTCGTGGATGGCTTCGCGTGGGATCCGCCCGGCGCGCCAGCTGGCTCGGTCGCGACGACGCTCGAGGGATTTCGCGCGTTGGCCAAGCGGGTGGGCGCGGAGCTGTGGCTCAGCGCGCAGACCCACCGCGTGGCCGCAGGCGGAAGGCCGGTGGGGCTCACGCCGCCCTGCGCAGCGTTTGCCGACCTGATCGACGTGGCGCTGTTCCTCGAGCCGCATGGCGATCACGTCGACGTGCGCATCCTCAAGGATCACGGCGACGCGCGCGCGGCCGAGACGCAGCTCCACCTCCACCCCGACACCATGCGGCTGGTCAGCGCGGGGGCGACTGCGCCGGCGCGCCGCTCGATCGGGCTGCCCACCGGCGCGCACACGCTGCTCTCGGGCGGCGCCGAGGGGACCGAGGCTGAGTTCGGTGCGTGCGCCGAGCGCTGGGGCGTCGCCGAGATGAACTACACCTTCTCAGGGCGCGGTATCACGCGCATGCGCGGCGTCGTCGAGCTCTCCGCCGGCGAGCTCACGCAGGGCGACGTGAGCTCGGCGTACCTTACGCAGCACATGCACCGCAGCTACCCGGACTCGGCGCTGTTCCGCAAGGTGCTGCAGTCGATCTGGCACCAAGTGAACTCGGCGGGTGAGGTGTTCGTCGTCGGCAGCGTACAGGACGACGGCACGGTCAAGGGCGGCACCGGTTGGGCGGCGGAACTGGCCAAGCACTGGAAGAAGCCGGTCCACGTCTACGAGCAGGAGCGTCGAACCTGGCTGCGCTGGGCCGGCACCGAGTGGGCGCCCGAGGCGTCCCCGCGCATTTGTGCGACGCGGTTCACCGGCACCGGCACGCGCTTTCTCACCGACGACGGTCGCACCGCGATTCGCGCGCTCTTCGAGCGTTCGTTCGGGCCGCGAGAGGGCTAGTGCGCGCGCCCGAGCGGCGCTACGCGGATCCGCTCGACGAGCTCTGGCTCGGCGTGGCCGCGCGCCTCGGACTGCGTGTCGTGCGCTCGACCGAGGTCTATGCGTCGACCGACGGGCGCGGCACGCTGGTGATCGGCGCGGCCGAGACGCTCGATGCCGACGACTGCCTCGCGCAGATGATCCTCCATGAGCTCTGTCACGCGCTCGTGCAGGCGCCGGCGGGGCTGACCCAGGTCGATTGGGGGCTGTGCAACGAGGGGAGCCGTGACCTCGTGCGTGAGCACGCGTGTCTCCGACTGCAGGCCGCGCTGCTCGCGCCGCTCGGGCTCCGCCGCGTGCTCGCGCCGACCACCGAGCATCGCGCGTTTTATGACGCGCTCGGAGTCGACCCACTCGCGCCGCGTTACGACGAGGCCGCGGTGCTCGCGCGGCTCGCGCTGGCGCGTGCCGCAAAGTCGCCGTTCGCGCCGCACTTGGCCGACGCGCTACAGGCCACGGCGGTGATCGTCGTCGCGGCGGCGCGCTTCGCTGCACCGGCGGACGGCGCAAGGCTGCCGGCGCTGCTCGCGGCCGTGGAGGAACCGCCCGCGCGTCATCCGACGGGGCTGCTGCGTGGGCCTACCGGCACCTGCGGCGAGTGTGCGTGGCAGCGCCCCGCCGGGCCCGGTCGCAAAGTGCTGCGTTGCCGCCACGCCGCCGACGCGCGCGTCGACGCGAGCTGGCCCGCGTGCGAGCGCTTCGAGCCCGCGCTCGACTGCCAGACCTGCGGCGCTTGTTGTCGCGCCGCCTACCACTCGGTCGAGGTAGGACCGCGCGACCCGGTGATCCGCCGCCATCCCGCGCTCGTCGTCGCACGCGATGGTTACCGCGAGCTGCTCCGCTCAGGCGATCGCTGCGCCGCGCTCGGCGGTGGCGGCGATGAACGCTACGTCTGCGCGATCTACGACGACCGCCCGCGCACCTGTCGCGACTTTACGCGCGGCGGCGGGCACTGCCTCGACGCGCGGCGTCGCGTCGGACTCAGCTCGTAGCGCTCAGTCGGTCGCGCCGGCGGGTGGTCGCGCAGCGCACCGCAC
>SHYZ01000171.1 GCA_009692535.1 Myxococcales bacterium
ACCTCGTCCACCTCGGCCGCCGGCGCGTCGAGCGCGAGCTGGCCGTCGCGCAGGCCGATCACGCGATCGACATGCGCGCGCACCTGCTCGACGCGATGGCTGGTCACGATCAGCGTCGCACCGCGGCGACGCGCCTCACCGGCGAGGAGCGCGAGCGTCTGCTCCCCGCGCGTCGGGTCGAGCGCGGCGGTCGGCTCGTCGGCGAGCAGCAGCGTGTGCTCCGCCGCGAGCGCGCGCGCCACCGCGACGCGCTGCCGTTCACCACCGGAGAGCTGCGCGGTCGGATCGAACTGGCGGTCGGCGAGACCGACCTTGCCGAGCAGCAGATGAACGCGCTCACGCTCGAGCGGCAGCAGCGCCGCGAGCAGCACGCGCCACCACGGCCAACAGGGGAGCAGCCCGGCGACGACGTTCTCGTGCACGCGAAGCTGCGGCACGAGCGACGCGCCCTGCTCGACGAAGCCGGTGCGGCAGCGATGCGCACGCAGCGCCCGCGCCGACATCTGGTCGATCGACCGAGAGTCCGCGCCATCGCCGACGAGCACGACCCGCCCCGACGACGACGCGAGTGCCCCCGCGATCATCGCCAGCAGCGTGGTCTTGCCGCTGCCCGACGGCCCGACCAGCGCGATGCGCGCGCCCGCTTCGATCGACAGCGACAGCTCACGCACGGCGACCCGCGCGCCGAATCGGCGGGTCACCCGCTCGAGCGTGATCCCCGGGCCGCGCACCGGGGCCGCGTCGTCACTGGTGGGCGAGGAGCCCACTGGCGCGCGCGACCTCCTCGATCGCATCGAAGTCTGCCGGTGCCGCCGGCACGTAGCGCGTCGCGCCCATCCGCTCGAGCACCTTCGCGTGCTCGCTGTTCTTGGCGTCGAGCGCGAGGAACGCATCGCGGAAACCGGCGCGCACCTCGGCGGGCACCGCCTTGCGCGCGGTCCAGACGTAGTCAACGTACGGCGGGCTGGTCCAGAGCACCCGCACCCGCGCCGCATCGACCTTCTGCGCCTTGACCATCCGCTCCCACACCTGAATGTTCACCGCACCGGCTGCGACCTTGCCCGACTCGACCAGCGTCACGGTCGCGTCGTGCGCACCGCTGTAGACCGGCGGCCCGGCGAAGTCGGTCTCAGGGTTGATCGCAAACAGCGTCTTGAGGAAGTGGCGCGGCATGAGGTGCCCCGAGGTGGAGCTCTTCGAGCCGAACGCGAACAGCTTGCCGCGCAGGTCGGCAGGCGCAGCGATGCCCGAGTCGGCGTGCGTGATGATCACGCTCCTAAACTCGCGATCGATGTTGCGCATCGCGAGCGGTTCGACCTCGGCGAGCGTGCGCGCCTGCACGTGCGTGAAGCCACCGAGCCACGCGAAGTCGACCTTGCCGGCGATGAGCGCCTGCACCGCGGCACCGTAGTCGGTGACCGGCACATAGCTGACCGGCACGCCGAGGCGCTGCTCGAGGAACTGCACCATCGGCGCGTAGCCGCGGGCCAGCTCGGTCGGGTTCTCGTCGGGAATCCCGGTGACGCGGATCGGCACGCGCGGCGGTGCAGCCGGCGCGGCGGCGACCTCGGTGGGAGCACTCGGAGCGGCGGGCTTCCCGTCGCACGCGACGGAGAGAGCGAGGAGCGCGACGAGAGCGAGCGAGCCGGAACGGAGCTGGGCGGCGATGCGCACGGAGTCCGTGTCATAGCGCAGCGCAGCGACCGTCACAACGCGGCTAGCCCGCACGCTGCTCACCTCGGCGGACGCCAGCGCCTGACGTAGCTGACGATCGCGTCGAGCTGCTTCGGCGAGAACGTGTCGACGCCGAACGGCGGCATCTTCCCGCCGCGTGAGCCGAGCCGCACTGCACGGACGAGCTCCTCGTCGGTGAACTTGAGCTGCCACGCCGGATCGGTCATGTCGGGCACGCCGAGCTGCGCCTTCATCGCCGGCTCGCCCCGACCGTTCATGCCGTGGCAGCGCGCACAGGAGTACTCAAAGAGCGTCGCGCCGTCCTCGGTCGACGGCACCGACGGACCGCACGCGACCAGCACGAACACGAGCACGGCTGCCGAGAACATTGGTTGACGCTGCATCGGGCGGCTCCTAGATTAGCCGAAGCGCCAGGGGAGCTTCGTGCTGAGAGGCTCGTGCGGGTTGGCCGCACGGGCGACCCTTGAACCTGATGTGGGTAATGCCACCGCAGGAAGGCCGACGGGCGAAGGCGCGCGTCCCCCGGCGACCCCACGGAGGATCCGATGACCCAGCTTGTAGCCGCCCGAACCGGAGTCGTGACGCCAGAGATGCAGCGCGTCGCGCAACGCGAAGGCGCAACCGCAGAGTTCATCCGCGCAGAGGTCGCGCGTGGTCGCCTCGTGATCCCGGCCAACGTGCGCCACCTCGCCGGCAGCGGCGGTGAAGCGCCGGCAGGCATCGGCGAGCGCGCCTACCCTGCCCTGCCCGCCGGCGTCACGCTCTGGGTGAACCAGACCGTGCCGCAGCGCGAAGCCGCACTCGCTGACCTGAGCGTGCTCCAGGGCGAGCGCGCACCGCGCCGACTCGACCCCACCGGCATCGGCCGGATGATCACCACCAAGGTGAACGCCAACCAGGGCGCGTCACCGATCGCGTCGTCGACCGACGAAGAGGTCGTAAAGCTCCACGTCGCGCAACGGTACGGCGCCGACACCGCGATGGACCTGTCGACCGGCGGCAACCTCTTCGCATGCAGGCAGGCACTGATCGACGCCAGCACAATCCCGATCGGCACCGTGCCGATCTACAGCATGATCCTCGGCAAGCGGATCGAGGACCTCTCGTACGACGACATCCTCGCCGAGATCGAGCGGCAGGCGCGCCAGGGCGTCGACTACTTCACGATCCACGCAGGCGTGCGGCGCGAGCACCTCGGGCTGGTGCGCGGGCGCGTCACCGGCATCGTGAGCCGCGGCGGCAGCCTGCTCGCGAAGTGGATGATCCACCACAACCGCGAGAACCCGATGTTCGAGCTGTTCGACGAGATCAGCGCGATCATGCGTGAGTACGACGTCACCTACTCGCTCGGTGACGGGCTGCGCCCCGGCTGCTTGCACGACGCGTCGGACCCCGCGCAGCTCGCAGAGCTCCAGACGCTCGGCGAACTTGTCGCGCGCGCACGCGACGCCGGCGTGCAGGTGATGGTCGAGGGGCCGGGCCACGTCCCACTCGATCAGATCGAGTTCAACATGAAGCTCGAGCAGCGCGTCTGCGACGACGCACCGTTCTACGTGCTCGGGCCGCTCGTGACCGACGTGTTCCCCGGCTACGACCACATCACCTCGGCGATCGGCGCGACCGAGGCAGCGCGACATGGCGCAGCGATGCTCTGCTACGTGACGCCCAAGGAGCACGTCGGCCTGCCGAACGCCGAGGACGTGAAGGCCGGCTGCGTGGCGTACAAGATCGCCGCGCACGCCGGTGACATCGCGCGGGGCGTGAGCGGAGCGCGGCAGTGGGACGATGATCTTTCCCGCGCACGCGCCGCGCTCAACTGGCCGCTGCAGTTCGAGCTCGCCTTCGACGGCGCGACCGCGCGCGCGCTGCACGACGAGGACCTCGACGTCGACACCGAGTTCTGCGCGATGTGCGGACACGACTGGTGCTCGATGCGCATCTCGAAGGAGATCGTGGAATTCGCCAGCGGCAAGGACCCGGCGTTCCAGCCGGCGCGGCGAGCGCAGAAGAGCCCGGGCGTGCCGATCGCGGGGCAGGAGCTGCTCGCACGTCGCGCCGCGCTGCTGCCGGTAGTCGGCGCGCACAACGCCTGCCACAGCGACCTCGCGCCCGAGGCCGAGAGCGCGCGACGAATCCAGGACGAAGCGCCGCGTGCGTGACCTGAGCCGCGCCCCGTGCGTGACATGAGCCTCGCGCCGGCGTGTGAATCGACGCCCCGCACGGCGCGTCGTGCGATACAGGTGGTCGAAACCATCGCTGCGCCTTTTGAGTCATGAGGAGTCCTATGCGTTCGTTGCTCAAGCCGTCCGCGTCCATCGTTGCGTACCTCCGCTTCCTGGTCCTGCTCGTCGCCCTCGCCGTCACGGCGTGCGGCGGCGGTGCCACCCCCGACATGGTGGACGGCCGTCCCGGCGACGGTGACGGCGGTGCCAACGGCGACGGCGGCCCCGGCAGCGACGGAGGGGGCGGCGATGCCGGAGTCGAGTGCGCCGATCCGCCCCCGCCGCCCGCGGAGTGCGACTACTTCACGCAGTGCGGCTGCGCCGACATCGGCAAGTGCGCGGCGAGCAACATGGGCCGTGTCTGTCGCGAGGCCGGCGCGCTCCCCGCCGGTGAAATCTGCACCGCCGACACCGAGTGCGTCGCCGGTTCGCTCTGCACCAACTTCGGCGGCGAGCGGCGCTGCCTGCGCTACTGCGACGACGCGCACGGCTGTCCGGGCGAGCCCGACATGGCGGCCTGTTTCATCGGCGTGCTCGACAACATGTCCAACACCATCGCCACCGTCTGCGGCCAGGTCTGCTCGTTGCTCGCGCAGGACTGCCTTGGCCCCACGCTCGGCTGCTACCCGTCGGTCTCGCTGGCACCGATCGCCGAGCGCGGCATCTGCGTATCGTCCGGCATGAGCGCTGTAGGCGCCGCGTGCATGCGCTCAAACGAGTGCGCCGAGGGCCTCGCCTGCGTGGACGTGGCCGGCGGCGCGACCACCTGCGCGCGCCTCTGCGATCGCATGGCCGTCGACCCCGGCTGCGCCGACATGCAGACCTGCGGCGCGCTGACCGGGCACACGCAGACCGGCGTCTGCCGATAGCGCGAGCAGCGCGGGCGGCGCGGGCGGCGCAGTGGGCGCAGTGGTTCGACGGCTGGACGCGCCCGCCGCCGCAGCAGCCGCGCGTGAGCCCCGTCGCGCACCCCCGCACCTGGCTCGCGCGCATCGGCTGGCGACGCCACGGGCCGATCTCCGTCGCGGCTCGACCGGCGGGCTGAGCTCACACCGACCCGCACGACCCGCACGACCCGCACGACCCGCACGACCGACGCGACCAGGCCGCGCCGTGCCGCCCTCTCCCACCTTGCCCGCGCGCCTCGTGTGCGATAACAGTTCGCCACCGCGAGGTCTCACATGGAAACCGAGTCGCCCACGCTCCCGCCGACACCGACCACGACGACAGACAAGCTGCTCACGGTCGTCCAGCGCGCCCCCCGCCCGGCAGTCGACGAGTCGACGCTCAAGCACAAGCACCTGCTCGACGGGCCGTTCTGGCAACGCATCCCCTCCTACCGCGAGGTGGACGAGGCGACGTTTGCGGATCATCGCTGGCAGTCGAAGCACAGCATCACCAACGTTCCCAAGCTGCTTGCGGCGCTGCAGGGGCTCGTGACGCCCGAGTTCGTCACCGACGCTGAAGAGGGCTTTCGCCGCGCGCCGATGAGCGTGCGCGTCTCGCCGTACCTGCTCTCGCTCATCGACTGGAACGACCCGTACCGCGATCCACTGCGCCGGCAGTTCATTCCGCTCGCGTCGCGGCTGCTGCCCGATCACCCCAAGCTCGGACTCGACTCGCTCGGCGAGCAGGCCGACGCGCCGGTGCCCGGCCTCACGCACCGCTACGCCGACAAGGCGCTCTTCCTGCCGCTCGACACCTGCCCGGTCTACTGCCGCTTCTGCACGCGCAGCTACGCTGTCGGCGTCGACACCGACGAGGTCGAGAAGGTCCAACTCCGCGTAAACGAGGATCGCTGGCGCCTGGCGTTCGACTACATCCGCAGCCGCACCGAGCTCGAGGACATCGTGATCTCCGGCGGCGACGCATACAACCTCCGCGCCGCGCAGCTCGAAGAGATCGGCAACACGCTGCTCGACATCCCGCACGTCCGCCGCATGCGCGTCGCGACCAAGGGCCCGGCGGTGATGCCGCAAAAGATCCTCACCGACGACCCGTGGCTCGACGCGCTGACGCGCATCGTCGAGCGCGGCCGCAAGCTGCACAAGGAGATCGTCCTCCACACGCACTTCAACCACCCGAACGAGATCACGGCGATCACACAGGCCGCGATGGGCCGCCTGTTCGAGCGCGGGATTTTCGTGCGCAACCAGAGCGTGCTTCAGCGCGGCGTGAACGACGACGCCGAGACGATGCTGCTACTCGTCAAGCGCCTCGGCCACGTGAACGTGCACCCGTACTACGTCTACATGCACGACCTCGTGCAGGGCGTCGAGGACCTGCGCACGACGCTGCAGGTCGCGATCGATCTCGAGAAGCACGTGCGCGGCTCGACGGCCGGCTTCAACACGCCGACCTTCGTATGCGACGCGCCGGGCGGCGGCGGCAAGCGCGACGTACACAGCCACGAGTACTACGACCGCGCCAACGGCATCTCCGTCTTCACGGCACCCAGCGTGAAGCCCGGGCGCCACTTCATGTATTTTGATCCGATCGACGCGCTGCCCGAGCGCGGCCGCGCCAAGTGGGCCAAGCCGGGCAACCACCAGAAGATGATCGACGAAGCACTCGACCGCGCTCGCCAGCTCAAGGGCTAGCGCAGCCGCATCGCCGCTCGCCGCAGTCAGCGCGCGGCGGGCCCACGACCCACCGCCACCTTCCGCGCAAGCCGCTCGAGCCTGAGCGCAACGCCATCGTCCTCCGGTTGTGGCGCTGCACGAGCCGCTGCGAGCGCGGCCTCGGGATCGCAAACCCGGTGCTCGAGCAGCTTCGCGACCTCGAGGTGCCCGAGGTTCTCCGCGGGAAACCGTGCGCGGTATCGCTCCCAAGTCCGCCGCGCAGCGTCGAACTGGCCAGTACGCCGCTCGGCATAGGCAAGCCGCGCCAACGCGCGCCGCAGCACTCGCCCACCGCGCGCCCGCTCGGCCACCAGCGTCAACAACGGCACCGCCGCTGCCGGCCCCGCGCGCCGCAGTCGGTGCTCGGCGACCGCGAGCAGCTCCGAGTCATCCTCCGCCCACGTCAGCGGATCCTCATGCGTGCGAAGCGCAGCGACGAGCAACGCCATCGCGCCCACGAGATCGTCCCGGTTGTGCTCGACCACCCGCGCCAGCGGCCCAGCGTCGCCAACCGTCAGCCACGTCGCATACGCCGCCGGCGCCATCGCCCCCGGCAAATCGTCGCTGCGCCGCCGCCCGAGCACCCGCTCCTCGAGCGTGATCTGCCGACAATCGTCGCCCCTTCCGCGCCAAAGCCGACGCGCCACCCCGAGCAGATCGAGATGCGGCACCGCCTCAAGCCGCCCAGCTGACCTGCGCGTCAGCACGCAGCGCGTGCGCAACAGCGGCACATCGAACGCCTTGCCGTTAAAAGTGACCAGCAGCGTGGCCCCCTCGAGCAACCCATCGAGCCGCGCGAGCATCTTCGACTCCACCGACGGCCGCGACAACACCAACTGCTCCACCACCAACGCTCCATCCCCAGCAAACCGCGCCACACCAACAAGAAACGCCAGCGTGCCCGCCCCCCCCGCAAGCCCCGTCGTCTCAAGATCAAGCACCCGCACCCCTTGCAGCAAATCCGTCGGCACCTCCGGTCCCAGCCCCGCAAGCGCCCCCGCGACCTCCACTGATCCGACCAACGCGTCCGCCGGCGCCACACGCCCCACCCGCTCCTCCGCCGGCACCACCGCCCGCACCACAACCACTCCATCTTCCTCCCGCGTCGCCCCAGGAATCTCCTCCAGCCGCATCGCCCCCCTCGCCACCATCGCCGCTGTCATCAACCTAGACCTCCCCGTCCCAGTCCCCGTCAACGACACCGTTGACCTTGACGACGACGGCGACGCAAACGTTGACGTTGACGCTACCCCCCGCCCCCCCCGCTCCCCCCGTCTCTCCATCTCCTCCACCCGCCGCCGCAGCTCCTCCAACCCACCCACCCTCACCATGCTTCTCCTCCGGCTCCCATTGCCCCCAAAATCGCCCCCGCCGCCGCCTTCGCCCCGGTGCTCTTATCCTCCAACGCCCCCACGCAAGACGGACACCCATAGGCGCATTGACACCCCACCACCAACCGCGCCGCC
>SHYZ01000172.1 GCA_009692535.1 Myxococcales bacterium
GCTCGCGCGGCGGTCGGCGCGACGAGATCGATGCGCGGGCCCATGCCGTCATCGCCCGGCGAGCAGCCGGCGACGAGCACGCCCGCCACGAGCAGCGCCATGCGCAGCAGCGTCGCGCGCACGGTTACCACGTCGGCACCTCGCGCAGGATCCGCTTCGCGATCACGATCCGTTGGATCTGCGCGGTCCCCTCGAAGATGTCGTAGACCTTGATGTCGCGATACCACTTCTCGACGAGCTGGTGCTTCTCGAGTCCGTGCGCGCCGAGTACCTGCACGGCGTCGGCACAGACCCGCATCGCGGCACGCGCCGCATACGCCTTCGCCATCGAGGCCTCCTTCGCGTTTGGCATGCCTTCGTCGGCCATCCATGCGGCGCGCCAGCAGAGCAGCCGCGACGCGTCGACCAGCCGGCCCATCTCGGCCACCATCGCGGCGAGCTGCGCGTAACGCGGCAGTGGGCGAGCGAGCAGGTAGTTCTCGCGCACGAAGTCGCGCGTGTACTCAAACGCGGCGCGCGCGATCCCGACCGCCATCACGCCGACCAGCGGGCGCGTCATGTCGAAGGTCTTCATCGCGCCCATGAAGCCCTCCTTGCCGGCGTAGAGCGCCTCGCCGCCGAGCAGGTTCGCCTCGGGCACGCGACAGTCCTCGAGCACGAGTTCTGCGGTCTCAGACGCGCGCAGGCCCATCTTCTCTTCGATTTTCCCGACGGAGAAGCCGGGCGTCCCCCGCTCGACGACGAATGCGCGCTGCCCTGCGCGGCCGAGCGCTGGATCGACGGTCGCGAAGATCACGACCCAGTCGGCGCGCGCGCCGTTGGTGATGTAGCACTTGCGTCCGTTGAGCACCCACGTCGCGCCGTCCTTGCGACAGCTGGTGCGAATCCCCGACACGTCGGAGCCGGCGCCCGGCTCGGTGAGCCCGTACGCGCCGAAGTGGAGGCCCGGCGTCTGGAACACGCCGAAGAACCGCGCGCGCTGCTCGGGCGTGCCCATAAAGCGCACCGGCGGACCGCCGAGTCCGGGGCCGGGCATGCAAAGGAGGATCGACGCGTCGCCCCACGCCATCTCCTCCGCGCCGATGAGCGTGAAGCGTTGGGCCTGCGAGCCCTTCTTCGGGGCGGCCGGCTTCGCGCCCGAGTCGCCCTGCCCGCCGTACTCGGAGGGCAACTCAGCGTCGCCGCCGCCGCTCGGGAATGCGCGCGCCATCATCGACAGCCGCATCAGGAAGTCGTCTGGCACGCAGTGCGCGCGATCAAACGCGAGCGCGTTGGGGCGCAGCACGGTTGCCGCGAAGCCGTGGATCAGCGCACGAACCTCGCGCTGCTTGTCGGTGAGCGTGAAGTCGACCATGGCGTCTCCTAGGTCACCACCGGCTGCAGCGCCGAGATCGGCAGCCCGGCGCCGGCGTCCTCGGTGAGGCCGAGCGCGCACGACGCGGCCACGAGGTGATCCTGATCGCTCGGCCCGAGAAGCGCGAGCGTCTTGGTGTCGCGCATTCGCTTCTCGGCGAGATGGTCCTGCACGAACCCGGCGCCGCCGAGGAGCTGCACGCCATGGTCAGCGACGCGCCACGCGGCATCGTTCGCCTGGACCGCGGCCTGCGCGGCATGGAGCAGCGCGCCCTCCGCGCCAGCGTCGAACGATGCGGCCGCGCGCCAGACCATCCAGCGCGCCGCGTCGACCTCCATCGCCAACTCGGCGAGCGTGAAGCTCACCGCTTGGAAGTGGGCCACGACCTTGCCGAACGCCACGCGGTCTTGCGTGTACGCGAGCGCACTCTCGTACGCCGCGCGCGCGAGCCCAACCTGTCGGGCCGCGTTCGCGATCGCGATGCGCGCGAACATCCGCTGTGCGCCGACGACGAAGCCCCCCGCACCGGCGAGCCGGTCGCGCCCCGGCACGCGCACGCCGGCAAGCCGGACCGGCGCGGCATGAACCACCTCGAGCCCGAGCCACTCGCAGCGCGCCCCTGCCGTCGCGCCCTCGCCGCGCCCGTCGAGCACGAACGCGCCCGCGCCACTCCAGCCGGTGGTCCCGGCGTCCTGTGCGAACACGACGACGCACTCCGCCACGCCGCCGTTCACGACGAAGGCCTTTTCTCCGTCGAGGATCCAGTCGTCGCCATCGCGCCGCGCGGTCGTGCGGAATCCGCCGAGCGGCAGCCCGGGGCCCGACTCACTCCACGCGATCGCGCCGCGCGCTTGCGGTGCGGCCAGTCGATCGAGCAGTCGCGCCGCCTGCTCGGGTGTGCCGAGTTCGACGAGTGCGGCGGGCGCGGCATGTGGACCAAGGATCGCGATCGCGAGTCCCGCGTCGCCGAACGCGAGCTCCTCATGCACGAGCGCCGCGCCCAATAGGCCGAGCCCCGCGCCGCCCTGCGCTTCGGGTACGTCGAGCAGCCCAAGTCCCAGCTCGGCCGCGCGCCCGCGCAGCTCGCGCGGACATGCGCCGCCGCGCTCGGTCGTGCGCGCGACGGGGCGCAGCTCGTCGGCGGCGAACTTGCGAACCGTCTCTCTGACGAGAGACTGCTCTTCCGTTAATTCAAACGAGATCATGGGTCCTCTCGACGGCGCGACGCGCCTGCTACTTGGGAACCATTTCCCAGTCAGCGAGGAACTTCTTCAGCCCTAGGTCGGTGAGCGGGTGGTAGGCGAGTTGCTTGAGGACCGAGAGCGGACAGGTCGCGACGTGCGCGCCGAGCCGAGCCGCCTGCAACACGTGCACCGGGTGACGCACCGACGCGACGAGCACCTCGGTGTCGAAGTCGTAGTTGTCGTAGATGGTGAGGATGTCCGCGATGAGATCCATCCCCTCGTCGGAGATGTCATCGATCCGCCCGACGAACGGCGAGATGAACGTCGCGCCCGCCTTGGCCGCGAGCAGCGCCTGATTCGCCGAGAAGCAGAGCGTGACGTTGGTGTTGATGCCCGCGTCCGTGCACGAGCGGACCGCCTTGAGCCCCTCGGGAATGAGCGGCACCTTCACGACAATGTTCGGCCGGATCGCCGAGAGCTCTCTCGCCTCGCGCATGATGCCGTCGTAGTCGATCGAGACCACCTCGGCGCTGACCGGACCGGAGACGATCTCGCAGATGTCCTCGATGACGTCGCGGAACTTTCGCCCGGTCTTGGCGATGAGCGTCGGGTTGGTGGTGACTCCGTCCACGAGTCCCATCGCAGCGGCTTCGCGAATCTCGCCAATGTCGGCGGTGTCGATGAAGAACTTCATGGCGCCCTGCCCTCCTCGGATGCGGGTCGTTCGGTGCGTGGGCTCGCCGCGGCAGCGAGCCCTGCGCGCGTCGCCTCGGCGTCGGGCGCGCGCCGGATGCGCTCGCGCTGAGCTTCGCCGCGAGACATGGGCGGATGCTACGTGCGGCCTCCGCGCGAGTCAAACCACGATGCGTCTCCGATGCGTCTCGCGCCCCTTGCTCGTGCCTCGTGCCCCGCGTAACGTCTGCCTCTCCCCGTGGCCGAACCCGCGATCGCCGCTGCACTAGAAGACGCCGGGCCCTCTGTGCGCGTGGGCTGCGCCGGTGTGCCGCATGGCATCTCGCGCGACACCTACTTCTCGCGCCTCGATTTCCTCGAGACCGACGCAACGTTCATCGAGCCACCGGCGGACTCCGCGCTTCGTCGCTGGCGCCGCGACGCACCCGACCCTGCGGCGTTCGGCACGCTCGCCTGGCAGCTCATCACGCACGAGCCCGGCACGCCCGGTTACGCCCACCTCCGCATGGAGCTCCCGCTCGATGCACGCGCGCGCGTCGGCGGTTTTCGCGGCACGGCCGAGGTCGCGGCGGCGTGGGTCCGCACACGCGATGCCGCGCTCGCGCTCGGCGCCGAGGTCATTCTCTTCCAGACTCCGTCGTCCTTTTCTCCGTCGTCTGCAAATCGCGATGCGATGCGCCGCTTCTTCGGCGACGTCGTCGGTGATGCCCGCGGCATGCGCCTCGCCTGGGAGCCGCGTGGCGTGTGGGAGCCGGCAGCTGCCGCCGCGTTCGCAGCCGAGCTCGGGCTCGTGCTCGCGCTCGACCCACTTCAGCTCGAGACCGACGCCCCAAAGGCCGACGAGCTCTACCTGCGCATTCAGGGCCTCGGCCTGCATCGGAACCGCGTCTCCGAGGATCAGCTCGACGTCCTCGCCGAGTTGGTGTCGGGCCTCGCGCGTTCGTGGGTGGTCTTTGCCAACGTCGAGAAGTACCGCGACGCGCAGCACTTTCGAAAAATGCTCGCCGGCCTCGCCTTCGTCGACCGCGCGTAGCGATGTCGCTCTCGGCGGCTGAGCTCGCCGCCGTCGTCGCCGAGCTCGCACCCCGGCTCGTCGGCAGCACCGTCGGCAAGGTCCGCGACGCAGCTGCGCTAACGACGCTGCTCGAGATCGGCCGCGAGTCAATCCTCCTCTCCGTCCATCCGCGCGCGAGCCGCCTTCACCTCGCCCCCGGCCGCGCCGCGCGCCCCGCAGGCGAGCGGGGCGCCGCGCCGTCCGGCTGGGCGATGCTCTTGCGCAACCGTCTTGGCGGGCTGCGCCTCGCCGGGCTCGCTGTGACCGCCCCGGGCGAGCGGATCGTGGAGCTCACGTTCGGCGCGGGTCGCGAGCGCCTCGTGGCCGAGCTGCTCGGCGCCGTCGGGAACGTCCTGCTCATCGGCCCCGACGGCCAGATCATCGCGACGCTGCGGCCGGTACGCGGCGGCTCGCGCCGGCTCGCCCCCGGCACGGCGTACTCGCCGCCACCGCCGCGCGCCACCACCGCAGCTCCCCCCGCCCGCTTCGCCGACGTCGCCGCCGTTGCCACTCACTACGAAGCGCTGCTCGCCGCCGATTCGCTCGCGACCCTCCGCGCGCACGCACGCACTCGACTCACCCGCGAGCTCGCACGCACCGACCGCCTGCTCGCCGCACTCGCCGCCGACCTTCGCCGCGCCGACGAAGCCGCCCCGCTGCGCAAGCTCGCCGACCTGCTGCTCGCGCATCTCTCCGACGCGCCGCCGCGTGGCGCCACGTCGGTCACGCTGCCCGACGACTTCGAGGACGGCGCGCCGCTCACGATCCCGTTGCGCCCCGAGCTCGACGCGAAAGCCAACGCCGCGCGCTTTTACCGCACGCACAAGCGACTCGCGGGCGGACGGCGCCGCATCCTCGCGCGGCTCGAGGAGATCCACGCCGCGCGCGCACGTCTCGCGCGCAGCCTCGACGAGACGGCGGCGCTCACCGCTGACGCGCTTACCGCACGCGAGCCGACGCCCGCGCCGGTTGGTCGCAGCGCACAGCTTCCTGTGGCGCGGCTGCCGTACCGCGAATTCACCAGCGCGGCCGGCGACGCAATCTGGGTCGGGCGCGGTGCAGCCGACAACGACTCGCTCACTTTTCGACACGCGAGCGGGCACGATGTCTGGCTCCACGCCCGCGACGTGCCGGGCGCGCATGTCGTGGTCCGGTGTGGCCGACGCGAGCTCGCGCCCGACTCGCTCGTCGACGCGGCCACGCTCGCCGCACACTACTCACCGCTCGCCGACGAGGCGCAGGTCGACGTCGGCTACACGCGCGTCAAGCACCTACGCAAGCCACGCGGGGCCGCGCCTGGCCTCGTCTATGTCTCCGACGAGAAAACGCTCCGCGTCCGGCTCGAACCGGCGCGCCTCGCACGACTCCTCGCCGCGCGCGACCGGCGCGGGTAGTCCACCAGGACTGCGCCCGTCGCGGCGCGCCCGGGCAGCCCGTGGCTATGCGTTGTACGTGATGATCGGCGTCGGAAAAACGGCCGCGGTGTCGGCTGGCGCCGGCGCCCCAGGTTCGGCTGTCGCCACGAACGCAGGAGTCGCGAGCGCCGCCGGCTGGGCAACCACGGTCGGCTTTATGTTGGCCTTCCTCGGCGCGGCCTTGCTCGGCGCGGCATTGCTCGGCGCGGCATTGCTCGGCGCGGCCTTCTTCGGCGCGGCCTTCTTCGGCGCAGCCTTCTTCGGCGCAGCCTTCTTCGGCGCAGCCTTCTTCGGCGCGGCCTTCTTCGGCGCGGCTTTCTTCGGCGCGGCCTTCTTCGGCGCGGCCTTCTTCGGCGCGGCCTTCTTCGGCGCGGCCTTCTTCGGCGCGGCCTTCTTCGGCGCGGCCTTCTTCGGCGCGGCCTTCTTCGGCTTCGCAGCCTTCTTGATCTTCTTCGCCATCGTCGTCGAGCCTCCCGCGAATAGGCTAGGAGTTCGGTCGCGCGCTTGTCAACATCCGCCGCGCTGGCGTCGCTCGCGCGCGACGCTTTACATTTCCAAACTCGCGCACTATACCGACCCGTCTTTTTCGAGGAGCTCCGATGCGGCTGTCCGGCACGAATTCCGCCCTCGCTGACGTTGTCTCTGACCTCCTCGCCGTTCCGGTTCACGCGGACCGCTTCAAGGAGAGCGCGGCCATCCGCGCGCTCGATGAACGGCTGAACGGCCTCGTCTACAAGCTCGCGGCCGAGGAGCGCTTCGAGGGCAAGCCGGGCCAGACCCTCGCGCTGCACACGCACGGCAAGTTGGGCGCGCAACGCCTGCTGCTCGTCGGGATGGGCAAGTCGGGCGCGACCGAGCTCGCCGAGTTGCGCCACGCCGCGGCGACCGGCGTGCGGGCTGCGAACGCAGCGGGTGCCCGTTGCTACGCCTACGCACTCCCCGAGGGCGCGGCGGACGACGCGGGCGCACAGCTCGCCGCCGAGGGCGTGCTGCTGGGTGCGTACCGCTTCGATCGCTATCTCTCCGGTGACGCGAAGCGGCCCGAGACCGTCGTGGAGGTGCTGTTCGTCGGCGCCGACTCCGCGCCCTCCGCCGCAGCGTTGGCGCGGGCCGAAATCATCGCGGGTGCCGTCGCGCAAGCTCGCTCGATGATCAACGAGCCCGCGGCCGAGATGACGCCGTCTAAAATGGCCGACGTCGCCCGCGAGGTCGCGGCGAAGCATGGGCTCGCCATCGACGTGCTCGACCGCGCGCGCTGCCACGAGCTCGGCATGGGGATGTTCCTCGCCGTGTCGCAGGGCTCCATCGAGGAGCCGCGCTTCATCCACCTCACCTACACGCCCAAGGCGAAGGCGACTCGGCGCGTCTGTCTCATCGGCAAGGGCGTCACGTTCGACTCGGGCGGACTCTCGCTCAAGCCGTCGGCCAGCATGGAGGACATGAAGATCGACATGTCTGGCGCGGCCGCCGTAATCGCGGCGATCGGCGCCATCGCGGCGATCGGCTCCGACGTGGAGGTCCACGCAATCGCGGCGTGCACCGAGAACATGCCAAGCGGCAGCGCGTACAAGCTCGGCGACGTGCTCCGCTCGATGGCGGGCAAGACCGTCGAGATCAACAACACCGATGCCGAAGGGCGCCTCACGCTCGGGGATGCGATCACCTATGCGCGTCGCCTTGAGCCCGATGAGATCTTCGACTTCGCGACGCTGACCGGCGCGATTGTCGTCGCGCTCGGGCCGTACACGGCGGGCGTCATGTCGAACACGCCCGCGCTCTCCGACCGGTGGCTGGCCGCCGCCAAGGCCGCCGGCGAGGCGATGTGGCCGATGCCGCTCGTCGATCGTCTCAAGGAGCAGCTCAAGAGCGACATCGCCGACATGAAGAACACCGGCGAGCGCTACGGTGGGGCCATCACCGCAGGCCTGTTCCTGCGCGAGTTTGCCGGCGAGACGCCTTGGGTCCACGTCGACCTCGCAGGTCCCGCGTCCGCTACGAAGCAGCAGGGGGCAACCGGCAAGGGCGGCACCGGCTTCGCGGTTGCAACGATGGTCGAGTACCTCGCGCCGCGGCGCGCGTAGCCAGCGCACTTCGGCGTCGCATCGTCGGCCCTGCCGCCTCGTGCGCGTGCGAACCGTGAGTCCGACCGCACGCGCGC
>SHYZ01000173.1 GCA_009692535.1 Myxococcales bacterium
CCGGCGTTGACGCTCCGCTAGCGCACGGGTAACTTGCGGGCAGCATGGAGCTGCGAACCTTCACGTATATCGACATCCTGCAGCCGCAGTTCACCGGCTTTCTCCAGACGGTGTCGCAAGGCTTCATGCCGCTCGAGGGCCAAGCGGCGCTCTTCCTCGAGATCTCGCCGGGCATCGCGATCAACCAGCTCACCGACGCCGCGCTGAAGGCGACGCGGGTGCAGCCGGGGATGCAGATCGTCGAGCGCGCCTACGGGCTGCTCGAGGTCCACGACTTCGATCAAGGGGAGGTGCGGTCGGCGGGCGAGGCGATTTGCGCGCGCGCCGGCTTCCGCATCGAGGACCGGCTCAAACCGCGCATCCTCTCGTCGCAGATCCTCACCGGGATCGACGGGCATCAGGCGCAGCTCATCAATCGCATGCGCCACGGCGACATGATCGCCGCAGGGCAGACGCTCTACATTCTCGAGGTCCACCCGGCGGCGTACGCGGCGATCGCGGCCAACGAGGCGGAGAAGGCGGCCAACGTGCGCATCCTCGAGGTGGTCACCTTTGGCGCGTTCGGGCGGCTCTGGCTCGGCGGCGGCGAGGCGGATATCGCCGAGGCGGCGAAGGCGATCGAACACGTGCTCGCGTCGATCACCGGTCGTGACAACAAGGGCTAGTTCGCATCGCGCTGCACTTTCCTGCGCGGCCGTGACCTAGTACCGGGAGGATCGAATGGCCGAGCGGTTCGTCTTTCCGATCGATGCCGCGCTTGCGCAACGCCTGCTCGGGTTCGCGCTCGAGCGCGGCGGGGAGTACGCCGACCTCTACTTTGAGTACCGGCAGGGTGCCGACTTCGTGCTCGAAGAGGAGCGCGTAAAGACAGTCGGCCGCGGCGTCACGATGGGACTCGGCGTGCGCGTGCTGCGCGGCGACGCGACCGGCTATGCGTACACGGAGGAACTCTCGTTCGAGCGTATGGCGCAGGCGGCACGCACCGCGGCGCAGATCGCGTCGGGCGGACCCACGGTCGCGCCTGTGGACGTGGCTGTGGCCACAGGCGCGCCGAGCTTTTACCCGGTCGAACTGCCGACGCTCGAGGCCGCGCCCGAGGGAAAGCTCGAGCTCCTGCGGCGCGCCGACCGCGCAGCACGCGCGAGTGATCCGCGCATCGTCAAGGTAGAAGCGTCGCTCACCGAGGAGGTGAAGGACGTCCTGGTGATCACCTCCGACGGGATTTTCGTCGAGGATCGGCAGCCGCTGATGCGTTTCGGCGTGCGCGCGGTGGCCGAAGACGGGACCAAGCGACAGTCCGGCTCGTCGGGCGGCGGCGGGCGTTTCGGTCTCGAGTATTTCGGCGCGGGCCCCGACGACGCGCGTTCACCCGAGGCGCATGGGCGTGAAGCGGCGCGCGTCGCGCTGGCGATGCTCGATGCACGCGACGCTCCTGCCGGCGAGATGGAGGTGGTCCTCGCGCCGGGCGACTCGGGCATCCTGCTGCATGAGGCGATCGGCCACGGCCTCGAGGCTGACTTCGCGCGCAAGCGGACCTCGAACTACAGCGACCGCATCGGCGAGCGCGTGGCGTCGGACCTCTGCACCGTCGTCGATGACGGCACCATCGGTCACTCGCGCGGCTCGATCAACGTCGACGACGAGGGGCAGGTGGGGCAAAAGAACGTGCTCATCGAGGGCGGGCGCCTCGTCGACTACATGCACGACCGGCTCTCGGCGCGACACTTTCGCCGCGGCCCGTCGGGCAACGGACGGCGGCAGTCGTTCCGGCACATGCCGCTGCCACGCATGACCAACACCTGCCTGCTCGCCGGACCACACGGCCCCGACGAGATTCTCGCGTCGGTGAAGCGGGGCGTGCTCGCCAAGCGCTTCTCGGGTGGCCAGGTGAACATCTCGAACGGCGATTTCGTGTTCTCGCTGACCGAGGGCTACCTCATCGAGGACGGCCGGATCACCGCGCCGCTCAAGGGGGTGAACCTGATCGGCAACGGACCCGACGTGCTCACCAAGGTGACGATGCTCGGCGCCGACTTCGCGCTCTCCGACGGGATCTGGACCTGCGGCAAGGATGGCCAGTCGGTTCCGGTCGGCGTCGGCACGCCCACGGTGAAGATCGCCGCGATCACCGTCGGTGGGACGAGGGCGTCGTGAGTCACGGCAGCCAGCGCGACGTGGTGGCGGACCTGGTCGATATCGCCGCGCGGACCGTGGAACTCGCGCGCAAGGCGGGCGCCGAGGTGGCCGAGGCGTTGGTGCGCGACGGCTCGGAGCTGACGGTGAAGGTGCGCCTCGGCGAGACCGAGCTGGTCAAAGAGGCGGCGAGTCGCGCACTCGGACTGCGCGTGTTCGCGCACGGGCGCGCAGCGGTGACCTACACGTCTGACTTCGGCGCGGCCGCGCTCGCGAGCTTTGCGCGCAGCACGGTCGAGCTGGCGCGCCTCGCCGAGCCCGATGAGTGCAACCTGCCACCCGCCGCCGACGAGCTGGCCCAAGCCCCGCTCCCCGACCTCGATCTCTGGGACGAGCGGACCCTCGCGGTCGACGCTGCGTGGGCGATCCGCGAGGCGACGCGCGGCGAGGCAGCTGCGCGTGCGGCCGACGCGCGGGTGACCAACTCCGACGGCGGGACCTTCTCTCGCACCGCCGGCGCGTCGGCGTTCGCGACGTCGGCGGGCTTTGCCGGCGGCTACCGCGGGACGTACTCGGCGCTCTCGGTCGAGCCGCTCGCCGAGGACGAAGGCGGGAAGAAACGCACCGGCTCCTACTGGACCGCCGCGCGGCACCTCGCCGAACTCGAGGACGCCGAGCAGGTCGGGCTCGAGGCGACGCGGCGCACACTCGCCAAGCTCGGCGCGCGCAAGATCGACACCTGCGAGGCGCCGGTGGTGTTCGATCCCGACGCTGCGCGTGGACTGCTGCGCGAGTTCTTCGGCGTCACGACCGGCGCGGCGTTTTACCGAAAGTCCTCGTACCTCGTCGGGCAAGAGGGGCAGGTGGTGGCGTCGCCGCTGCTCACGATCGTCGACGAGCCGCTGCTGCCGCGCGGACCCGGCTCGCGCCCGTACGACGGCGACGGGCTGCCGTCACGGCGCAACGTCGTCGTCGACGCCGGGCGGCTCACGACGGTGCTCTGCGATCTCTACAGCGCGCGCAAGCTCGGCCGGCGCTCGACCGGCTCGGCGGCGCGCGGCGTGGGCGGCTCGCCTGGACCCTCGGCTTCCAACCTCGTGCTGCAGCCGGGCACGGCCACGCGGGAGGAGATCGTTCGCGGCGCGGGGCGCGGGCTCTACGTCACCGAGTTGATGGGGTTCGGGTTCAACGCGGTCACCGGGGATTTCTCGCGCGGCGCGAGCGGCTTCTGGATTGAGGGGGGGGAGCTGACCTATCCGGTCACCGAGGTGACGATCTCGGCGAACTTCGCCGACCTCTGGCGCAACCTCGATGCGGTCGGCTGCGACGTCGACCGTCGCTCATCGCTGGTCTGCCCGACGCTGCGGGTGGCGCGCATGATGATCGCCGGGCGCTAGGCGACTTCGCCTACGCGAGCGTGGGGAACAGCTCCGCGAGGCGCGCGAGCACCTGCGCGTGGAGCAGGCCGTTGGTGGCGACGAGGCCGCCGCCGTGCGCGAGCTCGAGCGCGTCGTAGCGCACCGGGCGCCCGCGGAGGTCGGTGAGCCGTCCGCCCGCTGCGTCGAGGATCGCCTCGGGCGCGCAGGTGTCCCACGCCTTGCAACGCGAGCCCGGGTTCACGTAGAGGTCACGCTCGCCGAGCGCGATCAACCCGAGCTTGATCCCGACCGAGCCGATCTGCAGCTCGTCGGCGACGCCGAGCTGCGTCTTGACCCGCTCGACCTCGTCGGTCCGGTGTGAGCGCGACGAGACCATGCGGATGCTGCCCGCTTCGCTGACCGTCGAGCAGGCGAGTGCCCGAGTCACGCCGGCCTCGACCAGCGTCGCGCCTGCGCCGGTCGCGGCGAGATAGAGCCGCGTGCTCGTCGGCTGGTAGACCGCGCCGACGCGGGGGCGACCGTCGACGACCAGCCCGATCATCACCGCGAAGCCGTCGCGGCCGTGGATGAAGTCACGGGTGCCGTCGAGCGGATCGATGTACCAGACGCGTCGTGACGGCTCGAGCCGGCGCGTGTCGTCGGGTCCCTCCTCCGAGATCAGCACGTCGTCGGGGAAGGCGCGCGCGAGTCCGGCGAGAATCAGGTCGGACGCCTCGCGATCGGCGCGCGTCACCGGCTCATCGCCCGCCTTGTGGTCGACCGTGAGGCCGGTGCGGTAGTAGCCAAGGATGAGTCGGCCGGCGTCGAGCGCGAGCGCGCGCGCGACGTCGAGTTCGCGGCTGTAAGGCGAGGCGTTCACGCCGCGAGTATAATCACCGCTCGTGCGGCTCGCCCGGACCTCCGCGCTTCTCGTTGTCTGCGCGCTGCTCCCTGCGTACGGCTGGTTCTATCAAGCCGGTGGCTGGAACCAGAACTCGCGCTTCGCGCTGACGCGCTCGCTCGTCGAACAGGGCACCGTGAAGATCGACGCGCACCACAACGCGACCGGCGACAAGGCGCGGCGCGCGGGACACTTTTACTCCGACAAGGCGCCGGGGCTCTCGCTCGCGGCGGTGCCGGTGGTCGCGGTGGCCTCGCCGGCGCGTGTCGGGCTCGACTGGTCGAGCTACGCGGCGACCGTGGCGACGGCCGCGCTGCCGACGATCGCAAGCGCGCTGCTCGTCGGGCACCTCGCGGTGCTGCTCGGCGCAGGGCAGGGCGCTGCCACGTTCGCAGCGCTCGCCTTCGGGCTGGCGACGCCGGCGTGGGTTTGGGCCACGCTCTTCTTCGGCCACGCGCTCGCGACCTTCGGGCTGCTCGGCGCGTTCACGGCGGCGCTCGCGCTGCGTGACTCGGGCTCACCGAGGCGCGACACGTTGCTCGGCGTTGGCGTCGGCCTCGGCGCCGGATGGGCGGTGGTGACCGAGTTTCCGTCGGCGCCGCCGGCCGCGCTGCTCGCGGTGGTCGCGCTCTACTGCGCGGGCCGAGCGCGTTGGCGCCGCGTAGCGATCGCGCTCGGGCTCACCGCGGCCGCGTGCGCGCTCGTGCTCGGCGGCTACCAGACGATCGCGTTCGGCTCACCGCTCGCGACCGGCTACGCCCACGTCGTCGGGTGGAGCGGCATGAAGCAGGGCGTGATGGGTGTGACCTCGCCCAACCTCGGCGTGCTGCGCGAGCTGCTCGTTGGTGAGTTTCGCGGCCTCCTGCCCCTCGCCCCGCTGCTCGCGCTCGCTCCGCTCGGCTTCGTCGCCTTCGTGCGCGAAGGTCGCCGCACGGCTGGCTTCGTCGCCGCGCTGCTCGTCGCGTACTACCTGCTCTTCAACGCCGCGTACACCTACTGGAGCGGCGGTTGGTCGTACGGCCCGCGGCACCTCGCACCGGCGCTGCCGTTCCTCGCGCTCGGGCTCGCGCCGCTGTGGGACCGCGGTCGGCGCGCACCAAGGGCGGTACTCGTCCTGCTCGGTCTCGTCGGCGCGCTCGCCGCGCTCGTCGCTGTGTCGACCACGGCGCAGCCCCCCGAGTCGGTGAGGCGCCCGGTGCGCGACCTCTGCCTGCCGGCGTTTCTCGACGGTGATCTCGCGCTCAACCACCAGGCCTTCGACGAGGCCGGCGCGGATCCGGCACGCCTCCGCGGCGGCACGCTCCGGCACGACGCGTGGAATCTCGGCGAGCAGCTCGGCCTCCGCGGCCTTGCCAGCGTCGCGCCGCTCGCGGCCTTGTGGGCCACGCTCGCGCTCGTAGCCTGCTGGTGGCGCGCGCGGGCAACTCGACTCAGCCCCGCCCGTCCCGCCGCGCGGTGAGCTGGCCCTGCACCCCGGATCCCGCGGGCGTGCTCGCGCCATGCTCCAGCGGCCGGTGTAGCACCACCTTGCCACCAGCCTCGCGCCCGGCGGAGTGCGCCTCGTCGAGCCGGCTACTGGCACGACGCGTGACGGTGCGCGGATGTCGCGCGCGAAAAAAGTCGTTGAGGTCGGCGTCGCCGAGCCAGACCAGCCCGGTGCCACGCAACTCGACGCGCTCCGACGCGAGCTTCTCGCCGAAGCCGCGCACCACGCCGGTCTGGTACGAGAGCCGATCGCGCCCGCTGCGCACGCGCGGGTCCTGTCGATTGTCCAGCCAGAGCCGCGCTGCGGTGGCGAGCAGGAACGCATGGACATGGCACGCCATCGCCACGTTCGCGGCAGTGCCGGTGACCTCGTACACCATGCCGCGCCGACCGAGCAGCGGCAGGTAGACCGGGACACGGATCACGGTGACGAAGAAATACTCGGCGCACAGCCCGAGGATCATCGCCTCGACGCGACTGCCGCGCCGGCTCGGATCTCCGACGTGCCTGACCTCGTACGCCAGGTTCGTGCGCGCCGACGCCTCCGCGATGTTGTAGCGCAGCATCAGCTCATGCGACCGGCGCATCGCGAGCTCGGCCTCGTGCTGGTTCGCGCTGCCGGCGAGCGCCAACAGCTTTCGAATCCGATCGAGCGCGCGGTCCACCTCACCGTTCGCCGATGGCACCGGCGCACCCTCGGCGCGCGCGTCGATGCCGCGCTCCGCGCATACCTTCGCGAACCGCTCGCCATGCGCGGTCTGGTCCCTCACGCCGAGCACCTCGTCGACGAACTGGTGCGCCATCTCGTGCTCGAGCACGCCGACCACCTCGGGCCACGGTCGCTCGAGCACCAGCGTCCGCGACAGCGCGAGCGTGCGCGTCGCTCGGTTCCACTCTCCGAGCCGGCGTATGGACTCCGACAGCGCGAGCACCGGCGTGGTCAGGCGAGCGCCGAACCGCAGGTGGTTCTGCCACCGGTAGCATTGGAGGAGCTCGCGCAGCAGCTCAGCCTCGAGCTCTGCCGACAGTAGGCGTGCGTCAAGGAGCATCGGTGGCGAGGAGCAGCGCTAGCTGACCTCGGCGAGCGCGTTCGAGAGCACCACGCGCTCGGGCGTGCGGCACTCGACGACCCAGCGTCCCGGCTCGACCTGCCAGCCCGACGTGGTGAGCGTGTCGCCAGGAAAGACGATGCCCGAGAAGCGCGCCGCGAAGCTCATCAGGCGCGTCGGATCGCCGCCACACGCGTGCCGCAGCACCGCGCGGCCGGCGTGCCCGTAGGTGCAGAGCCCGTGCAGGATCGGTCGGTCAAAGCCCGCCATCTTCGCCAACTGCGGCGCGGCGTGGAGCGGATTGATGTCGCCCGAGAGCCGATAGAGCAGCGCCTGCTCGGGCGTAGTAGTCTCGGTCATAGAAAAGTCGGGCGCGCGATCCGCGGGCGGCGCGGCCTCGAGCGGCTGCGGGCCGCGCTCGCCACCGAAACCGCCGGCGCCGCGCACGAACACGGTGAACGAGTTGTCGAACAGCGGCTCGCCCTTCTTGTCGACCGTGCGGGCCTCGACGTACACCGCCGCGCCCTTCCCCTTGTCGAAGATCCCGGTCACCTCAGCGACGGTCGTGAGCGTGCCGCTCGACGGGATTGGGCGGTGCAGCCGAATCTTCTGCTCGCCGTGCACGATCATCATCGGGTTCGCGCCGAGCTCCGACGTCACGCCGAGCAGCGCGGTGAACGAGGGCACCACCGCGAACGTGGGCAGCACCTTCGGGCCGTTCATCTCGAACAGAAAGTCGAGCTCGTCCTGCTTCGCGCCGACGCCGAGCGCGTAGAGCACGGTGTCCTTCCAGTCGTACGAGTGCTGCATCGGCGCTGATTTCTTACCCACCAGATCGAGCTTGAGCGACATCGGGACCTCCTCGGGGAGCCCAAGGTAGCGAGGCTTGCGGCT
>SHYZ01000174.1 GCA_009692535.1 Myxococcales bacterium
GTCGGGCGAGGTCTTGCTGCGTCGGCCGGCGCCCGATGTTCACCTCGCGGTGGCTGCGGTCGTCGTGGCCGACGACCTTGCATCGACGCAGAGTGAGCCGCCTTCGTCGCCGACGCATGGGGTCCCACGTGGAGCAAATCTGGACCGGGGGACCGCTCCGCTCGGGCGCGTGGCACTGCGGGTTGAGTCGGTGGCGGCGGTGGGCACGCCGGCGGTGAGCACGCCGGCAGTGGGCACGCCGGCGGTGGGCACGCCGGCGGTGGGCACGTCGGCGGTGGCGCTCGAGGTCGCCGCCGCGCCGCTCGAGGTCGCCGCCGCGCCGCTCGAGGTCGCCGCCGCGCCGCTCGAGGTCGCCGCCGCGCTTGCCTCACTCATGGTGGCCGACGCGGTCGTCGAAAACCCCGACGCTCCGTCGGACGAGCGACACTTTTCCGATCCCGAGCGCGACTTCTTCGACCAGGAACATGCGATCTCGAACGTGCCCTCGCAGCCGGTCGACACGTTTGCCGATCTCATGAACACCCGCGAGCGTGCGCGCATCGATGAGCCAGGCTTCTGGCGCAAGCTCTTCCCGGGACCAGGGCCGCTGCCAACTCGCGGGCCCAACTCGAAGCGCAGCGGCGACGGCAGCTGACACGCTGCCTGTGGGCGCGCGAGCGAGCTACTGCGTGAGCCAGATCAGCTCGACGCCGCCGAGGCCGCTGCCGACCTTGAGCGCCAGACGGTCGGAACTCTCGGTCACCAGCGGGCGTCCGTCGTCGCCGTTGCGCGGGAAGCGCACGCGATAGGCGCGCGTGAAGTACCCCATGCGTGGAAAGTAGGCGCGCACCTCTTCGCGGGCGCGGGTGTCGGCCACGACGGTCACCGGTCGCACCTCTCGCCCGTCGTCGCCAACGAGCGTCATGCGCCACATCGAGCGGTCACGCTTCGCGAAGTCGTTCCAGGCCGTGCGGGTGGTCGCCACCACGAACTCGACCTCCCAAGACTCACTCGCCGCGAGCTCCTCGGCGTTGCGTAGCAGCGTGCTGTCGGCGGCCGACAGGAGCGCGCGCCGCGTGTGCTCCTCGACGAATGCGGCGCGCCACTCGGGCGTGAGCAGCGTGGCCGCCACGGTCATCACGCTGTCGAGCCCGCTGGTGACGCTGCCGGTGCGCGTCGCGCGTCGGTACGCATCCTCGTAGGGCAGGGGCGCCGCGGGCCACACGTCGTCGAGCGATACGCGCGGCGGGCCGCCGCACGCAGCGAGGCAGAGCGCGAGGAGTCCGCAGGCGGCGCGTCCGAGCTGGCCCTGCCGCTCGCTCATCCGAGAAAATCTCGGCGCGTAAAGAGCGTGGTCACGCGCGTCTCGCGCTCGACGGCATCGCGTCCGCCCTCTTCCTCGCGGTCGAGCAGTGCGATCACGCGCACGACCTCCAGGTCGAAGAGCCGTGCGCGCTCGATCGCGCGGAGCGTCGAGGCGCCGGTCGTGATCACATCCTCGACGATGGCCACCTTCATCCCGGGCGTCAGGCTCTTGGTGCCCTCGAGCCACTGCGATGTGCCGTGGCCCTTGGGCTCCTTGCGCACATAGAACGCGGGCCGTGGTCGTCCGGCGAGAAAGCTGACCAACGAGGTCGCGCTCGCGATCGGGTCGGCGCCCATGGTCAACCCGCCGATTGCGAGGGCGGATGGCGCGTCGCGCTCGAGCGCGGCGAAGCAGAGTTGCCCGACGAGGAAGTGGCCCTCGGCGGTGAGCACCGCCTGCTTCGAGTCGACGTAGAAGTCGGAAATCTTGCCCGACGAGAGCGTGACCGGACGGCGCTCGAAGGCGAGCGTGCGCATCAACTCGAGGAGCCGAGCCCGCTGGGTTGTGAAGGCCTGCGCGAAGGGGCCGGAGTCAGCGTCCACGCGCGCAAGCTACCACGAAGCGTCGTGTCGCCCGACGCACGCGCCCGAGAGCGTACGGCGCGGGCCGCTGCGGCGCGGGCCGCTTGCGGCGCGGGGCGACGAGGTCCTACGATGCCGCCTCCTCGATGGCTGCCGCGATCGCCCCCGGAGCTCGCCCGATCTCGTCGGTGGACGAGCTCGTCGGTGCCTTCGCGGCCGGCGAGAAGCCGCGCGCTGCGTGGCGCATCGGCGTCGAGCACGAGAAGATCGGCGTCGTCGCAGCGACCGGGATGCCGCTCGTGTTCGATGGGGCGGGTGGCATCGAGGCGTTGCTCGCGCACCTCGCGGCCGGTGGTTCGTGGCACGAGGTGCGCGAAGGGACCCGCGTGGTCGCGCTCGCACGCGGCGCGGAGAACGTGACGCTCGAGCCGGGCGGACAGCTCGAACACTCTGCCGCGCCGACGGCAACGCTCGCGGAGAGCGAGGCGGCGCTCGAGCAGCATCTCGGCGAGCTCGTGGCGCCGTCACGCGAGGCCGGCGCGGCGTGGCTCGGCGTCGGCTTCCGCCCGTTCGGCACGCGCGACGACGTCGCATGGATGCCCAAGGGGCGGTACGCGATCATGCGCGACTACCTGCCGACGCGCGGCCGCCTTGCGCACGAGATGATGAAGCGCACCGCGACCGTCCAGGCGAACCTCGACTTCGCCGACGAGGCCGACGCCGCGGCCAAGCTCGCTGCGGCGTCAGGGGTGTCGTCGATCGTGACCGCGCTCTACGCCTGCTCGCCGATCGTCGACGGGAAAGACAGCGGTTACCAGAGCTACCGAGCGGGGGTCTGGCTCGAGACCGACCCCGATCGCTGCGGCCTCTTGCCGCTCGCGTTCGAGGAGGGGGACCTTTATCGCCGCTACGCGGAGTGGGCACTCGATGTGCCGATGTTATTCCTCTACCGCGACGGTTACCGCGCCGCCGGCGGCATGACGTTTCGCCGCTTCCTGCGCGAGGGCTTCGGTGACGAGCGGGCCACGATGGCCGACTGGACGATGCACGTTTCGACGCTGTTCCCCGAGGTGCGCCTCAAGCAGGTGATCGAGCTCCGCGGTGCCGACGCGGGGCCGATGCCGATGGTGCTGGCGCTGCCGGCACTCTGGAAGGGGCTGCTCTACGACGACGACGCGTGTCGTGAGGCGCGCCGGCTCACCGCCGGTTGGAGCTTTGCGGAGCGGCTCGCGCTGCGTGCGTCGGTGCCACGCGCGGGGCTGGCTGCGCGCGCGGGCGGGCGATCGGTGCTCGAGCTCGCGCGAGAGCTCGTGGCGATCGCGCGCGCCGGGCTCACGCGACTCGCGCCGGACGATGTGGCCGCGCTCGCGCCGCTCGAGGAGATTGCGCAGTCGGGGCGCGCGCCGGCCGAGCGGGTGCGCGAGGTATTTCGCGACGCGCGCGGTCCGGCGGAGATCGTGCAAGCGCTCCGGCTGGTCGGCACCGACTGAACGTGTCGCGCGCTCCGTCGCGCGGCAAGCCTAGCGTGCCGGCAGCGTCGGGCCGGCGGAGCGGTCGGCGGCATTGTCGTCGAGCCGATCCGCTTCGCCTTCGATGTCGAGAGGGCCAACCTCGACCGCGGTCTCGCGCTCACGCCGGCCGGCCACATCCTCGAGCCGCATCACGACAGTGCGGTCGTCGTCGCGAGGGGAGTCGGCGGGAAGCGCCGCGCCGTCGCCCGCCACGCTCAGGCGCCGGGCGATCTCTCTGGCTCGCGTGAGTAGCGAGTCGAGCGACGCCACATCGCAGCCCGCGAGCGCCGCGAGTGCAGCAAGGCCAGGGTCGTGACCTCGCTGGCCCCGTCGTCCCCCGCGCTTCACGCCGCCCACTGGCACGAGTCGATGATCTACGCCGAGTCACGCGACTGTCAAACAGCGGCGATCGCGTACAGGCGAGTGTCAAACAGCGGCGATCGCGTACAGGCGAGTGTCAAACAGCGGCGATCGCGTACACGCGACTGTCAAACAGCGGCGATCGCGTACACGCGCGCGAGCGCCTCGTCGAGACGAGTGGGATCGGTCCCGCCCGCCTGCGCCATGTCGGGACGCCCGCCGCCGCGACCGCCGACGAGCTCGGCCACCGCGCCGACGATCTTGCCGGCGTGGAAGCGTGCGACCAAGTCCTTGCTGACCATCGCGACGATCGCGACCTTCCCATCGTGTTCGCCGGCGAGCACGACGATGCCGGAGCCGAGGCGATCGCGCAGCGCGTCGCCGGTCTCGCGCAGTGTTTTGGGATCGGCCACGTCGACGCGACAGGCGAGCACCTTCACGCCGCCGACGTCCTTCACTTCGGCGAGGAGGTCGCGCCCGCCGCCCGCCGCGAGCTTGCGCATGAGCTCTGCGACCTCACGGTCGCGCGTGCGCAGCTCCGCGAGCAGCCGCTCCACGCGGTCTGCCACCTCGAGCGGTCCGCTCTTGAGCCGCTCGCCGGCGCGAAGGAGCTCGTCCTCCATCCGCTGCACATGACTCTCGGCGCCGACGCCGGTGACCGCCTCGATGCGGCGGACGCCCTGCGCGATGCCGGTCTCGGTGACGATCTTGAAGAGCCCGATGTCGCCGGCGCGCCGCACATGCGTGCCGCCGCAGAACTCGAGCGAGTCGCCGCCGATCCGCACGACCCGCACGGTCTCGCCGTACTTCTCGCCGAACATCTGCATCGCGCCGCGCCGCTTCGCCTCGGCGAGCGCCATCACCTCGGTGTCGGAGGCGACGTTCTTGCGCACGTCGTCGTTCACCAGCGTCTCAACGCGGCGGCGCTCCTCGTCGGTGAGCGGCGCACCGTGCGCGAAGTCGAAGCGCAGACGCTCGGGCGCGACCAGCGAACCCTTTTGGGTCGCGTGGTCGCCGAGCACGGTCCGGAGCGCGAGGTGGAGCAGGTGCGTCGCCGAGTGGTTGGCGCGGATGCGGTCGCGCCGCGCGGTGTCGACCTGCGCGGCTACCTCGTCGCCGACGGTGAGCGTACCGGTCTCGACCACGCCGAGATGGAGCACGCTGTCGGCGGTCGGCTTCACCGTGTCGTCCACGCGCACGCGCGCGCCGGCGCACGCGAGCCAGCCGGTGTCGCCAACCTGGCCGCCGGCTGCGCCGTAGAACGGCGTCGCATCGCAGACCACGCCGACCTTCTGTCCGGCGACCGCCCGTGCTGCGCGCGCGCCGTCGACCACCAGCGCGAGGACGCGACCGGTCCCTAGCGTGCCGTCGCGGTTGTCGTCGTGGCCGTGGCCGAGGAAGCGCGTGGCGCCGGCCTCACGGCCCACCGATTTCCAGATCTCGGAGACCGCATCTTCCTGCCCCTTGAACTCGCTGCGCTCCTGCGCGGCGCGGAGTGCGGCGTCGAAGCCCGGCTGGTCGACCGCGATTCCGCGCTCGGCGGCGATCACGGCGGTGAGATCGGCGGGGAACCCGTAGGTGTCGTAGAGCTGGAACACGCGCGCGCCCGGCACGACGCGGTCGCCAGTCGTGGCGAGCCGTGCGAACTCGTCCTCGAGCAGCGTGAGCCCGCGGTCGAGCGTGCGGCGGAAGTTCGTCTCCTCGGTGAGCGCGAGCTGCTCGATCACCTTGCGCCTGAGCGTGAGCTCCGGGTAGACGTCGCCGAGCTCGTCGATCACCGTGCCGCAGACGAGGTGCATGAACGGCTCCTCGATGCCGAGGCGCTTCCCGTGCCGCACGGCGCGGCGGAAGATCCGGCGGAGCACGTACTCACGGCCGGTCTTCTCGGGGAACACACCGTCGGAGATGAGGAACGCCGTTGCGCGGGCGTGGTCGGCGATCACGCGCATCGATGCGTCGTCGGCTGCGTCCTTGCCGTAGGTGCGCCGCGCGAGCTCGGCGGCGCGCGCCAGCAGCGGCGCGAAGAGGTCGGTGTCGTAGTTCGAGCGCTGCCCCTGCGCGACCGAGGTCATCCGCTCGAGCCCGGCGCCGGTGTCGACCGACGGGGCGGGCAGCGGCGTGAGCGGCCCATCCTTGATGCGGCGCTCGTACTGCATGAAGACGAGGTTCCAGATCTCGAGCCAGCGGTCGCAGTCGCACGCCGGACCGGCGCAGGTCGGTGCGGTGCAGGGGAGGTCGTCGCCTTGGAAGTAGTGCAGCTCCGAGCAGGGACCCATCGGGCCGACGTCGCCCATCTGCCAAAAGTTGTCCTTCGCGCCGAGGGAGATCACGCGGTCGTCGGCGCAGCCGGTCACGCCGCGCCAGAGCGCGCGAGCCTCGTCGTCGGCGCCGAGCCCCGGCAGCGACGGGTCGCCGCCGAAGACGGTGAACGCGAGGCGGCTGGTGTCGATGCCGAGCGCGCGCACGAGGTCCCACGCCCAGCGGATCGCCTCCTCTTTGAAATAGTCGCCGAAGGAGAAATTGCCGAGCATCTCGAAGAACGTGTGGTGGCGCGCCGTGAAGCCGACGTTCTCGAGGTCGTTGTGTTTGCCGCCCGCGCGCACGCACTTCTGGGCCGACGTTGCGCGGCGGATGGCGCGCGGCTCGGCGCCGGTGAAGACGTCCTTGAACTGGTTCATCCCCGCGTTGGCGAAGAGCAGCGTCGGGTCGCCCGCGAGCACGAGCGGCGAGGAGCGCACGACCTCGTGACCGTGCGTGGCATAGAAGTCGAGGAACGCCTTGCGTACGGACTTCGCATCCATGGCGCGGGGATATATCACGGGCGATCTGCCGACGGGTTCGACCGCTCGGGCGCCGCGGTGCAGGTGGGCTAGAAGGTGTAGCCGACGGTGAGGTACCCGCCGAGGTAGACATCGAGCGCGCCGCCGACGTCCTGATCGTTCGGGTCGCCGTCGCGGTTCACGGCTAAATCGCCGCCGGTGCCGAAGTCGAAAGCGAAGCGCGTGTAGCTCACGCCGGCGCGCATCACGAGGCGCAGCGTCGCGCGCACCTCGAGCGCGACATCGAGCGCGAGACCGGTGGGCGCGCCCTCGCCGTAGTGCGAGGAGTCGGTGATTTCGCCAGCGGAGAAGACGTGGAGGTACTTGAAGCGCGGGTGGAGGGCGACGCGTGGCGTGCCGACCGGAAGGCGGAGCCCGCCGCCGACCTCGATGAGCGAGTAGGTGACGTCGGGGAAGTCGTCGTCGATGTCGCCGTTGTCGACCACGAACGAGAGTCCGCCGTAGCCGACGTCGAGCTCGAGTGTGGGATGCGTGGGGCGGGTGCCGAGCGGCCGGCGGTAGCGCGCGCCGAGGCCCCATCGGGTCTGCGCGGTGTCGAACACGCGGGTGACGGTCATGCCGCTAGCGTCGCGGGCGCGGAGTCGCGACTTGAGGACGAGCACACGATCGAAGTGAAACGTGCCGCCGAGTCCGGTGAGCGCACCGGACTTGCCGGGTTTTGCCAGCGGGTAGATCTCGGCGGTCACAAAGGTGCCGGCGACCGGGCTGCCTTGGTAGCCGTTCGGTTTCTGCTCGCCCACGAGGGCGGGGTCGAAGACGAATTCGAGTGTGCGTCCGACGAACGAGACGCCGGCGCTGACCTCGGCCATCGGGCGGCGCGAGTAGCGCTCCACGAGGTCGGCGCGGGTGAAGGCGTCCGGTGCGGGGGCTGGGTCGCGGTCGCGGTCGGCGTCATCACGGTCGCGGTCAACACGGTCGCGGTCGGCGCGGTCGCGGTCAACACGGTCGCGGTCGTCGCGGTCGCGGTCGCGGTCGCGGTCGCGGTCGTCGCGGTCGCGGTCGTCGGGGTTACGGTCCTTACGGTCCTCGCGTGCTCGCGCGATCGCGCGGTCACGATCCTCACGGTCGCGCTCCCGCTGGCGGTCCTCTCGCGCACGGTCCTCACGGTCACGGTCCTCGCGGTCACGCTCGCGCTGGCGGTCCTCCCGCTCACGATCCTCTCGGTCTCGCTTCGCACGCGCCTCGCGGGCC